>CADCTC010000124.1 GCA_902805635.1 uncultured Chloroflexota bacterium
CCAGCACGCCGTCCGCAGCCTGTTTAAGCGTGTCATGCCGGAAGCGAAGACGGAAAGCGGATCAAATGAAACAGTGAGCGAAGGCAAACCCGATGCGACCGGCGGCCCGAATGGAGGTTCTGTCGGAGGAGGAGGTTCGGCAGGCGGCCAGTCGATGCCCTACGCACTCAGCACTGAGCAGTTGCGAGAGCTGCGCCGCACTGCATTTGAGCGGGCCAAACAGCTCAACCTTGCCGACGACCGGGCGGCGCTGCTCGCCGACTCGCTCGTGGGCAGCTTGGTAACGGCGTAGCAACCCTGTCGCAGCGACGTGTCGACCGCCGCTCCGGACCCGTTCGCCCTCCCCTCAGACACCGATTTCCGATTTGCGCTGCTGGTAGCGGCCGTCCTGGGCGTGACCCTGTACGTCTACAACATCCTGTTCTTCGGCCTCGCCGGCGGAGGCATGGGCGGGCTTGGCGCGTATGGACGCTGTGACGTCGCCGCGGTTGCCGCCGCACGGCGCGTGGCCGCCCTGACGGCCCTGCGCGCCGCCCCAGATCCGTTCCGCGTAGCTGTACTTAGAGCAACTGCCCACGAGCGCTGCATCGCCCCAATTCAAGGCGCCACGGTGGCGTGGATGCTCGGGGGCGTCACCGGCGTAGTTGCCCTGGCCAGCGTTCGATACTGGACATGGCCCACGGTAAAGCAACGCCGGGACTGCCTTGTCCCGCTCACCGTGGAGGACGCACCTGAGATTGTCGCGGCGCTCAGGACCCTCAGTACGGCCGCCGGTCTCCAGAGTGTTCCCGCCTTCCTCTGGAACCCGCTCAGCGCAGCCTCTGGTGGCGTTGCGTTCGGGCGGCTGGGTCGTCCCACCGTAGCGCTCGGCGGTGGTTTGGTCACCCAATTCTACACTGACCCGGCCGCCTTCCGGGCCGTTGTGCTGCACGAGCTGGCGCACCTGCGCAACGGCGACGTGGACAAAACTTACTTCGCACTCTCCATCTGGCAAGCCTTCGTCGCCGCCGCGCTCGTTCCGTACGGCCTCAGCTTGATCGGACAGCCCGTTGACTGGGCCGTTTCGGTCACGTGGCGGATCGTGGCCCTGGCCGGGCTGGTGTACCTCTCTCGAAACGCGCTGCTGCGCACCCGTGAGCTGTACGCCGATGCTCGGGCCGCGGCGTGGGATGGCCCGGCCGGCGCCCTCGGTCGGGTGCTGGCAGGGCTGCCCGCGCGCAGCGGCTCATCCACCCGGCTGCAGTGGCTGCGCGTCCATCCCGATTCACACGAGCGCCTGGCGGCGCTCCGCGACCCGACGCGTCTCGCACGCGCCGGCTTCCTCGGGGCCGTCGCCACGGGCATCATCACCACCACCGCGGCGCCGCACCTGGCAGCCCTGCTCACCAGCGCCGGTTTGGGCGGCGACCCGCCAGTGGGCCCACAAGTCGGCGCCTTCCTTGTCTACGCTCCACTCGCCGCGGGCGTGCTGGCGCTCGCGGCGTGGCGATCCGTCCACGGAAGTGTGAGAGATGGTGGGACCAGCAGGACCACCGGGTTGAGCGGCCTAGTGGCGCCCGCGGTCGGCCTGGGTTGGGGCTTTATCGCCGGTCGGGTACTGTCGTTCGACGCCGTGGTGCAATCGCCTGCGACCGCGGGCACTGCCGCAGTCCTGGCTGGCGGCATGCTGACGGTTTCGGTACTCGCCGCCGTGCTGGGTGGCACGCTCGCGCTCACTTGGTGGCTTGCCATCACTGCACGTGTGTTTCTGGCTCTGTTCGCGTCAGGGCCGCCACGGAGCACCCGGAGCACCCGCCTATCGTTTACTGCAAGCCTGGTGGTGGCAAGCGCTGTCCTCGCCAGTTGGCTGGGAGTGCTGTCTGTCACACAAGGGGTGGGTGCCGTTCTGGTACCGCGGCCGACGTTTGTGGGTGCGGCGGAAGCAGCCGGCACTGCCCTCATCGGCGCTGCAGGCGCACTCGCCACACACCCACTGACTGGCCTCGCTGCCGCCGGGCTAATCGCATTGCCTGTCATCGGGTGGTACTTTCGGCCCACGTCAACGGGCTAGTGAGTTTTCCGGTCCGTAGGCCGGTGCGCCACCGCGAGCCGAAGGCGCATCATGGCGGTGGTAAGCAGACCGGCCACGGCGGCCGGGGGTCTATGCCAGACTCCACAGTCAAAGAGGACACCCCCATGGACAACTACAGCAACCTCACCCTCCGCGTCGCACGCGCTCTCCTGACCTGTGTCGCCGCCGCCACCGTGTTCGCCACGAACCTGAACGCCTACCCGATTACCTTGGCGTAGACACTCCTGCCACTCACGAGGGCGCCTGCTCGGCCGCCACAGCGTCGTGGCGCCGAGCATTTGGACTCACTGCCGTACTGCTGGTGTGCCCGACTACTGGCGCAGCGGCCACACCCCGTGCCGCGCGTGCTGCCGGTCCGGCGCTCACCCGCAGCGGTTGCCACCCGCAACACGAACACCGACGCCCGCCGCGACGATCATCACGACCGTGGTGACACGGACACCGCCGAAGGGCATTGACAAGTTATTGGGCCAGCGAGGACGTTCGTGCGTGCGGCGGCTGCGTGGGTGGCGTGCTCAGGCGGCAGGCCGGAGCCGCGCCGCCTCCCGCCACTGCTCGAAGCGCTCGGTCCTAAGCTGGCGGTACTGGTCGGCAGAGAGGAGGTGGCGGCGGGGGCGAAAGTGGTAGCAGACGGCGCTGAAGGGTTCCAGGAAGTGCTGGGCGTGCCCGGGCGACTTGAAGCGCTGCAGCACGCGTTCTCGTTTCCGGACGGGGCGGTGGGAGTTCTCCGCCCGGTTGTTCAGCCCCTTGTGCCGCCGGTGCTCCACCCCGGGCAGGACCCGCCGCAGCGCCGGCGGGTAGCTGGCCAGTTTGTCCGTGATGACCACCCGCGGCGCCCGCTCCTCCCCGGCCAGCACCCGGCGCAGGAAGCACTCGGCGGCCACCTGGTTGCGGCGGTCCTGGACCAGGATGTCCAGCACCAGCCCGTCCTGGTTCACCGCCCGCCACAGCCAGTGCCTCTTCCCCTTGATCTTGAGCTGCACCTCGTCCAGGTGCCACTTGCCGGCTGCCCGGCGCTGGTGGCGACGCAGCCCTACGGCGAACGCGGGGCCGAACGTGCGGCACCACAGGCGGATGGCCTCGTAGCTGACCCGCACCCCGCGCTCAGCCAGCAGGTCCTCGACGTCCCGGTGGCTCAGGTGGAACCGGAAGTACAGCCACACCGCGTGGCTGATGATCTCGGCAGGAAACCGGTAGCCCCGGTAGAGCGGGTCACGGGCGGGCGCAGCAGGTACCGCGTGATCCTACAGACGCGACGCGGCCCAACTTGTCAATGCCCCGCAACTTGCGCGCCCACCAACCTGATCGTACCTCAAGCGCGTTGAACTCAAGCAGGTCCACGGCGCCTTCCGGTTGAGAAACCGTTTGGATTCCGAACACGGCTGCCCTGCAGCACCTAGGCAAAAAGCCTGTCAAGAGCGTATGCTGTGCTCGGCGCTGCGGCCGCACACGTGTGGTACCTGCATGCGCGGCCGCGTCTAGGTGGCTTCGGTGCTCGCGTCAGAGGAGTTTGAAGATGGACCCGGTACAGCTCGCAACCGCGGCCGTGGCCGTTTTGGCGCCCTTTCTCTCGAGCCTGGCGCAAAAGGCAGGCTCGGTGGTGGTGGATCGCCTCGCCGAGGACGCGGGCGCCGGCGCCGAGAAGGCGGTGGACGCGCTCTATGAGGCCGTACGGCAGAAGTTCGCCAGCGATGGCGACAAAGACGCGGAGCACAGCCTGGAGGGTCTCGCGGCCAAGCCGGACTCCAAGGCACGTCAGGCGGCCGTCGCTGAGGTGCTCGAGGAGAAGGCGAAGGCCGATCCGGCGTTTGCCGAGCACCTGGCTGAGCTTGTACGTAGTGTTGAGCAAGACCCGCAGGCCAGCCAGTTCCTGACTCAGGTGTCCGGCAACGCCAGCGTCCGGAATATCGCAAACATCGGCCGAGCCGGCGACGTCACATTTCGCTGACGGATCGTCCCTCACCGGGAAGAACACCCGCATGCGGCCGTTTCCGTAGGCCCCGACGGCGCCGCAGGCGGTCTGCCGTCTGCCGGCTGCCGGCAGACGGCAGACCGCACTGCTACAGCACTCAGCTGAAGAGGCCCACTAATGATTGCCCAGCCCAAGACGCCCGATACGGAGCGTCCGGCTCCTGCCGGTGCCCCAGCCGCTGACCCGGAAAAGGGGGTGCTGCGCGATCTCTACGGGTGGCTGGCGCGGGACGGCGCTGGCCAGGTCATCCTGGCGCAGCTCGCCGCCGAGCCCGATGGCGGGGCCGAAACACTGGACCGCTGGCTGCGCGAACGTGCCGGCCAGGGGCCGCCGCACGTGGAGACGTACATATCCGGCGGGCACGTCGGTACGCTGGTCAACATCGCGCGGGCGGATGTCGTCACGGTGCCAGACGCGCTGCGGGACGTCACCGGACTACCGGACAACCCCTACCTGGGTCTAAAGGCCTTCACCTACCGGGAGCGGGCGCGCTTCGCCGGACGAGAGAGCGCAGTGGCCGAAGCCGTGGCGCTGCTGACCAGCCCTGGTCAGCAGCGCACGCTTCTCTTCGTGACTGGAGCTAGCGGCAGCGGCAAGTCGTCATTTGCGCAGGCGGGCGTGCTGCCGGAGCTTGAGGCGCACTACATGGCGCGCGGTGCCGAAACCCGGCAGGTGGTCTTTCGGCCCGGCCAGCGTCCAATGGCGGCACTGGCTGACGCGTGCGCCCAGCTGGGTCTGGTGCTACCCGGCGGACCAGGGGCAGTGGCCGGGCCGGAAGCGGGCGGCAGCAGTGTTGCGCCATTTGCAGGGGGCCAACCGGGTGCAACTGCCCGCGTGGAACGGCTGGGTGCTGGCAATCGGGTGCACCTGGTGGTGCTCGACCAATTTGAAGAGCTCTTCACGCAGGCCGAGGATGCGGAGCGCGACTCGCTGATTCGGCTGCTTTCCTCGCAGCCCCCCTTCAGCGAGTCTCGGACTCACATCGTTGCGACGCTGCGGTCCGATTACCTGGGCGAGCTTTTCCCCCACAACGCCCTCTACGACCTGGCCGCCAGGCAGGGCCTGGTGCTGCGCGAGATGGACGAAGAGTCGCTGCGAGCGGCAATCGTCCGGCCGCTCTTCGCGATGGCGGATGAGGACCCGCGGTACCGTGGCAAGGCGTGGGAGCCGGAGCTGGTCGCGGAGCTTGCCCGCCAGGCTGCGCCGAGCGCCGCCTACCTGCCTCTGCTGCAGCTGACGCTAACCGAGCTGTGGCGCCGGGGTCGCCTGACACTGGGGGCGTACAGCACGCTTGGTTTCACGCTGACGAACGCGCTGGAGAAACGGGCGACGACCGTTTTGGAGTTCGCAGACCACGAGCGAAGCCACCCCACCCAACGACGTACCGAATCAGAACGGCAGGCGATCCTGCGTATCTTCCTCGACCTTGTGCAAGCATCGGTCGCGGGTGATAACCGCCCGGACGTGCGGCGCCGCCGCGCCAGGGGTGAGCTGCTGGGTGTGTCGGCGGACACAGACGCCGCGGCGCGGGACGCCTTGGTGGAGGATCTCGCCGAGGCACGCCTGCTCAGCATCCAGCCCGAAGGAGACGTTGACTACGTGGACCTGATCCACGAAAGTCTGATCGCGAACTGGGAGCGGCTGAGACAGGCGGTGCAGGCCGAGCGCAGCCAGCTGCGGCGGCGCGCGCGCTTCGAACAGGCGGTACAGGAGTGGCTCGCCAGCGGCAAGTCGCGCGACTACCTGCTGGCGGACGTGCGCCTGGCCGAAGCGCGCGAGCTGGACGCGCAGCGTGACGTGGCGTTGCAAGAGCCCGCCGCCCGCCAATTCTTCACGCTCAGCGTCGCTCAAGCAGAGCAGAACGTGCGGCGGCGGTTCACGCGGCTGCTTCAGCTGGCGGCGCTGCTCGGAGTCTTCTCGCTCGCTGCCGTTGTCGCGGCAGGGTTTGCCTACGGCCAAATGGGTGTAGCGCAGCGGCAAACCCAGCTGGCTACGTCCCGCCAGTTAGCCACCCTTGCGGTGAGCCAGGTGTCTGAGCGGCCGGAGGTAGCGCTGCTACTCGGCGTCGAGGCGCTGCGGGCGGCGAATACGCGGGAGGCGCGCGGCGCGGTGATTCAGCACCGCACGACGTTTGCCTACCCTCCCACGTTTCTGCGCGGGCACGCCGGGGACGTGCGCGCCGTCGCGTTCAGCCCAGCCGGCGGTCCGCTGGCGTCAGCTGGCACGGACGGCCGCATCCGGCTGTGGGACCCCACCACGCGGGCGCTCGCTCGCGAGCCCCTGCCGGGGCACACGGGCACGCCGGGCAGCGACCCGGCCATACGTTCGCTCGCATTCAGCCCCAACGGCAAGCTGTTGGCATCCGGTGGCGCGGACACGACCGCGCGTTTGTGGGACGCAATCACCGGTCGCCCTATCGGGGAGCCGCTGCGTGGTCACACCGAAGAAGTGCAAAGTGTGGCGTTCAGCCCCGACAACGCGCTGCTGGCGACCGGCAGCGGCGACCACAGGATCCGTCTGTGGGACAGCGCCACCGGCGCGCCGCTGGGCGAGCCGCTGTACGAGGACGGCGGCTGGGTGGAGGGCTTGGCCTTCAGCCCAGACGGCCGCTTCTTGGCCGCGGCCCGGCACAGCGGGACCATCACACTCTGGGACCTCGAAACTCGCCAGCCGGCGCTGCCCAATATCACGGCGCATTCCGGCGAGACGCGTGCCGTCGCGTTCAGCCCAGACGGGACGGTGCTTGCATCCGCCGGCACCGACCAGCGCATCCGCTTCTGGCGGGTCTCGAACGGCCAGCCGGCCGGAAACGCCCCGGCGGCGCACACCGACTGGGTGGAGGCGCTCGCCTTCAGCCCGGACAGCGTGCTCGCGTCGGCCAGCCGTGACCGGACAGTCATCCTCTGGCGCTTCACACCGGCGGGCAGCGAGAGCAACGCATCGGCGCAGCAGATTGACGTGCTGCGCGGGCACACCGACCGCGTCTCTACAGTGGCGTTTAGTGCCGGCGGAGTCCGCCTCGCGTCGGGAGGGCGGGACAGTCGCGCGATTCTCTGGGAGGTGCGCACGGGGCTGCCACTCACTGGCCACACGCGTGACCGAGCAGACTCGCCGGGAGTGGAGAGCGTGGCGTTCGCTCCTGGCGGCGCCCGCCTGGCATCCGGCGGCCATGACCGGGAGATCGTCCTCTGGGACGCGGTGGCGCGCACGCCGGTGGGAGAGGCGCTTTCGGAGCACAAAGACGAGGTGCGCTCGCTGGCGTTCCGTCCGGACGGTAAGCTGCTCGCCGCCGCGACCGGGAACAGCGATCGGACGATCCGGATTTGGGATGCGACGACCGGTGCTCCGGTCGAGGCCCCGCTCGCCGGCCACACTGGCTCCGTGCGCCAGGTGGCGTACAGCCCCAATGGGGCGCTGCTGGCGTCCGCAAGCGCCGACGGCGCGGTGCGGCTGTGGGACGCACAGAGCGGTGCGCCGCGCGGCGAGCCGCTACGCGGGCACGGCGACCTGCAGGCGAACCGCAACCTCTCGGTGGAGACTGTCGCGTTCAGTCCAGACAGCACGCTGCTGGCATCCGGTGGTGAAGACAGGAGTATCCGGTTCTGGGACGTAGCGACTGGCCGGCCGGTCGAGGAGCTCCGCCCCAGACCGGGTGGTCGTGTCTGGGGCGTGGCGTTCAGCCCGGACGGAGTGCTGCTGGCCGCTGCCAGCGCCGATGGCACGGTGCGGCTCTGGGACGTGGCCACACGTCAGCCGCGCGGGGAACCGCTGCTCGGCCATACCGGCGAGGTGCGGCGCGTGGTGTTCAGTCCGGACGGCTCACTCCTGGCGTCGGCTGGACATGACCGCACGGTGCGCTTGTGGGATGTGGCCTCGCGCCTGCCGCTGGGCCAGCCACTCACGGGTCACGCACATGAAGTATGGGACGTGGCATTCAGCCCTGACGGTAAGACAGTCGCGTCCGCGAGCCGTGACCTGACCGTCCGGCTCTGGAACGTGGACGTATCGCTGGCCTCCTGGCAGCAGCGCGTGTGCCAGGCCGTGGGTCGCAGCCTCACCGCAGACGAATGGCGGCAATTTGTGGGGGATACGCCGCCGCACCAGACCTGTTCATCTGTTTCCGCTCCAGTTTCCTCACGTGTGGCCCCGTGATCTGCGTCGAGATGCTGCCGGCCGCCCATGGTGACTGCCTGTGGCTCGAATACGGCAGCCGGGGTGCGACACATCGGGTGCTGATCGACGGCGGTACGACCAGCACCTCCGGCGCCATCCGGCAGCGCATCATGGCGCTGCCGGAGCGCTCGCGCCACTTCGAGCTGCTGATCGTCACTCACGTCGATGCCGACCACATTGGCGGCATCCTATCGCTGCTTCGCGACCCACCTGAGGGCGTGAGCTTTGGCGACGTCTGGTTCAATGGCTTCGCCCACCTGGAAGCTGCCACGTGCGAGACGGGTGCGCGCGGCGCGCTGCAGGGCGAGGCGCTCTCCGAGCTCCTCACGGGGCGCGACGGGCCGTGGAACGCCGCCTTCGGCAGCGCCTATATCGCGGTAGCAGATGAAGGCGCCCTCCCCGAGCACACGCTGCCAGGTGGACTGCGCCTGACACTGCTGTCGCCCACACGCCAGGAGCTCATCGATCTGCGACCGCGTTGGGCGGCGGAGGTCCGTCGCGCCGGTCTGACGCCTGGTGGGAACGTGCCACCCAACGAGCAGGAGCGGCGCCTCCCACGCGCGCCGGAGGAGTCGCGCCGCGGCGGGTTAGACCCAATCGCCCTGGCCTCCACCGCTTCGCGGCCGGACGCGGGTGAACCAAATGGCTCCAGCATCGCCGTGCTGGCGGAGTTCGGCGGGCGGAGCGTCTTGCTGACCGGAGATGCATTCGCCAGCACCCTCGAACATTCGCTGCGGCGCCTCTTGATCGCTCGCGGCGGCCACCAACTGACGGTGGATGCATTCAAGCTGCCACATCACGGCAGCCAGGGAAACGTCAGCCGCACCCTGCTCGAGCTCGTCCGGTGTCCGCGCTACCTGGTGTCCACCAACGGCTCCCGCTTTGGGCACCCCGACGCCGAGGCGATCGCCCGTGTCCTCGTGCACGGCGGGCGTCGCAAGACGCTCTACTTCAACTACCGCTCGGCGATAAGCAACGCGTGGGGCCGCCAGCCCCAGTTGGAAGAGCAGTTCGGCTACCGGGCTGCCTTTCCGGGACGTGGTGCGGCCGGCACGCGCCTGGCGCTATAACCCGTCGAAGCGCCAGCGCTTCTAGCTCCGGCTCCTCGTGGCTGAGCCGGCTCACCGTGCGTGGATGCAGAGGGCGCAGAGGGGGCAGAGGCGCGCTCCAAGACCAGCTCCACCCACTGGACCTGCCCGGTGTTGGGATCGTATTCGGCGATCTCCGCGGTAAAGTCCTGGCGGATAACCTCGCGGCCGTCGCTGATCACGGCGGGTACTCGTCGGACGTGGCCGGGCCTCTTCCTTCATTTCGCCGGTGGGCAAGGACAGCCCGCTTCATGATGGCGGTATCCAGATTCACCTCCAGTCCCTGCGGCCCCAGGATCCGGTTGAAGTACGCCTTGAGCTCTTCGGGCGTGATCTGCAGGAGTCGCATGATGTCGTCCTCTTCAGCGCTCGGTACTGTGGCATCGGTGGCGCCGCCGGTGACGGCGGTGACACTCGGAACAGGCTCCTGGACAGCGGCGGGTGCGTCGGGCGTCGCGGGCAGTGTCTCAGGATGGAGCACGACCTCCACCCAGGACACCAAACCGGACTGTGGGTCGTATTCCGCGATGCCGCCGGTGAAGGTCTGCCGCACGACGGGCTGGCCGTCGGGAGCGGTGGCGGGATATTTGTCCGACAAGGCGGGGCCTCTCGATTCGCGGCGGCGATAGGACAGGCAGGCGCGCGCGATGATCGCGGTGGCCATGTTGACGGGCTGCCCGCGGCTCTCCAGGAGTGCTTGTATCTCCACATCCGGCACGGCCAGCGGCGGTTCATCGTCTTCCTCGTCATCGTCTTGCCAGCCGTGGGGCACGCGGTCGATAGCCAGAGCATGCACTCTGCTGGGGTCGTACGCGCGCGCCGCTCAGCATGCTGGCGCGCGTGTAAGTGGCGGGGCCGCGTCCAAAGACGCGCAGCGGGTCCGCCACGTGGAACACGTCATCGTCGTAGCCCACAGCGTGATGAAATGGGGGGCGTCGAAGCTAGGCCCGCGGTCGTACAGGCGTGGCTGCAGCGACTCGTTGCGCAGCAGGATCATCACCGGCTGGCCGGAGTCGAGCGTGGCGTACACCTCTTCCTAGGTGAACAGTTCGTCGTTGGGGATGTTCCGCTCGGCCGCCGCGGCTTTCGTCTGCTGGAAGCTGGTGTAGGCGCGGTTGTTCCAGGGAGCACGGCGGATGTGCTCCGCAACCCGATGCATGGTGTCGCGTGAGCCCTCAACGATGCCGTTGTACGCGAGCGCCATGGTGACGCAGGCCGGCCCGCAGTTGTTGTTGTATCCCAGGCCGTCGTGCTCCAGCTGAGAGACGAACGGCACTGGGAGCGGGAACCAACGGTACGGCTCAGATGCAGGCTTCGGACCGGTCTCGCCCAGCGCTGCGATCTCTTGACGGAGCCGCGCCATACGCCCTTGCGCCTTCTCGACGTAGTGGCGGACGCATTGCCAGCCCTTGTGGTCGACGTTGGGCTCTCCCGCGTTGTACGCAGCCCGGGCGCTGCGTTGTTCACCGTAGCGGTGCAGCAGATGGCGCAGGAACCCGCATCCAAGCCGCAGGTTCGTGTCCACATCGTAGAGGCCCTCTGGCGGACCGCCGTAGCCAAGACCTCTTGCTGTGGCGAACAGCAGCTGCATCAATCCCGGACTGGCGTCGCCGAGGTGCAGCTCGTCTCGGTAGGCCTGGGGACCAACGTCACTCTCCTGTTCGACTACCGCGGCCGCCACGACGGGGTCTACTCCACAACGTTCAGCCTGCGCAACTACGGAGCGGAGGATGTTGGCTCTCGTCACTGGTGATGATGCACTCCCTGAGCATAGTTTCTGATGCCACCGTTGAGCTCTGCGGCGCGTGGTGCTGCCGCGAGCGCGATTCTCAACCGTGTTTCCACCCCGGACGCATACCATCGGGGAACCTGTCCTCGGCGCCGCCCTTCCTTCTGGCTGCAGCCAGTCGCGGCCGGGCACGAGTCAGAAGTCAGTGATAGCCCAATCTTGGAGGAAACCACATGGACCGTCACAGAGGGTCCGCGCCCATTCGACGGCGCGGCCCAGCTGAGCCGCTGGAGCTGTGGCTAATCAAGATTGCAAGTCAACCGGCGGCGTGCCCTGAGTGCGGCGAGTGCATCATGCCTGGCGACGCCGAAGCATGGCACCACACATCCCAGCTGTACTTTCATCTGGGCTGCGCCGGCCTATCCGGCGTGGTAGCGTCACGAGTGGCAGGTATGGCTTCACGCGTGCATCCAGGTCCCACCGCTGGTTGACGCCGCGCGTGGCTCGAGCGTGTCGCACCACCGTGTGCACAGGCGTGTCGGATATCTAGATGAGCACCAATCTATGCATGCGCATGGCGCGGCGAACCAGAATCCTCGTTGCCTAAGTCGCATGACTAGCAGGCGAGCTAGCTGAGTTAATTCGCTATCACCTGCCACCCGTCGACAGAGTCACGGGCATTGACAAGTTGGGCCGCGTCGCGTCTGTAGGATCACGCGGTACCTGCTGCGCCCGCCCGTGACCCGCTCTACCGGGGCTACCGGTTTCCT
>CADCTC010000125.1 GCA_902805635.1 uncultured Chloroflexota bacterium
CGGTCGGCGAGCAAGTGGGGGATGACCCCCGTGACGTGCCCCCCGGCATCCAGACACGCACGCGCGACCTCCCCCATCAAGCCGATGTTGCCGCCGCCGTACATCAGGCCCCAGCCCCGCAGGGCGATGCCTCGGCCGAGCTCGGATGCGGTCGCACGATGCTCGGCGCTGACGGCTTCGCTGGAGGCGCAGAAGACGCACACGGTATGCACCGGCGCAGTCACGGCGCCGGCATCCCGAGTTGTGCCAGCGCCAGCCCGGCCCCCCCGGGCGGAGGTGCCACCTCGCCCGTCGCCACCCACCACACGCGCGCCACGAGATCGGCCTCGCCCGGTAGGGCGCTCAGCCATGCCAGCGCCGACGCGGCGTCATCCTCGTGGCCGTCGCACCAGGCGTCGGGACCCAGCGCTGCGGCGCAGCGGCGCCCGACGTACTCCCCGGACGCAGGTCCGCAGGTGCGCACCAGCCGCGCCTCCGCACCACACCCGTCGCATTCGCCCGCCTCGACGGCGGCCGGCCCCCACTCGCGGTCGGTCACCCACGGATAGCGAGCGACCAGTGCGTGTCGGAGTCGCGCACGGGTGTTGCGGTCCATTCGCACAGCCTACGGGGCGTGCAGCCCGACTCCGGTCTCCGATTCTCCCTCTCTATGGAGTGGACCGGGCCTGCCGCGCACGACGTCTAGATATCCCACGGCCCGTAGTTGTCAAGCGGCGTGGCTGAGGCCGTCGTCGCGGTGGCTCCATGCGGTGGCTTCGTCGTAGTCGCTGTGGTGGCGTAGGCAGCCGTGCAGGATGCCGACCCAGCGGTTGGCCAGGGCGCGCAGCGCCTGATGGTGGGTGTCGTCGGCGGCGCGACGTCGGTCGTAGAACGCTCTGGCTCCTGGCGAACTGCTCAGAGAGCAAAACGCCCACCAGATGGTCGCGTCGGCCAGGTGGCGGTTTCGGTGGAAGCGTGCGAGGACGACGCGGTGCTTACCAGAAGCCTTGGTGATCGGTGAGGTGCCGGCGTAGTTGCGGCGGGCTTTAGCATCGGCGTAGCGGTCGGGGTCGTCCCCGAACTCGCCGAGCACCCGGGCGCCGAGCACGTCACCAAGTCCTGGCAGGGAGCGGTAGATGACGGCGTCCGGGTGCTGTTCAAAACGCTCGGCCAGCACTGTCTCGAGCTGGGCGATCTGGAGGTTGAGCGCCGAGATCACGGCGACCAGCGCCTTGGCGGTATCGCCGTACGCGTCAGCCACGAGCGGCGGTGCGCTCAGCTGCGGGGCGCGCAACGCGTCGCGGATCACCGCGGCTCGGGTCTCGACGTTGCGTTTGCGTCCAGCCTTGCGCAGCGCCGAGGCGATCTGTGTGGTCGACAAGCGCCGCCCCAACTCGGGTGTGGGCGCCTTGGCCAGCACGGCGACCGCGTCGCGGTCGGCGAGGTCCGTGCCGAACGCCGTCAACGCGCCCGGGTAGTACTCACGCATCGCCGAGCGCAGCGCGTTGACCTGCCGCTGACGCGCCCATATCAGGCTCTGGTGCGCCCGCGCGGTCAGCTTCACCGCCTCAGCCAGATCGGTGTCGCCCGCGACGGGCCGGTGGTTGTGACGGTCGGTGCGCACCAGATCGGCCAGCACCTTGGCGTCACCGGCATCAGACTTCGCACCCGACAGGCTGTGACGGTCCCGGTAGCGGTCCACCGACTTGGGGTTGATCGCAAACACCTCATAGCCGGCGGCGACCAGCGAGTCGACCAGCAGGCCCCGGTCGACCTCGATACCCACGATCACCTCGGCGGGCACATCGGCGTGGCCGCTCAGCAGCGCATGCAGCCGGGCGATGCCGTCCACGCCATCGGCTACCCGAGCGGTCGCCAGCACAGCGCCATCGAGATCCTGGACTTCTATGTCGTGATGTTGCTCAGACCAATCGATGCCAACAAAGATCACCCTGCTCTCCTCTCGGCAAAACCGCGGACACGGACTCGAGCCGCCGAGGAGGCACACGCACGCCCTAATGGATCAGTGCTCGCACTGGCACGCCATCCCACAAGTCGTCGCTCCTCCTCACCTCCCGACAGGGGCACGATCTAGACGTAGAACTCAATGCCCGGGCTTGCAACAGTGCTCACCTGACGGTCGGCTCGGACAACAGCCTGCCGAATCGACGCGGCCGTTACGACCCCATTAGGCTTTCGCGGTCCATAGGGTCGACAGAATTGGGAGCACAGCGGTGGCAGGAGTCGAGGGACGCGTCGTGGTCGTGACCGGCAGTGGCGGCGGCTTGGGGCGGCAGCACGCCCTGCTCTTCGCCCAGCGGGGTGCAAGGGTCGTCGTCAACGACCTCGGCGGCTCCCGGGACGGGACGGGCGCCGGCTCCGAGATGGCCGACCAGGTGGTGCGCGAGATCGTCGACGCCGGCGGCGAGGCCGTGGCCAACTACGACAACGTGGCCACAGCAGACGGCGGCCGGGCCATCGTGCAGACGGCGCTGGACTCCTTCGGCAGCATCGACGTCGTGGTCAACAACGCAGGGATCCTTCGCGACGTCACCTTCCACAAAATGGATGACGCGCAGTGGGACGCGGTGGTGAAGGTGCACTTGTACGGGACCTACAACGTGACGCGCGCCGCGTGGCCACACATGCGCGAGGCGGGCTACGGCCGGGTCATCGTGACCACGTCCACCTCCGGCCTGTATGGCAACTTCGGCCAGTCCAACTACGGCGCCGCCAAGCTGGGCATGGTCGGCTTGATCAACACGCTGGCGCTCGAGGGCCGCAAGT
>CADCTC010000126.1 GCA_902805635.1 uncultured Chloroflexota bacterium
AGCTCGGAGGGGTCCAGGTCCCACTGCTTCTTGGTGTAACCGCGGAAGAACTTCTCGTACAGCTCGCGCCCCACCTTGCTCACCACCACGTCTTCGGACGTGCGCACTTTGTCACGCTTCTCCGCCACCGACTTGAGGAAGTCCTCCATCTCCAGCGCGGTGAGGCTCAGACCGTAGAGCGCGTTGATGGTGTCCAGGTTGATGGGGAACGGCACAAGCTTGCCGTCCACGCTGGCCAGCACGCGGTGCTGGTAGTCGCGCCACTCAGTGAACTGCGAGAGGTACTCGAACACCTCCAGCGAATTGGTGTGGAAAATGTGCGGTCCGTACTTATGCACCAGGACGCCGTGCTCGTTGTAGAAGTCGTAGGCGTTGCCGGCGATGTGGGTGCGACGGTCGCAGATGAGGACTTTCTTGCCGGCCTGACTCGCCAGCCGTTCGGCCAGCACGCTGCCCGCGAAACCGGCGCCTACGATCAAATAGTCGAACATCCTGGTGGTCTCTCCCTTTCATCCAGCCCTCGTGAATCTCACGCAGCGCGGCGACTCCGCCACCGCACCCTGCGCCGAAGGCACCGCTGCCGAGGGCATAGCGGCGGTGCATCGCATTGTCGAGGTCCAGCCTGGAGGCCAGTGTCTCTACCGGCCGGCGTGGCGAGAGAACCCGGCGCGTGGTGCGCCTGCTCGCCATCTGCTGCTAGACGTGGGAACCGTCGAGTGTCGCGCGAGGCGACATGTGCAAGAAGCGTGCCGACGTGTACCCCACCGTGCAGGCTGTTATCCTCGGACGCCTTACCGAGCGACGTACCCCTTCAACATATCATGGTGACCACAGAGAAGAAGCCCCGCGTCTTGATCGCGGACAAGATCGACGACGCGGGCATCGAGCTGCTGCGCGGCTCCGCCGAGGTCACCCTGCGGCCCGGCATGAAGCCCGACGAGCTGCACCAGGCGCTCAAGGACCAGGACGCGCTGATCGTGCGCAGCGCCACCAAGGTGACCGCCGCGGCGCTGGAAGCGGGGACCGACTTACGTGTCGTGGGCCGCGCCGGCGTCGGCGTGGACAACATCGACGTAGACGAGTGCACTCGGCGCGGCATCGTGGTGGTCAACACCGCCGGCGGCTCCACCTTCGCCACGGCCGAGCACACCATGGCCATGATGCTGTCGATGGCGCGCAACGTCCCCCAGGCGATGGCTTCCTTGCTTACGGGAGCGTGGACCCCCGCGAAGTTCATGGGCGTGGAGCTGCGTGGCAAGACCCTGGGCATCTTTGGCCTGGGGCGCATCGGCACCCAGGTGGCCCGCCGCGCCACCTCATTTGGCATGCGCGTCATCGCCACCGATCCGTACGTCTCGCGCGAGCACGCCGACGCCAACGGGGTGGAGCTGGTCACCAAGGACCAGCTGCTGGCCGGCTCCGACTTCCTGACGCTGCACGCCACGCTCACCACCGAAACCGGCCACTTCCTGGGCGAGGCCGAGCTGGCCAAGATGAAGCGCGGGGCGCGCATCGTCAATTGCGCGCGCGGCGCCCTGATAGACGAGGACGCGCTGCGCCGCGCGCTGGACAGCGGCCAGATTGCCCAGGCGGCGCTGGACGTCTTCGCGGAGGAGCCCGCCAAGGACAACCCACTCGTAGGCCACCCTCAGGTAGTCTGCACGCCGCACCTCGCCGCTTCGTCGCAAGAGGCACAGGTGGAGATCGCTCAGGACCTGGCCCGCCTGGTGCTGGCCTGCCTGCGCGGCGAGCACGTGGCTGGGGCCGTCAACGCGCCCCTGCGCTTCGCGGGCGACATCCCCTTCGTCGAGCCATACCTGCACGTGGCGGACGTGCTCGGTCGAGTGGTGACGCAGCTGGGCGGCGCGCGACTGGAACGCGTGGAGATCACGTATGCCGGCGAGCTCGCAGCGCACGACGTGACGCCGCTCACGGCGGCTGTCATTAAGGGCCTGCTGGCGCCGATCTCGGAAGAGCGCGTGAACCTGATCAACGCCCGCCTGGTGGCGCGCAGCCGCGGCCTGAACGTCACGGAGAGCAAGGCCGACCGCGCCGAGAACAACTACGCCAACCTCATCACCGTCTCGGTACGCGCCAACGGCGACGAGCGCGTGGTGGCCGGCACCCTCTTCCAGGACGCGCCGCGCCTGGTGCGCATCGACGACTACTGGGTGGACGTGGCGCCGGTGGGGCACGTCTTGATCACCCAGCACCTGGACCGGCCCGGCATCATCGGCCGCGTGGGCACCTTGCTGGGCGAGGGCGACGTGAACATCTCCAACATGCAGGTAGGCCGGCAGGTGCGCCGCGGCGGCGCCATCATGATCATGAACCTGGACGAGCGACTGGCCGACCCGCTGGTCCAGCAGATCGAAGCCATCCCGGACATCAGGAGCGTCAAGCAGGTCTCGCTGTAATGGCGGGCACGGGATAGGGGAGAGGGAGAGCGGGCGTCCATGTACGACTACCTGATCGTCGGCTCCGGGATCGCCGGGCTCTTCACCGCGGTGCTCGCCGCCCAGCACGGGCGCGTGGCCGTCGTCACCAAGGGCACGCTCGCCCAGACCAACACCCGCTGGGCGCAGGGCGGCATCGCGGCTGCTGTGGCCGACAATGACTCGCCCGGACTGCACGCCAGTGACACGCTGGTAGCCGGCGCCGGGCTGTGCGACCCAGTGGCAGTGGACGTATTGTGCGCCGAGGGGCCGGAGCGCGTGCGGGACCTGATCCGCTTGGGCGTCGGGTTCGAAACCTTACGCAA
>CADCTC010000127.1 GCA_902805635.1 uncultured Chloroflexota bacterium
GGGGTAGCGCGCCGGACTGGGGATCAGCGGCTCGGCTAGCCGGCGCGGCACCTATGCGCTTGTGGTGCAGGTGACGCCCGCTTCGGAACCGCCGCCGTGGGCCGACCGGCGGATCGAGCTCGCCGGCCTGGGCCGGCCGGACCAGGTGGTGTCCGGCGTAGGCGATCAGGTCGTGTCGTTCTCGCTGGATGCCCCGCCGGTAGGTGGCCGCGCCACCGTCCCGTTTGAGGTCGTGATCAGCCACTCCGGCTTGCTGGACCGCGCACGCTCGTCGTTCAGGCTGGTGCTCAACGACCGGCCGCTCGCCTCAGTCGCCTTGCGCGAGCTCACACCCGAACGCGCGGTGCACCGCTCGGAGCTGCCGGCGGCGGCGCTGCGCGCCGGCCTCAATGCCATCCGTATCGAGCTCACCCTCCGCCTGCCTCGCATTGCGGATGCAGGCGCTACCTGCGCGGTGCCTCCTATCGAGCAAGCCTGGGCTGTGGTCCACGCCAACTCTGGCCTCGTCGCGCCGGCCGGGGATCCCGCCATCACTGCACTCACGCTGTCGACCTACCCGTTCCCGCTGGTGCGCGAAGGACGGCTCGATCGCACGCTCATCGTCGTGCCCGCGGAGGCGAGCGAGCTGCCGGCTCTGGCGCGTTTGGCGGCCGGGTTAGGGCGAACGGCACGTACGGGTGGGTTCGCATTGGAGGCGCTGCGCGCCCCCGAATTTACCGCCGCGCGCGCCGCAGGACGCGACGTGGTGCTGTGGGGAAGGCCCGAGGAGAATCCGCTGATCGGCTCGCTCGGCGGCCGGCTGCCCATCCAGGTGGACGAGAACGTGCGCCTGGTGCTCAGCAGCGCGATGACGGTGGCCGTGCGCGACACCACCCAGCTCGGCGTGGTGCAGGTGGCCGGCTCCCCGTGGGACGTGGAGCGCGGGTTGCTGGTTGCCACCGGCGCAGGCGCCGACGCGCTCAAGCTGGCGTCGGAAGCGCTGCTCCAGGGCGGCCTGGCCGGCACCGCTGCACTGGTCAGCCACCGCGTGGAGCAGCCGGCCGCGCCGGGCGTGACTCCCACCCCCCAACCGCTTGTGCTGGGCGCCCCGCTGCCCCTGCCGGTCCAGGTCACCACCTATCAGCTGCGGCCCGCAGCGGCACCGCCGGCCCGTCACACGCCTGTGGCCGCGCTGGTAGCCGCTGCCAGTGGGGTGCTTGCCGTGGTCATCACCGGCCTGCTCAGTTACGCCGCGTATGGGTCAACTGCCCGCGGCGCCCGGCCGCGCCGATGAGCATCGGTTGGCCCTCGCCGGCGAAAGCGTTGACAGCGGCGATGGTAGTGTGGCTCACACTCCTGCTCGGCGCGGCCGCCGCGCTGGACGGCGGCGAGGCGCGTGTGGCACTGCTGCCGCTCGCGGGGTGTGTCGTGGCCGTGGCGGTGTGGCGGCCCCTGGCGTGGAGCGGCCCTGCGTGCGGTGTGGTCGCCGCGCTGTGCTACGTGGCGCTGCGTGCGTCGCTCGACGGGACCACCGGCCTCGCCGTGCCGGCGGCGCTGGCGCTGCTGGGGCTTGCCGGCGGCGGCCTGGTTGGCGATGCGCTGGCGCGCTCCCTGGATGATTACGAGCGGCAGCGGTTGCGCGATACCCTGCTCATCGAGGAGCTGACGCCCACGGCCGGTATTACCGGCGTGCTGAAGCCGGCACACGTGCAGAAGGAGCTCTCCGACGAGGTGGAGCGCGCGCGCCGCTACAAGCATGACGTTGCGCTGGCGCTGATCGCCATCCAGGATTGGGGCGCGTACGTCGAGCGTGCCGGCGCAGACCAGGCGCGGGCGGTGTTGGACGAGGTGGCCCAGATCACGATCGCGCAGGTTCGCGCCACCGACGCCGTGGGCCACTACGACCACGAGACGCTCCAGGTGATCATGCCGCACACGCCCCTGGAAGGCGCGCAAGTGGCGGTGGAGAAGGTGCGCCTGGAGGTCCGCCGCCGGCTGGGGCAGGACCTGCGCGCCGGGCTGGCGCTCTACCCACGCGACGCGCAGAACGCCGACGTGCTGCTGCGGGAAGCGGCGGCCGCACTTGAGTTCGCCACCATGTCCGGTCTCTCGGTGGTGACCCGCGGTCTGCTCTCCGGCGCCTGACCGCTGAACACGAGCGGCCTCGTAGGTGACACTGGTCCTGGCGCGTCTCTCCATTGAAGACGCTCGCTAGCTGGCAGTGCTGGCACAGTTGAGTGGTATGCCATATGATCGTTCCCGCCGGCGCAGCGAGTCTTCATGGAGAGGGCCGGAAGTTGGGTCGCCGGCGGAGGGACCAGATGGACAGCAGCTCAGGGGTAGTGCGGCCGCGCGGCCGCACAGGTGCACGCCGCGGCCATGACCGCCGGGGCTTCTTCAAAGGCGCCGGAGCCGTACTGGGAGCCGCCGCGGGGACCGGCGTGCCTGGCGCCGCGCTCGCGTTTACCAGCGTGCCCGTTTTCGGCACCAGCATTGACGTGCGCGATGACCGTTTCAGGGCAGTCATCCCGGACCCCAACACGCTGATCGAGCGCGTCGCGGGCGGTTTCCGGTTCGTCGAGGGGCCGGTCTGGCTGGAGAGCTCTATCCTGTTCGTGGACAACCAGCTCAACGCCATCTTCCGTTTTCGTGACCAGCCGTGGGGACCGGAGATCACCACCTATCGCTTCCCGGCCGGCTTCCCCATCGACCAGCCGCGGCCTGCCGGCGTCGGCGGCTACGGCCCCAACGGCCTGGCGGTCGATCCACAGGGTCGTATCCTGGTGACCGAGCACGGCAACCGGCGCATCACGCGCACCGAGCCCGACGGCACCTTGACCGTGATCGCCACCCACTTCGGGGACAAGCGTCTCAATAGCCCCAACGACATGGCGGTGCGCTCGGACGGCACCATCTACTTCACCGATCCGCCCTACGGCCTGGCCATGCAGTCGGTCGGCAAGGAGCTAGACTACCAGGGCATTTACCGCATCGATCCGGCAGGGCAGCTGCACCTGGAAGGGCAGTGGAACCGGCCCAACGGCCTGGCCCTCTCGCCGGACGAGAAGCGCCTCTACGTCGTCGACTCGGTCGAGCACCAGGCGCGCGCCTACGACGTGCGGCCGGATGGCTCGCTGATGAACGAGCGTCTCTTTGCCGACGTCAAGAGCTTCGGCCCCAACGGCGGCCCCGACGGCGTCAAGTGCGACTCGGCGGGCAACTTCTACCTCACCGGCATGAAGGAAGACAACAACCCGGCCGGCCCCGGCACCGTGATGGTCTTCGAGCCGGACGGCGCCCTGCTCGGCCGCATCATCCTGCCTGAGCGTCCCGTCAACTGCGGCTTCGGCGGCGCCGACGGCAAGACGCTCTACATGACAGCGCGCAGCGGCCTCTACCGGGTCAGGACCGCCATCGCCGGCATGCCACCCATCCCCGGCGGCAGGGGGTTCTGACCGCGTGCAGCGGTCCGGTTTCGCGCCGGACCACTACACGAACTTCATGATGTGCGTCGCCGCCGCCACCACCTCACCGCGCTGGTTGGTGCACGTCACCTCTGCCAGTGTCTTCGCCTCGTCGGGCATGTGCTCGGTGATGCGATATTCCACCGTCACTGTATCCCCCAGCCGCACCCCTTTGATGAAGCGTATGCGGTCGTACCCATAAGAGACGATCGGCACTGGGCAGTGCTCGGTCAGCTTGCTCGACGCCGCCGACATGTAACCCACCATCAGCGCGCCGTGCGCGATGCGTCCGCCGTACGGACCCCGGCGCATGTACTCCTCGTCCACGTGGTTGCGGTACAGGTCCCCCGTGATCCCGCCAAAGAGGTAGACGTCCGTCTCCACCACCGTCTTGGTGAACACTCCCGTCGCCCCCACCGCCATCGCCGCAAGGCCACGCGCCAGGTCTTCCGGCGCCGGCCCCGCCCGTTTCTGTCCCGTACCCGTCAACGATGTGCCTCCAGGTACCGGTGTGCCGCGATCGCTGCCGTCGCCCCTTCCCCGGCCGCGGTAATGGCGTGCCCCGGCGAGTCCGCCCGCACGTCACCCGCGGCGAACACTCCCGCGAGTTCGGTCCTCATCCAGCCGTCCGCTGGCACCCTCCCATCATCCGCCAGTGTCAGCCGCTCGCGCAGGAACTCCGTGTTCGGCTCGCCTCCTGCGTAGACGAACAGCGCCGCCAGCTCGACGTCCTCCATCGCGCCGCTATCAGCGTGGCGCACCCGCACCCCCGTCACCGTCCCCTCGCCCAGCACTTCCTCCACCGAGACACCGTCCCGCGCCTCGATCTTCGGCTGCTCCGCCACCCGCCGCCGGTACGTCTCCTGCCCGGAGAACGCCGGTTGTTTATTGAAGACGATCACTCGCTCCACATGCCCCGCCAGCGTCAGCGCCTCCTGCAGCGCCGCGCTGCCGCTCCCCGCCACGCCCACCACTTTCCCGCGGAACAGCGGTCCATCGCAGGTGGCGCAGTGGCTGATCCCGCGCCCCTCCAGGCGCCCCTCGCCGGGTATGCCCAACGGCTTCGGCTTTGAGCCGGCCGCCACGATCACCGCTCGCGCTGCGTAGGCGCCCCCGCCGGTCACCACGCGCCAGCCGCCGTCGCCGTCCGGCTCCAGCCCCTCCACCTCCGCCATCTCGAACTGCGCGCCATGATTGCCTGCCTGCTCCTGCACCATCGGGCACAGGTCGTAGCCGGCCACTCCCTGCGGGAAGCCGGGAAAGTCCTCGATTGTCTCCACGTTCACCAGGTGCCCGCCCGGGATGAGCGCTTCCAGCACCAGCGTGTTGTGGCCGTAGCGCGCGGCGAACAGGCCGGCCGTGAGGCCGGCCAGCCCGCCGCCGATCACCACTACGTCATAGGCGGTTGAGGTCACCGCCAGTCGTCGACCGAAGCGGTCTTGCGGTAGCCGGCGCCCATGATGCGCCAGTAGCCGTTGGTCTCACCGCCGACCACCACCACGTGGATCTCGTCGTGGGTGAACATCGGGATGAGCTCGTCCTCCTTCGCCTTGAGCAGCGACGCGTACGGCTCCTCGCCGAACGTGGCCCGCGGGTACACGTAGTTCTGGATCAGCTGATAGTCCCAGTACTCCCCCGCCGGCATGGTGGCGTTCTTGTGCGTCCACTCGATCAGCTTCTCCTTGGTGTCGAAGCCGCCACGGTCGATGAACTGCCGGGCTGTGATCGGGTCCAGCACGTAGACCGGTGGGTTGTGCGGGTCCATGCCTCGCAAGAGGTTGCGGACGTGCTGCTCCCAGTACTTCTCGCGCAGCCCCAGCGTGAACGCCGTGGAGCGACAACCGCCGAAGGGGCTCACCGCGCTCTGGTCCGCCTTGAAGCCGTGCTGCACGTGGAACGGCTCCCACGGGCTGCGCTCCTCGTTCTCCGCGAACGTGATGCTGGTGTAGGCGTAGTTATTGCCCTGCGAGCCAAGGTACGTCAGCCCCGGCTCGGACCCGCCCTGCAAGTTCTGCGACAGCAGCCCCCACGCCCGCCCGATCGTCGCGTTGGCGTGGTTGTAGGGGCCCATCGCGCCGGTGCCGGAGTTCATCTTCAGCTCGTGGCGGATCGGGCCGTTCACCACCGCCATCGCCGCCGCGGAACTGGTGGTGGAGGCGCGCGCGCTGGCGCCGGTGGAGGCTAGCGCCAGCAGCACCGGCAGGTACTCCGGCTTGCAGCCCGCCATCACCGCGTTGATGGCCACCTTCTCCACAGTGAACTCCCAGAACTCCCGGAAGCCCGTCGGCCGCATGTGCCCCACCACCTCGTCCGGCTTGTGGCTGGTGCCACGCAGCATCGCCGCCACCCGCTCCTCGGTAGGCAGGATGATCGGCAGTGTGTCGGTCCAGTGCCGGTCCAGGAACAGCTGGTGGAGATTCTCTTCGGTGTCCGGCTCCACCAGGCGCGGCGTGGAGCGGTCGAAGCTGATGCCGTGCGCGCCTTCAGGATCGAGCGGCGCCGTCAGCCCCTCGATGACCTCCTGCATGAACGGCCGCCCGGTGACCATGTCATTGCCTTCGATGTAGGCACGCAGCTCCGCTGGGCTCTTGCCCATCACCGGCTGCGGCACGTAGACCTGCCGCATCTTGGGCATACCATTGACCCGCGAGACCGACTTGGTCACGCGCTCGAAGATATCTGTGTGAACCGCTACTGTGGGTACTTGAAAGGTGTGATCGATCGACATTCCATGCACGGCGACCGCCGGCGCACAGGTGCTTCAGTGGCCGACGCCGATGATCGCGGCGTCGCTGTGCTCCTTCACCTCCGCCCAGGTCTCTGGGTCGTCCTTGGTGTAGACATTGCGGATCTGGACGAACCGCGTCTTCACGCTCGGCATGTTGTCCTCGAACCAGGCCTGCATCTGGCGCAGGAACACGTCCGAGTCATCGAACCGGCAGTCCACCAGGGACACCGTCTTGCCGGCCAGCGTGTCCAGGCGCGGCGCCATCGGCTTGGCCGTCACCTTGGGCGGGTAGCCCATGGGGTTCAGCACGCTCAGTGTGCTCATCTGTTGCGGAGCCTCCTGTACTTCTCTAAGCTGCCGCGCAGTATACGCCCTCTCTCATTCACCCTTGAGCGTGATCGTCTGGACCTACTGAAAACCACACGCCAAAGGGAAAATCTGATAGCACGCGGAGGGAGAGGCGCATCGCGATCAAGGCTCCACCGCCCGCCGCGTAGAAGTGCCCATCCGCAGCTCTGGCTGTAGCACCGTCCGTTGGGGTGCCACCGGCGCGCCGTCGCTGCCCGACACGCCCTGTAGGCGGCGCAGCAGCAGCCGGGCTGCTTCCCTCCCCAGGTCCGTGCCTGGGTAGCGCACCGCGGTCAGGTCCAGCCCTGGCCAGCCAAGGATTCCTTCGTGCGTGTAGCCCACCACAGAGAGGTCGTCGGGTATCCGGAACCCCGCACGGTGGATCTCGCGCAGCGCCGCCGCCGTGCAGTTGGTCACCGCGACCACCAAAGCGCTGATCGCCGGCCGCAGCGCAAGCAGCCGTGCCGTGAGCGCTTCTCCATCTTCTGGTCCGCCGCGCCCCAACGCCAGGCAGTCTTCCGGCGCCGCCAGCCCACGTTCCTGAAAGGCGCGCCGGTAGCCCGCCAGCCGTGGCGGGCCGGAGAGCGATTCCGGTCGCAGCGACACCAGCCCTATCCGCCGGTGCCCCAGCGCCAGCAGGTGCTCCGTGGCGCGGAACACGCCGCTCTCGTTGTCAACCACCGCCGCGTCAATCGATAGCTCCGCTGCGCTCAGCGGCTCGCGGTCCAGGAACACCACCGGCACGCCCGATTCGGTCAGACGCGCCACGTGGGGCACGTCCTCCTCGTACGGAAAGAACAGCACCCCGTCCACCCGGCTGCCGCCCAGCGCCTGGAGCACCACCCCCGCCGTCGATTCAGCGCCGGCCGGCACATGCCCGTTCCATGGCGTGCCGTTCTGGGGCACGGCGACTGTGACCGGGCTCTGTGATGCTCCGCGCGTCGAGCTGACGATGGTCAGCAGGCCGGCCGCGCCTAGCTCCTGCTCGGCTCCGGCAGCGTGCAGCGAATACAGCGGGTTGTTCAGATATGGGATCAGGCACGCCACGATCCCAGTGCGGCGCAGCCGCAGTCCGCGCGCGGCCGCATTGGGCGTGTAGCCTAGCGCCTGGATCGCCTCCAGCACCCGCTGGCGACTCGTCTCGCGCACCGGGCGCGTCCCGTTGAGCACGAACGACACCAGCGCCGGAGAGACCCTCGCGCGCTGCGCCACGTCCCGGATGGTCATTGCCGGCCGCTTGACACCGCGCATGATCGGGAATAGTATGGCGCAAATCGATTTAATTGCACGTTCGTCGTGGAACGGGAGATCAGCGTGGCGCCTAGCAGAGGGAGCGGCGGCATTGAGAGGGCACGTGTGGCGATCGACGCCGGCCGCACCCTGGGCGAGCTGCCGCGCCCCTGGACCACGTTCGGCTACGACGAGCTGAACTGGACCTACACCCCGCGCGGCAAGCGCGCCTTGCGGGCCTTCGCGTCCTTCGCCGAGCGGCCGTATCACGTCCGCGCCCACAACCTGCTCACCAGCGGGCGCGGGTTCTCCTGGCCGCACTGGGGCTCCGGCAACGTCTATCACGAAGACGCCGCGGGTAACCCGTACTACGATTGGACCACCGTGGACCTGGTCTTCGACGCCTACGTCGAGGTCGGCTTCAAGCCCCTGGTCGAGCTCGCCTTCACGCCACGCGCCCTGGTTCCACCCGATGCGGAGCTGCCCTTTACCCGCAGCCCGTCACAGTACGGTCCCTACGAGGCGTATGAGTGGTCCTGCCCGCCGGTGGACAACCGGAAGTGGCAGGAGCTCATCTTCCAGCTTGTCCGTCACTGCGTTGAGCGCTACGGCGCCGAGGAGGCCCTCACCTGGTATTGGGAGCTGTGGAATGAACCGGACATCGCCTACTGGCGTGGCACGGTCGAGCAGTACTGCGATCTCTACGACCACACCGTCGAGGGCTGCACGCGCGCGCTGCCCGGTATCAAGGTCGGCGGACCCGCCGTGACCGGCGGTGAGCGCGCCGTGCGCTTCATGGAAGCCTTCCTCGCCCATTGCGTTGGCGAGGGTGAGCACGCTTCCAATGCCGCCAGTGGCGGACGCGGCGCGCGCCTGGACTTCATCACCTTCCACACCAAGGGCTCCGCCTTCGGCCGGCGCTATGACCCGCTGTCCGATGACGGCGCCCTGCTGTCCTGGGGCGGCGATGCGGCAGGCAAGGGCCGCGTGGACGTCCCGCGCCAGTCGCCATCGCGCAAGAAGATGCTGGCGGAGATCCGTGCCCATCTGCGTGCCGCCGCGCGCTATCCCCAGCTGCGTGGCCTCCCGTGCATCGTGGACGAGTGTGATCCCTGCGTCCCCGCCCACTTCTCGCGCTACGACAACGCCAACTTTGGCTTCCGCAATACCAGCTACTACCCCACCACCATGGCGTCTGTCTTCAAGCGCCTGATGGACCTCAACGACAGCCTCCCCGATGCTCCCGACGTCACTCTCGCCACGTCCTGGGCCTTCTACTTCGAAGGCGAGCGCTTCTTCGAGGGCTTCCGCGAGTTCTTCACGGCAGAGAACGTCGAGCTGCCCATTCTCAACGGGTATCGCTTGCTCGGCCGCCTGGGCGACTCCCGACTCCCCCTCACCTCCGATGCCGCGTGGGACATCGGCCGCCTGGACGAGCTTGCCGGCCCTACCGGCTCCGCCAGCACCGGGAGCTCTTTCGGTGCACCGGCCGCTGTCTCAGCCGCTGCCGGTCTCACAGCCTCCGGAAGCACCGGCACGCTTTCCGACGCCGAAGTAGACGGCCTCGCGGCGCTCGGACGTGACGCCGCGGGTCGTCCCAGCGTAGGCATTGCGCTCTGGCACCACGTCGATGACCAGTACGTCACCGCGCCGGCCGCGGCCGTCACCGTGGCGCTGAGCAACCTGCCATTCGATCCAGCCCACGCCCAGGTACGCCACTGGCGCATCGACGGGGCCCACAGCAACGCCTTCACCGCGTGGCAGGAGATGGGCCGTCTCCAGGACCCCACGCCGGAGCAGCTCGCTGCCCTCAAAGCCCGCCAGGGTCTGGAAGAGGGCGAGCCACTGCACATAACCACCGCAGCCGGCGATGCGCAGATCGAGTTGCGCCTGCCACTGCACGCACTGTCGCTGCTGGAGATTACTCAGGAGGGTTAGCACATGAACAGAGGAACAGCGCACCACACCACAGAGGGACCAATGAGGCGCGTTACACGCCGGTGGATGGTGACCACTGGCACGGCCACCATGGCCACGACGGCGGCGCTGGGGGGCGCCGCCGGCCTGCTCGCCGCCGCGTGCGGCGGCCCCACCGACCAGAAGCCCGCGGCGTCGGGCGCGACGCGGCAGCCCGCCACGCTGCGCTACATCACCGAGCCCGGCCGTGTGAACTCGGGCGTCAAGGACGTGGTCGCGCTGTGGAACGCCAAGGGCACGCCGGTCAAGGTGGAGCTCGAGGGCGTGCCGGGCAGCTTCTCGGAGAAAGTGCTCACCGCCGCGGCGGCGGGCGATCCGCCGGACGTGATCCACTCGCATCCGCGTGACTACCACGCCTGGCTCAACGCCGGCGCGCTGCTCCCCTTGGACGACCGCCTCAAAAAAGAGCGCCAGAACGTCCCGGACCTGCTGCCCTCCGCGCTCGAGTACTGGAACCGTGACGGCAAGCTCTGGGCGCTGCCGTACAACCTGTCCGTTCAGAACCTCTACTTCAACAAGGACCTCTTCGCCAAGCAGGGACTGAAGACACCCGACCTGCACGAGAAGGATGGCACCTGGACCTGGGACACGTACCTGGACCTCGCCCGCCGCCTCACCACCGGCACGGGCGAGAACAAGGTCTTTGGCGCCGTCTGGCGCGCCGCCAACCTGGATATCCTGCTCGGCACCATCTGGCCCTTTGGCGGCGATATGTGGGACAAGGCCATGACCCGCACCACGCTCGACTCGCGCGAAGCGGTCGAAGCCGTGCAGTACGTGGCCGACCTGCACGCCAAGTACGGCATCTCCCCCACCGACGAGGAGTGGAAGCAGTTCGAAGCTGCCCCGTCCAACACGTGGGGCGCCGCGTTCTCCGCCGGGCGCGCCGCGCTGGAGATCCAGCCCAACGACTCCCTTGCCCCCCACATCATCCCCGCCCCCTTCAACAAGGGCGTCGCGCCCATGCCCAAGGGCCGCGCCGGGCGCATCGTGCGTGGCCTGGCGGTGGGAGTCCACCTGACCAAGGGCGCAAAGAACCACGACGCCACCTGGGACTTCGCCAACTTCCACGCCGACAAGGAGAGCGAGAAGATCATGCTCGATCTGCACCTCACGCTCCCCTGGCACAAGTCCAGCTTCACTAATCTGGAGAAGACCATGCCGCTGCTGCCCTGGGAAACCGCGGCCGCCTACGCCGAAGACGTGCGACGGCTGCGCCCTACGCCGTACGTCGCCCAGTTCTCCGAGATCAACCGCATCTGGGTTGCCGCCTTCACCACGGTGCGCCTGGGCCAGAAGACCGCCAGCCAGATGATGATCGACCTCAAGCCCCAGATCGATATCCTTCTCAAGGGATAAGAAACGACATGATTGGCATTGGCTTACTCGGCTGCGGCCGCATCTCGGAGAACCACCTGGTCGGCTACCGCGACCCCGAAGACCTTGCGCAGCGGGGCGAGATCGTCGCGCTGTGCGACCCCAACGAGGAGGCGCTGCGCCGCCAGGCCACGCGCCACGAAGTTGCCAGGCGCTACACCCGAATTGAGCAGCTGATCGACGACCGCAACGTGCAGGTCGTGGCGGTCCTCACGCCGCCCGACCTGCGCTGCGACGTCGTCATCCCGCTCCTGGAAGCCGGCAAGCACGTCCTCGTGGAGAAGCCCTTCGCCCACACCTACGAAGAAGCGCAGCGCATGGTCGACGCCGCCGCCAGGTGCAACCGCGTCCTGGCCGTCAACCAGAACTACCGCTGGCGCGCCGACACGCTCAAGCTCAAGGAGCTCGTCGACCAGGGCGCTATCGGCCAGGTGGTGGGCATGCACCAGCTGCACGCCATGTGGCGCGACGAAGGCCCCGGCTGGCGCCGCACCACCGACTACCTGGCCATGGCCGTCATGGCCGTGCACTGGCTCGACCGCTTCCGCTGGCTGGCCGCCGACGAGGCGACTTCGGTCTATACCGCCGCTCGCTCCACCGGCCTCCTGCAGTCCAGGGGCGAAGACTGGGCAGCCATGACCGTGAAGTTCAAGGGCGGCGCCATCGGCCAGTGCACCGAAGACTGGTGCTCGGCCACCCGCCACCGCGCCGACACCTTCGTTATTGACGGCACCACCGGGTCGCTGATGGCCGACCGCAGCACCATCACCCGCTTCGGCCGCGATACCGGCGACGAGCAGAAGTACGAGGTGAGCGGCGAGTTCCCCGCCACCTTCGCCCACTCGATGCGCCTGGTGCTGGAAGCCGTCGCCGGCGGCACCGAGCCATCGATCAGTGGACGTGACAACCTCAACACCATCGCCCTGCTTGATGCGTGCTACACCTCAGCCGCCAGCGGCGAGGTCGTCCACCTGGATACGGCCTTGGGCGCCGCGAACGACACCGCGACGGCCGCCGCTCATGCCAATGGACCAGCCACGGCAGCGGCCGGCGCCGGAGCAACGCATGGCAGCCGCTGAAGCCGTCCCGGTCCCGGCCGAGAAACCGTGGTGGCAGGTCCGCCCCCGACCGCTCCCCGCGCTGGTCGTCACCGGCCGCTGGCTGCACGATGGGCCGGACCAGACCGGCCTGCTCAAGGAAGCCATTGGTCGCGCGGGCCGCGTCCACCCCTACCTCACCGAGACGTGGGGCGATGCCTCCCCTGAGAGCCTCTCGCGCTACTCCCTGATCGTCATCGCCGGCCACTACGCTGAGGTGCCCGAGCCGCTCTTGCTCGCTCTGCGCGCCCACGTCGAAGCCGGCGGTCCGCTGCTCGGCCTGCACGCCGCCAACTCGTGTTTTGCGCACCCCGACTACGTGGACCTCATCGGTAGCCGCTTCACTCGCCACGACCCAATCAAGGAATACCGCGTGGACGTTGACGTGCCTGACCACCCTCTCGTAGCGGGCGTCACTCCCTTCCGCGTCGTCGACGAGCTGCGCGAGGGCGAGTTCCAGCACGACTCTATCCAGGTCGTTGCCTCCGCCGAGGGCCACCCCGTCGCCTACTGGCGCCGCGTTGGACGGGGTCGCCTGGTCTACTGCTCTCTCGGCCACGACCGCCGCTCCCTCACCCACCCCGGCTACCTCCGGCTCGTCTCCAACGCCGTCGATTGGCTGCTCGAACCCGTCAGCGCAACCCAATAGCGCCGGCCTTGCTACGCTCCGGCAAACGTTCGCGCAGCAGCGGTAGGGGTTCCGTGCGGGCGCTGCCAAACGGGGTTGCGCCGCTGAAGGACTGCGAGGAGATCACACCATGACCACCGTGTTGGTGACCGGCGCCGCCGGGTACATCGCCAGCTATCTGCTGCCCGCCTTCCGCGAGCGCTACACCTTGCGCCTGGTGGACAACCGGGATCGTGATGGCCTCGGCAACCCGGTTGACGGCCTGCAGGTACGCGACGTCTCCGACATCAACAGGATGGACGAGTACCGCGACCTCTTTCGCGGCGTCGATGCCGTCGTGCACCTGGCATTCATCCGCGCCGCCGGCCGGAGCCACCACCAGCGCTACCTCGCCGAGCGCGCCAACGTGGACATGGCGTACCTCACCTACCAGCTCGCCCTTGAAGAAGGTGTGCGCCGGGTGGTCGTCGCCAGCTCCAACCACGCTGCCGACTTCTACGAGGGCCCGCTGCGCCGCCGGGAGCTAGACCTCATCTCCACGGACCACCCGCGGCCCCTCTCGGACAATTTCTACGGCTGGGCCAAGGAGGCCTACGAGCACCTGGGCTTTGTCTACGCCGCCGGCACCATGGGCGCGCTCGGCTTCCAGTCGGGACCAACCACCACCCAGCGCCAGCTGGAGATCGTGCAGATCCGCATCGGCGCCCCACGCGACCTCGCCACGACGTCATTCGTCGCCGAGCCGCTGGATGCGCTCACCCTCCATCGCGACCTTGGCGCCTGGGCCAGCCCCCGCGACCTCGCCCAGTTGTTCGTTCGCTCTATCGATGCTCCGGACATACGGAACGAGTACGGTGTCCCTTTCCAGGTTTTCTACGGCATCTCAGACAACACCCGTAAGCCCTGGAGCATCGCCAACGCCCGCCGCGTGATCGGCTATGCGCCCCAGGACGATTCAGAAGTGGTCTACGCGGAAGAGATCCGCCGCCACCTCACCGGCCCCGCCCAGTGCACCATGGTCCAAGGCGTCGACCGCGGCGGCAAAGGCCACCGCTAAGCGGTTCACACAAACGGTTTTGCCCTGCCGGCCAGACGTCGGTAGTACGCCCATTTACTTGTCACCTGCTTGTAGTGGCTCCGCCCGTCCTGAATCGGGAGCAGACACACGCCGCTCGCGCCGCAGCGCTCGGACCTCCTCTGCCAGTTCGGTTATCGCCTGCCGGAGGTGCTCCATCTCTTCGCGAAGCGGGGCGAGCTCGCCATCCGTGTCGGGCGTCCAGTCGGCACGCCCGTGCGGAATGGGCTGAGCAGGCGGCGCGGCGCCCCGCGCGGCGCTCTGTGGCCGGCCGGCGAAGCCAAGCGACGGACCGGTGAGCTCCGGCTCCGCCCCAGACATGCCGCCCAGGTCATGTGGATCAAGCGCAACGCCACGCTCGCGCGCTGCCCGCAGGACCTGGTCGTGCCGCCACGCGGGGATCTGTCCCGTCTTGGCCCAGTGCTGCACAGTGCTCTGGTTCAGGCCCAGCGAGCGCGCCAGCGCGCTCTGCCCGCCAAACCGCGCGATGATCTCCGCCGCTCTCGCCATGTCTCAGCCTCTCTTGCCGATGGGTCTTGCTGAGGCCCTCAACACGGCAGGCTACCGACACACACCATATCAAAGTTTGGTCCGGTCCGCAACTAATTTCGATACAGCCGGCGGTTGCGAGTCTGGTTTCACCCAGGTTGCATAACGGTTGCAAGCCATCACCTGCCTGCGTTACACTACTGCGGAACGGCGGCCGAGGGGGCACGTCGATAGGAGGGCTCCAGAGTGGCAATTGCGCTCAGGCGCGGCACGTTTGGTCGGGTAACGGTTACAGACGCTGCAACTTCTCTACGGATACCCGCGGCCGATTGCGTCCTCCTCCAACCTCTCCGCGTTTTCGCGATTGCCGCCGTTGTGGTCAGGCGCCCCATTGGCGCCGTGCTTGCCGTGCCCGCGGTCGCATGGGCGGAGTGGATATGCGCTCTCGCGCTGGCGGGAGTATTGTCCGCCGGTGGCTACGGTGCGTGGCACTTCACCACGCACGTGCTGACACCGGCTCGTCCCGCTGCGCCGGTGCCCCCGGTCAGGCCGCGCAGCGTGCCGCTGAGCGATGCTCTGGCCGTTGAAAACTTCCAGGCCGCCATGGAACTCGCTGGCGAGGCCGATACCTACTTGGCCGCTGGCAAACTTGAGTGGGCGCGTGCCACCGCCGAGCGCTGCCTGGCCCTGGACCCCACTAACCCCACCGCCCAATCCGTGCTCACGCGTCTTAAGCGCGCGGCCGGCGGCGCCTAGCCACCCGCCGGATAGCCTCCGGCCGCCGCCGGAGCTAGCTCGTGAGCAGTGCGTTGGAGAACGCCGCCGCGTCGGCCAGCGCCTCCTTGACACTCTTCTTCTGCTGGAGCGCCTCCTTCACCTCATCTACGATCTTGTTGCGGATCTTGCCATAGTGCTGGTGCTGGGGCACCACCCAGCCGTACTGCAGCGAGTCGTAGAACGGCCGCAGCAGCGTGTCCTGCAGGTATGGCTCTTTCTCGGACGACTTGCGTGCTGGCACGGTGTACTGCGACTGCGCCACCGCCAGCGACATGTCGTAGCCGGTCAGGTACGCTAGCAGCTCCAGCGAGGCGTCCACGTCCTTGGTCTGCTTCGCCACCATCTGCCACGTCCCGCCCAGATACGAGCCCGCGGTGGGCTTACCGCTGAACTCCGGCGTCAGGTCCGTTACCACCAGCTGCTGCGGGTCCTGGCCCGCCCGCCGGATTCCCGTCAGCGGCGAGCTGCTGCTCCACTTGATCGCCAGCTGCGGTGTCGCCAGCGCCTCGATGCCGCTCGGGAAGGCCGTCCGCTGCGCCGAGTCCATCCGCTCCCGGTTGTAGAAGTCCACCAGCGTTTGCAGCGCCCGCTGTCCCTCCGGCCCATCGAACTCCACTTTCTTGCTGTCCGCCGAGATCACTCGCTTGTTCAGCTGCCCCAGCATCACTAGGAAGACCGTGGCGTCTCCCGCGGCGCCCGATACGTCCCAGCCAACCCGCTTGATGTCGTTGCCTTCCCAGCGCGCCACCTTCTTCGCCACGTCGCGGAACTGGTCCCACGTCTTGGGTAGGCTCTTCCGGTCGGTTGGCAGACCCGCCTCAGCCAGCACATCTTTGCGGTACAGCATGATCCGCGTGTCGATGTAGTACGTCATGCCGTAGAGCTTGTTCTGGTACTTGCCCACCGCCAGCGGCGGCGCGAAGAAGTCGTCTGCCTCCTTCTTTATCCGCTGGTACGTGTCCAGCTGCAGCACCGAGCCCGGGTGGGCGTACGTCACCACGTCCGGGCTGCCCATAGTGAACACGTCCGGCGGCGTGCTGGAGGCAAACGCGGTGGTGATCTTCTCCACCAGCAGGTTGTAGTCCGTCGTCACCAGCGTGCGCTCCACCTTGATCGGCGCGTACTTCTCCTGGAAGACCGGTAGATACTTCTCCTCCACGTCCCCAATTGGCGCTGCAAACCGGCTCCAGTACTGCAGCGTCACCGCCTTGCGCGTTGGGTTGGCACCCGTGCCTCCGCCGCTCTCCGTCGCACCGCCACACGCGGTTGCCAGCAAGCCGCCCGCCGCCGCGCCCATGGTGCCTGCCAGCGCTCCCGCCCGCCGCCGCGTCCATATCGTGCTCTGCGTTCGGACCATCCTGTTCCTCCAAAAGTGAGTGCTGCTGAAGAAGGGCTGCTGTGCCGCGTTTCTCACCTGATACGTTCCGTTTACTCTACCGCCCCTCCGCGTGCATTGGGTGGTCCATCGCCGCACTGTCTCGTCGTGCCCAGCGCCACCGGCGCCACCAGCGCTGCCGCTGGCAGGTTCAATACGTGAAGCCGTGATCCACCTCAGACTGGTTGTGCCGCCGGACCTCGTCGCCGCGGTGCTCTTCATCTTGCACCGGGCATCGTGCGTCACCAATGTATGGCGCCTGCCGGGCGCCGCCTCAAAGCCAGCCGGCGACCTCGTCTCGTGTGACGTGGCCAAAGAGGAGGCCAGCGCAATTGTCGCCGAGCTGCGTGATCTGGGCCTCCAAGAGCGTGGCTCCATCGCGGTGGAAGACGTGGACGCATCTGTTTCCCAGGCAGCGGTCGCCGCCGAACAAGCCGCGTCAGGCTCTCCCGCCGACGCCGTCATCTGGGAGGAGGTAGAGAATAGGGTGTCGGAGAGCGCCGCGCTCTCCGTCTCGTTCTTGCTGCTCATCACCATCGCCGCCATGCTTGCCGCCATCGGCATCATCACCGATTCCATCGTGCTCATCATCGGGTCCATGGTCGTGGGCCCGGAGTACGGCCCGCTCGCCGGCATCTGTGTTGCCCTGGCCCAGCGTCGTCCGCGCCTAGCCGCGCGCTCCCTCGCTGCCCTCGCCGCCGGGTTCCCGCTTGCAATCGTCGCCACCGCGTTCCTTACGCTGGCGCTGATCGCTACGGGCGTGGCCCCCGCCACGCTGCCCGCCACCGAGCGCGAGCTTACGATCTTCATCTCTCAGCCCAACTGGTACTCGGCCATCGTCGCCGTCCTTGCCGGCGTCGTGGGCATGCTCGCGCTTGTCAGCGCCAAGTCCGGCGCCCTCATCGGTGTCTTCATCTCCGTCACCACCATCCCCGCCGCCGCCAACATCGCCGTGGCCAGCGCCTACGGGGTCTGGGGCGAAGCCGCCGGCGCCGCCGCCCAGCTTGCCATCAACCTGATCGCCATCTTGCTCAGCGGCCTCCCTGTGCTATGGGTCGCCCAACACGCGCATCGCCGCCGCCGTTCCGCTCGCACCCTCCCGTACCGTTCCCGGCCATGACCCGCTACGTCGCCTTCTTGCGCGGCATCCGGGTGAGCGGAAAATAGATAAGCGTGTGACCCGGTACTTGCCCGGTGTAGCCGACTCACCGCCGCCGCTGCCGTTCGAGGTGCACTCGTCCGGCATCCACGGCATGGGCGGCTTTGCCCGGGTAGACATCCCCGCGGGCACGCGCATCGCCGAGTACACCGGCGAGCGCATTAGCCAGGCGGAAGCGGACACCCGCTATGACGATGTCGGCGCCGAGGACCATCGCACGTACCTCTTTACCGTCGACCAGGATACGGTCGTCGATGGCGGTGTTGGCGGCAACGGCACCCGCTTCATCAACCACTCGTGCGCCCCCAATTGCCGCGCCATCGTCGAAGGCGGTCGCATCTACGTGGACGCCCTGACCGACATCCCAGCCGGCGCCGAGCTGACCTACGACTACCGCCTCACCCTGCCGGGCCGGTACCGTAAGGAGTGGGACGCGCTCTACGCCTGCCACTGCGGCGCCGCCACCTGCCGTGGCACCATGCTGCTCCGCCGTCGCAAGCACCGCCGCCGCTGACCTGCACCGGCTCACCGGCCGCGCACGTTCCCGCGTTGTGTGGTAGTCTCGCCGGCCATGCAGCGGCCCCCGCCGGATTCCGCGCCGGCAACCGAGACTGCCGGGCATCCCGTCGGCCTATGGCGGCTGTTCCTCGTCTTCTTCCGCGCTGGCATGGCCTTCGGCGGCGGCACCGTAGTCATGGCCCTCCTGCTCAAGGAGCTGGTCGAGCGGCGTCACGCCATCAGCCGCACCCACTACCTCACCCTCTACGGCCTGGCTCGCATCATCCCCAGCGGCAGCATGACGTCCCTGGCTGTCGCGCTCGGCCACTACTTCGCCGGCTTCCCCGGCAGCGTCGTCACCCTCGCCGGCGTGGCCCTGCCCTCCCTCGTGCCAACCGTCGCCCTCACCGTCCTCTACGACGCCGTGCGAGAGAGTCCCTGGCTCCAGCTGCTCCCCGTCACACTGCTGCCGGCCGCCGTTGCGCTGCTTGCCGCCGCCGTCATCACCCTCAGTCGCGAGGTAGCACGCCCATCGCTGGACCTCGTCATCGCCGTCGCCGCGCTGGCCGGCGCGCTCATCCTGCGCCTCAATCCCGGCCTCCTGCTCGTCCTTGCGGGTGTCATCGGCGCCCTATTCCTCCGTGACCAAGAGACGGTGCCTGCCGGCGAGCCGCCTGCGAGTAGCGCGACGTGACACTCGAGCGTCTGCTGCTCCTGCTCTTCAGCGCCAACCTGGTGACGTTCGGCAGTGGCCGCGTCATGATCCCCATCCTCCAGCGCGCGCTGATCGACGACACCCACGCCCTTACCCTGGACCAATTCCTCTTTGCGTTCACGGTCGGCCGCATCACCCCCGGCCCCGCCAATCTCTACGTCACCGCACTGGGCTACATGCTCTATGGGCCGCTGGGCGCCCTGCTCTCCGCGCTCGTCGTCCTGCTCCCCTCCTACCTCATCATTCCCCTCAGCGCAGGCTACCGCCGCCTGGAGCGCAACCGGGCCGTGCGTGGCTTCGGCCGTGGCCTCACCGCTGCCTCCGTCGGCCTCATCCTCGCCTCCACCGTCGATATCGGCCGCGATACGCTCACCAGCCCGGTTGCTATCGCCGTCTGCGCTCTGACGCTGGTCCTGCTGCACGCCCTGCGCTGGAACGTCATCCTCGCGCTGGCGGCCGCCAGCGCGGCCGGCGTGGCCCTCTCGCTCGCCGGATTACAGTAAGAGAGCCGGAAGCAGGAGTGCGGCCCACGCGGGCCGCTCCACTTCTCTTAGACCCGCAGGTCGATCGTTCCCGCCTGGCCTGCTACCGGACTGGGCTCCACGCCCGCCGGCCGCGGCTGCACCGGGAACTGCGCTGGCTGCTGCGGCGTCGGCTGCTGCGCCCGCGCCGCTGCCGCCTGCAGCGGCCGCCCCACCGGCGACTGCACCGAAATTGACTGGATAGGTGTCATTGGGTCTCGCTCCCCACCGCAGTATGCCTCACCTCGGCGCGCCAGTCCAGCGATTCATCCAAAAGTGGAAGAAGTGCTTCTTTGTTGACGTGCTGCCCGCGCGGTATCCGCCATCTGAGGCCACATGTCCTCCGGGTCCGGCGCCTCCCATCCCTGCGCATTCCTCATCCGTATCAGCGACCAGTGCAGGCTCGTGCGCGTGATCGCGCGTCCGAGCGGCGCCAGCGACGGGCAGATCCGCAGCTCGACGTCTGACGCCGTCAGCGTCGCTAGCAAGTCCCCGACCGGCTCCACCCGCAGCGGCGTCACCGCCTCCCGCGCGATGTGCACCCCGTGGTCGTGCAGCGGCTCGAATCCTGTGCCGTCGAACACGTAGCGATAGAGCCGCGTCGTGTGCAGCCGCTCCAGCCACGCCGCCTCGATCGCGATCACCATCCGACCTGACACGCGCCCGAACCACCGCTCCACGTGCTCCGGCAGGGACTCAGCCACCGGCCAGAACGTCACCCGGGGACACTCCCGTGGCAGGTAATGGAGCGGCGCGTGCCACGTGTCGATCGCCCACACCACCGCCTCCCCACCCTGCGTCGCCGCTGGTCGCGGCTCGAACCGTTCGATCCCCGCTTCCTCGCTGAAGTGGAACAGTTCCATCACCTATTCCAGCCGCCACTCCAGGAAGCGCGACACCAGCGCCAGCGACCCAAAGGCAAACACCGCCAGGATCGCCACGTCCATGACGGTCTCCGCGCTCAAGCCAGGAGACAGCGACGCACGGAAGGCCCGCGCGGCGTACGTCGGCGGCAGGAACCACCCGGTCACCTGCAGCACGCCGGGTAGACGCTGCGCCGGGATCATCACCGGCGCAAAGAAGATGATGAAGAACATCACCGACTGCGCCACCAGCCCCACCACCCGCCAGTTCTTGATTCCCAGTCCGATCACGGCCCCCAGCCCGGCCAGCGAGATCGCGCTCAGCGGGATAACCACCAGCACCAGCGGATTGAACACTAGCGGCAGCTGGTAGAGCCACGCGCCCGTGACCACCGTGATGATCATCCCAGGCAGGGCCGCGATCCCGTTGGCGGTGACCATCGCCAGGACATACGCCGCCTTACTGATCGGCAGCGCGGCGTAGTACTGGATCGCCCCAGAGCGGCGCTGCTGCGCCAGGTCGTTCGCCACCATCGAGACGCCCAGCGTCACCAGCGTCATGATCGCTGCCCCGGGCACGATGTAGATGCCCAGCTCTGGGTCGCGAGTCCCCGCGATGAATGAGAACGAGAACATCATGCCCAGGTTCAGGAAGACCGTCAGCGTCACGAGCATGCCCAGCCACTGCCGGAACTCGAGGATCACGATTGCCGAGAGGTGTACGTAGTTCAGCCAAAAGCGCTGCATCGTCAGTTTCCCGTCCCGCTCGCCGAGCCCGCCATTCCCGCGGCGCCGGCCGCCACCAGCTCCCCTACCTCTCCTCCGTGTCCCAGCTCGCCCGCTCTGCCCGGTTCTCCACTGTCATCGGGCGGCTCCTCCGTGTCCCGGATGCCGCGACCCACCAGTTCCACGTACACGTCCTCCAGCGAAGCGGTGGCGACGTGGAAGTCGGCCAGCGCCGCCGGTCCTATCTCGCGCAGCACCACGTCCACCGTCGCGCCCACCCCTTCCGGCCGCACCAGCAGCGTCACCTGCCGCGGACGCGGCCGTCTAAGCACGCCGAGCTCCGACAAACGCAGGAGCTGCGCCTCCGATAACGAGACGCCGTCGCGCAGCCATACCTCCAGGCGGATCGAGTCGCCCACGTGCGACTTGAGCGCGCCAGGCGTCCCCTGCGCCACGACCCTGCCGGCGTCGATCAGCGCCACCCGGTCCACCACGTGCTCCGCTTCCAGCACGTTATGCGTCACCAGCAGGCACGCCGCGCCCTCGTGTGTCACCGCGTTGCGGATCGCCTCCCACACCGTGCGGCGACGCAGCGGGTCCAGGTCATTGGTCGGCTCGTCCAGCAGCAACAGCGGTGGCCTGCCCAACAGTGCCATGGCAAAGCCAACCGAGCGCTGCATGCCGCCCGAAAGCGTGCTGATCGCCTGGCGCCTGGTCTCCTCCAGGTCAAACGTGCGCAGGAGCTCCGCGCGCTGCGCCACCGCGTCGGCGTGCGAGAGCCCCTTGAGGCGGGCCGTGAAGTACAGCGCCTCGTCCGTCAGCAAGTCGCGCATCGCGAACGCCGTTTGCGGCAGGTACCCGATCAGCCGCTTCACCGCATCCGGCTTTCGGCCCGCGTCGACGCCAAACACGCGTACCTGCCCCGCGGTTGGCTTCTTCAGTCCCAGCACCTGCTGGACGAACGTGCTCTTGCCCGCTCCGTTGGGTCCCAGCAGCCCGTACACCTCCCCGCGCCGCACGGCGATCGTGATGCCGTCGTTGGCGCGCGTGCCGGTCTTGTAGACCTTCGTCAGGTCCACCGCGTCGATCGCGAAGTCGCTTCCCGGCTCCGCGGCCGCAGGTACTGTCGTGTTCACTGGGCAAGTTGTGCTTTCGATCGTCACCATACACCAGCCGACCAGGGAGTTCCCCAGCTGTGTCGAGGACAGTCCTGGGACGAGACTGCGTGCCGCTTCTCCTGTGCCAAACAGTCTTCTATAAAGGGGTCCTCTCACAGGCTGCGCGCTCGGACCTCTCGCCCTGTCAGCGGATCTGTATCGCGAATAAACCGAGACGTGTAGCAGGAGCAACAAATAGCAACAACGGACAACAAAAACAGCATGCACGCACCACCGCGCACCTTTAGAGCTACATGGCAGGCGTATCCTGACGCCACTACGCGCCAACAGGTGGCCTGGGTCACAAAGAGTCACAAAGGATCACAAAAACATGTATGTCGGCTCTCCCGGGTCTATGAGCCAATCGCCCGCTCCGCACTCCGCAGTCTCCTGACAACTCGCTCAAGATCGAGTAGCGCCCACGCTAACGGGGGGCTGCCGGCACGCGTGTTGCGTCCTGGTCGGTTGGCGCCCGCTTGTAAGCGCCTGGCCCGTGATTGTCCTGAGCAACCGATGCAGCGCCTCGTCCTCCACCGCCGCCTCAGGAGCCCCCTCCGCCTCGGGCCGCGCGAGCGACATACCTCTCGCCGTCCTCAGCACGGCGTCCCGGTGTGGGGCATGCTCGTTGCCTTCAACCTCATGCTGCTATCCGTCGCCGGCTGCGGCGGCGCCCTCATCGGCGGTGGTGTCACCGCCGTCCACGCCTACAACACCATCAAGCAGGAGCTGCCCAAGCCTGAGACTCTCGGCGCCCAGCAGCTGCCCCAAGTGACCCAGCTGTACGACCGCACCGGTCAGCACCTGCTCTACGAGTTCTACGACGAGCGCCGCATCGCCGTCCCGCTGAACGACGTGGCCCCCATGATGGTGCTAGCAACCCTCGCCATCGAGGACGCCAATTTCTACGTTCACCGCGGGTTCGATCCCAGGGGCATCGCCCGCGCCGCCTTCGACAACCTGCGCTCCAAGGAGACCGTCTCCGGTGCGTCCACTCTCACCCAGCAGCTGGTCAAGCGCATGCTGCTCACCGACGAGCAGACCTACATCCGCAAGCTGCGCGAGGTCATCCTGGCCACCGAAGTCGAGCAGCGCTACTCCAAGGACGAGATCTTGGAGATGTACTTCAACCAGGTCTAATACGGCAACCAGGCCTACGGCGTCGAGTCCGCCGCCCGCTCCTACTTCGGCAAGCACGCCAAGGACCTGACCCTGGCCGAGTCGTCCCTCCTGGCGGGCCTGGTCCAGCTCCCCAGTCTCTATGACCCGGTGACCAATCGCGAGGCCGCCTTCGCCCGCCAGGCGCAGGTGCTGGATGCCATGGCGCGCAACGGCTACATCTCCCCGGAGCAGGCCGAGACCGCAGCACAGGAGCTCAAAGGCGCCACGTTCCGCATGCAGGAGAGCCACATCCGCTACCCCCACTTCTCGTTCTTCGCGAAGGAGCAGCTGCTCAAGAGCATGGGACCTGAGCTGGTGCGCAACGGGCTCAAGGTCACCACCACGCTGGACGTAGAGATGCAGGACCGCGCCGAAGCCATCGTGCGCCGCCGCATCGACGAGATCCGCTGGCAGAAGGTCAACAACGGCGCGCTCGTGGCGCTCGACCCGCGCAGCGGCCAAATCCTGACCATGGTGGGCAGCTACGACTACTACAACAAGACGATCGACGGCCAGGTCAACGTCACCACCGCCCCGCGACAGCCCGGTTCGTCCTTCAAGCCCTTTACCTACGCCGCTGCCTTCGCCACCAAGCGCTTCTTCCCCGCCACGCCTACGGTGGACGAGCCGGTCTCGCGCCAGGAGTTCGGCAGCCCCGGCGGCTTCTACCGCCCCATGAACTTCGACTTGCGCTGGCACGGCACCATCAGCCTGCGCGCCGCGCTGGGCAATTCCTACAACATCCCCGCCGTCCTCCTGCAGGATGCCGTTGGCACTCAGGAGCTGATTCGCACCGCCCGCAAGCTCGGCATCACCACCGATTTGCCCGCCGTTCCCAGCCTCACGCTCGGCGCCGGCACCGTTAAGTTGATCGAGATGACCGGCGCCTACGGCGTCTGCGCCAACGCCGGCCTGCGCCAGGACGCCAGCCCCTTCCTCGAGATCGAGACTCTCGACGGCGCTCCGGTTTGGGAGCTGGGCCAGCCGGAGGGTGACCGCGAGGTCTGGTCCCAGGTCGCCTACATGATCTCGGACGTGCTCTCCGACCGCGCCGTGCGCCGCCCCGCCTTCGGCAACGTGCTCGACCTGGCCGAGAACCGCACCGCCGCCGTCAAGACCGGTACGACCAACGACTACAAGGACTCGTGGACCATCGGGTACACCCCCAGCCTGGTCACCGGCGTGTGGGTGGGCAACACCGACAACTCCTCTATGCTCCAGGTGGCCGGATCGTTGGGCGCAGGCTACATCTGGAAGGACTTCATGGACCAGACCCTCGCCGGCCAGCCCGACGAGCCCTTCCCCATGCCGAGCGGCGTCGTCCGCGCCGCCATCTGCCCCGACAAGTCCGAAGCCGGCTCCGACCTCTTCCTCGACGGCCCCCCCGGCTCTTGCCCTGAGCCGCTCAAAGCCAACGACACCTGGCGCGCCGGCCTCGGCGCTCGCCCCAATCCCACGCCAGCCCCTACTCGGCGCTGACCTCCGCCAGGGCAGCCTCCGCGGCTGCCAGCGTGTCGTCGATCTGCGCCTCGTCGTGCACGGTGGACATAAACCACGTGCCACGCGACGTAACCCGCACGCCCTGGTCTTGCAGCGCCTTAAGCAGCCGCCGCTGTAAGCCGGCATCCGTGCGGCGCGCGTAGTCTCGGTAGCTGGTGATGTCCGGCTCTCCCTGCTCAGACGTGAAGCACGTGTTGAACGCCCCTGGTAGTCCCTGCACGTGCAGCGGCAGCTCCGCTCGTCGCCCTAGCTCGCGCAATCCGTCTATGAGACGCTGTCCGCGCGCCTCCATCTGGCCGTACGACGCGCCGCCGTCGCTCGCCAGCTCCTCCAGCGTCGCCAGCGCCGCGGCCGTGCTGACCAGGTTGGTGTTGTAGCTGCCGCCGTGCAGCACGGCCCCTGTCCCCAGTAGCTCCATGTACTGCCGTTTCCCAGCTACCGCCGCGATGGGGAAGCCGCCGCCCAGCGCCTTGGCGTACACCGCCAGGTCGGGCGTCACTCCCAACAGCTCCTGCGCGCCGCCCGGCGCCACGCGGAATCCGGTGATCACCTCGTCGAAGATCAGCACCACGCCGTGCCGGTCGCACAGCGCCCGCACGCCTTCCAGGTAGCCCGGCGCCGGCATGACAACGCACGTGTTGCACAGGATCGGCTCCATGATCAGCGCCGCCGTCTCGTGCGCGTGCTGCGTCAGGAATCGCTTGACCACTCCCAGGTCATTCCACGGCAGTACCGCCACGTCCTGCGCCGCCGCCGCCGATTGCCCCTGCGTCGGCAGGTGTGGCACCGGCGCTTCCTCTGGGCCCGCCTCGTCGAGCGGCGGGTGCACGCTGACTAAGATAGTGTCGAACCAGCCGTGGTAGTGCCCCTCGAACTTCACCACCAGCCGCCCCCCCGTCGCCGCCCGCGCCATCCGCAGCGCCGCCTGGTCCATCTCTGAGCCCGACGAGCCAAACCGCACCTGGTCGGCGCACGGCACCATCGCGCAGAACCGCAGTGCCAGCTCCACCTCGTCCCGGTGCTGCCCCGCGTACAGCACCCCCTTCTCCAGCGTGCCCGCCACCGCTTGTACCACCTTCGGGTGCGCGTGCCCCAGGATGTTCGGCCCCATGCCCAGCACGTAGTCGACGTACCGGTTGCCATCCACGTCATAGAGGTACGGCCCCTCGGCCCGGTCGAAGAACAGCGGCGCCGGCTGCCCGCCCATCCGGAAGTTGCTATTCACCCCACCCGCCAGCACATCGCTCGCCTCCCGGTGCAGCTCCACTGATGCGCTGTAATTACGAGTAGGGGTCGGTGCATGCAAATTCGCGGTCATCGTGCAGTCCTCCTTGTCCCGTGTACGGCGCAACAGTCGGCACCTGCAGTAGGGCAAGGGCTTGTCCCTTGCCGTGCGGCGATCCGCGTGCCGGCTGTCTCTAGGGGGCTCATGCCGTCACCTCAGACAGGCGCGCCGCCGCGTCGGCCGGCATATCCCATGTCAGCGCCCCCGCGTTATCGCGGAATTGCTCCAGCGTTCGCGGTCCGATGATCGGCGCCGTCACTCCCGGTTGCGCTGCCACCCAGTTGATCGCCACCTGCGTCATTGGGCGGCCCAACTCATCCGCCACGGCCTGCACCGCCTCGATCTTGCGCTGCGCCGCCTCCTCCTCGATGCGGCGCGCCATGCCGCCATTCCAGGTAGCGCGCGAGTTCTCCGGTGGCGGTTCCCCCGGCCGGTACTTGCCCGACAGCAGACCTCCCGCCAGCGGCGAGTACGGCACCACCCCCAAGCCGAGCGCCCGCGCGCACGGCAGCAGCTCGCGCTCCGCATCGCGCCGCAACAGGCTGTACGGCGGCTCCTCCGCCACCGGCGGTGTCAGGCCGTGCTGCTCGCAAAGCCAGTGCAGCCGCGTCACCTTCCAGGCCGGGTGATTGGACGTGGCCCAGTAGCGGATCTTGCCCGCACGCACCAGATCGTCCATTGTCCGTACCGGCTGATCCAGCGGTGTGTCGTTGTCCGGCCAGTGCAGGTAGTAGAGGTCTAGGTGGTCGGTCTGCAGCCGGCTCAGGCTGTCTTCCACGGCGCGCATGATGTGCTTGCGCGAGTGGCCACGGTCGTTCGGCCCGGGGCCTACCTGCCCGAACACCTTGGATGCCAGCACCACGTCGTACCGCGCCGCCGCGCCACGCTCCGTGAGTGCCTTGCCGATGTACACCTCAGAGATGCCGTAGTTGCCCGCCGCGTCGCGCCCGTAGCGGTTGGACGTGTCCACGAAGTTGATCCCCATGTCCAGCGCCTCGTGCACGATGCGCACGCTCTCCGCCTCTTCCGTGCGCATTCCGAACATCCAGGTGCCCAGGCACAGCTTGGACACGCGCACCCCCGTGCGCCCCAACAGCCGGTACGCCATCTCTTCTTCTGACATGTTGTGCGCCGAAGTATGCCCAAGCGACACTCGTGCCGGGTATGATGGTCCGCAATTGCTGACGATCTCGAACGCCTCAAGACGCACAGGAGAGGAAACACAGACATGCAGCGCGTGATGGACCTGGACACGCCCTCGATGGTGGTGGACCTGGACGTGGTGGAGGGCAACATCCGCCGCCTGCAGGCGGAGCTGGACGAGCTCGGCCTCAAGAACCGGCCCCACATCAAGACCCACAAGATCCCCACCATCGGCCGTTGGCAGCTGAAGGCCGGCGCCGTCGGCATCACCTGCCAGAAGCTCGGCGAGGCCGAAGTGTTTGCCGACGCCGGCTTCGACGACATTCTGATCCCCTACAACCTGGTCGGCGCGCCCAAGATGGAGCGCCTGACCCGCCTCGCCCGCCGTGGCGTCAAGGTGACGGTGGCGGTGGACAGCGAGTACACCGCGCGTGGCATCGCCGAGGCCGCGCAGGCTGCCGATACCACCCTCGGCCTGTTGGTTGAGATCGATAGCGGCGGCCACCGGGCCGGCGTGCAGGGCGCCCAGGAAGGCCGCGCGCTGGCCCGCAAGATCGCGGACTTTCCCAGCGTCTCCTTCGAGGGCTTCATGTGCTACCCCAGCCGGCCAGAGATGACCGAGGTCTGGGCCGAAGCCAAGGACCTGCTCTATCGCGACGGCATCCCGGTCAATACCATCAGCGGCGGCGGCACCGGCGCCCAGAAGGTCTCCAAGGCCAACGGCTGTACCGAGCACCGCTCCGGCACGTACCTCTACGCCGACCTGAACGTCTACCGCGGCGGCAACTGCACGCTCGACCAGTGCGCTATGACCGTGCTCACCACGATCGTCTCCACCGCCTCCCCGGGCTTTGCCACCGTGGACGGCGGCTCCAAGACCTTCACCAACGATGCTCTCCAGAAGGACGGCATGAACGGCTACGTGCGCGAGTACCCGGACGTGTACCTCGAGAGAATGAGCGAGGAGCATGGCGTGCTCAACCTCTCCAAGCTCGCCGACGGCGCGCCGCGCCCCAAGGTGGGGGAGAAGCTGCACATCATCCCTAACCACGCCTGTGGCACCACCAACCTGCACGACGTGGTCTACGGCTACCGCAAGCGCAACGGCGAAGACATCGTCGAGTGGGAGTGGCCCGTCCACGCCCGCGGCAAGATCCGCTGAGACACAACGGGGCCGGCCACTTTCGTGGCCAGCCCCGTGCTGCGGGAAATGGCTGGCGCCCCAACCCAGCCTGAATGGCTAGAGCCCAGACACCGTTCGTGGTGAGTTTGTCGAACCACGCAGATCGACAAGCCTGCCCTCAGCGAAGCCGGAGAGCAGGCCACGAACGGAAACCGTGAGTGCGGGCCTCAGGCCGCCCCGCGCCGCCGCACCAGCGCCGCGCCCGCCAGCGCAGCTGTGAATGCCGCAGTCAGCGCCGCTGCCGGCGCTACGGGCAGACCGCCACCCGTGCTGGGGAGCGCCGTGGCGCCTGCCACCGCGGTGCAGCGCAGCACCTGACCGGCCGGTGTCGTCGAACCGGTGGCGATGTACAGGTTGCCTGCGCGGTCGAAGGCCAGGCCGTTCGGCGTGTTCAGGTTCTCCGCCACCACCTGCTTGGTGCCGTTCGCCAGCACGCGCAGTACTCGCCCCGGACGCATCGCGGGCGGCTGCGCTGTCAGGTCCAGCCGGAAGATCTCGGAGACGTACAGGTTCCGGTCTGGCCCCATCGCCACGCCCGTCACCGCCGTCAGGCCCGTCGCAGCGTCACTCACCTGGCCGGCCGGAGTGATCCGCACTACCTTCGCTGCTCCCTCCGGGAAGGGCGCGCCGCTCAGCAGCCCCACGTACACGTTGCCGTCCACTCCCACCGTCACGCCGGTCGGCACCGGGTCCAGCTCGTTGCGCCCGCCGCGCGCCGGGTTCGGCTGCGGGCTCGGCAGCCCGCCAATCGTCGCCAGCACCCGCGCCTGTCCATTGGCCGGGTTCACGCTGTACACGGCGTTGCCGCCCGCGTCCGCCACGTACACCGTGCCATTGGGCGCCGTCGCCAGCCCATACAGGTTTGTATCTACCAGCGTCCCGTCCGGGTTGCTGCCGCGCTCCATCTCGCCCAGGTCCACCACCTTGGTGACCGTGCCGGATGCGATGTCCACCCGATGCACCGATCCGTCCGCCGGCAGCGGCTGAACGAATGGCGTCAGTGGTCCCGGATTCCCCACCGCAACCCACAGCGAGTTCCCCGCCACCGCGATGCCGCCGGCGCCGCCGACTTCCATCTCGCTGGCGTACGACGGCAGGCCTGATGCGACCACGCGCTTGCTGCCGTCCGGTGCGATCCGCGTCACGCGCCCGCTGGTGCCGCGGTTGCTGGCTGCCGGCACTTGCGGCGGCAGTTGTGCCGGGCGCGCAATCTGCTCGCTGCCGCCCGATCCCGCCTCGGTGACGTACACCGCGTTGTCCGCGCCCACCGCCAGGAAGCGTGGCTGCGCCAGGTCCGACGCGAAGACGCTGCACCCGGCCGGCGCCTGCGCCCCTACCGGAAGCGCCGCCCCCATCACCCCACTCAGCGCTAGTGTCCCCGCCAGCGCCAACCGCGTCCCCGTGCGCCGCATGCGTCTAACTCCCCCCGGTTTCAAATATTCCACCAGCTCCAGACCCCGGTCTACGGACATAGTTCTGCCCCTTCTGCCTGATGTGTGGGTGTCACGCGGAGTGCGCTCCGCCCGCCAGGTCGCCAGCGCCCGAAGCGCACAGGCGACTAGTGATAGTGCCGCATCCGGAGGCTCCTGTGCATACGGCGGGTGTGCGGTTGTTAAGCAGGCGCCTGCGCGGTGCTGTGCGACGCTGCGCAGCACCGCGTCGTCCAAGGCCAGCGCCTTACGCGCGATAGTGCACACTCACCTCTAGCCGTGGCACGCCGTCCTTCCATGCTCCCGACGGATCGAGCAGCACCAGCCGCACCGGCTGCCCTGCCGCCCGCGCCAGGTTCAGCGGCCGCGCGCCACCCTGGCGCAGCACGTCGCGCAGCCGCACGCGCGCCCGCGGCGCCGCTAGGTCTTCTACATAGAGCAGCAGCGCGATGTTAGGGTCTATTTGCTCCGGATCACCCGCGCCGTCGCCGAGCATCACACTCAACCGCGTGAGTGTCCCCGCCTTCGGAAGTGCGCTTTCCGAAACCCCGAGCAAGTCGAAGAGCATGGCCTCTCCATCCTGGAACACCGGTATCCCGGAGAACAGCGTGGCAGTGGCTGGTCCCCTCGCCGCCGGCCCCCCCTCCGCGAGCGAGAGCGCCGCGTCGAACGACACCGCACCAGACGGTGGTGGCGGCGTGCTGGCCGGTGTGTCGGCTCCCGGTGCACTGCCCGCGCGTTGTCCGCCCGACCCGGGCGCACGCAGCGTGCGCACATAGCTCGCCGCCTGTCTCAGAGCTCCGCCGCCGGCGTGCTGACGCGACTTGGCGTTCGTGCGCTGGAATGCAGGCGGGCCAGACATCGCCGGGGCCGCCATCAGCATCACGGGTCCACCTCCAAGGAAGCCGTCGGACCACCCCGCCGCCAGCGCGTTCGCCACCGGCACGCTGCCCTCCACCGGTCGCCCGCGCTCCATGCGCGTCGCCACGAACGCCGTCTCGGACGAGGCCAGGCCGTAGTGCAGCGCCTCGCGTGCCAGCAGCCCGCGCAGCGCCCGCTCGGCGTCCTGCCGTGCATTCTCCGCGTACACCCTCGGCGCACCGCCGATTGCGCCACCCTCCCCCAGCACCTGCGGGTCGTAGCCCAGGCGCTGCAGCCGCTCCGCCAGTTCCTCGCCCGTGTGCCCGGCGTGGATGAGGAACTCCAGCGCCAGGACCCGCTGCGCGCCGAATAGTGCCTTCAGCGCCGGAACCCCAGTTGCATTCCGTGACCTGCCGCCCAACGCCGCCGCACCCCGCGGCCACGTTGCGAGATCTCGGTCGCCGGCGAACAGCCGCAAGTGCAGACCCGACTGCGGACTCTCAAACTCTTCGGTTGGGCCAGCCGCGATACGCGCGCGCCCGGCGATCCACACCGTCCGCCCGGCGGGTAAGTCGCCGAGGTCGATGCTGTCCGGTGCAGTCCCATTGGTCGACGGGCTCACCCGGCGTATCGCCGCCTCTACCGGCCCCCGCGACACCTGCAGCCGCAGGCTTGTAACCACCGGCTGACCCCAGTCGGCCAGTACTTCGTCCAGCGCGGTGGTGATGTCCTCCTCGTCCGGGGCACTCGTTACGAAGCGCGCCAATCCCCCGCCACGCTCGGCCAGCTCCTGCGCCAGGAACGAGTTAGGCGCCGCATCGACACACAAGACGCTGATCCGTCGCCGGTCGTCGCGTGGGTACTCCGCGTCCGCCATGCGCAGGATGCGTCCCTCGTCCGTCACCTGTGCGTCGGTTACGATCAGCACGTGGCGCGAGAGCGCCCCATCCTCGACCTGAGTACTTCGGCTGTTCGACCCGCCCCGCTCCTGGTCCAGCGCCTGCTCCAGCGCCACCCCGAGCTGCGTGCCGCCGCTTTCCCGGTGGCTCTCCAGGAACTGCCCCGCGTGCTTCACCGTCGCCGCCGCGGCCGGCTGCGGCGCCTGCGCGAACCAGGTCGTCCGGTCGTGGAACACCCCCAGGTTGAACTGGTCCTCTGACCGCAATCCCGCCAAGAACTGCTTGACCGCCCAGTCGGCTGCCTCCCACTTTGGCCCCTCCATCGACCCCGAGTGGTCCACCAGCAGGATCACCTCGCGGGCAGGCGTGGCCGCTCCGCGCTGGCCGTCCTGGCCCTGTTTCCCATGCCCCCCGGCTTCTGCCGCAGAGGGCGGTGCCATCGCTGCCAGGAAGTAGGTGTGGTCATTGGCCATCCTACTGCCTTGATTCGTGCCACGATCGCGTACCGCGTCTGCCGTGTTGTCGTCGTACGTCCACACGTTGAGCGCGGGGCGTGCGTCTGCCTGGGCCGGCTGCCAGGCCAACACACAGTCCCGGTCGGGCAGCACTTCACCTTCCCGCAGCCGGACTCGAAGGACATTCCCCTCTGGCTGAGTGTCCCCTGCCTCCTCTCCCGCACCGCCCGCAGCCGTGTCGCCGCTTCCACTCGTATCCAGGACGTGCGTGGGGCTCGTGACCGTGGCCGCGCCGGGGAAACGTACGTCGAGCGAGAAGCGGTGGCCGGGATCGCGCAGCAGCAGGAGCGGCTGCCCTTGCGCGTGTCGGCCGGTCTGCTCGTCCGAGCGCACGTAGCGCGGCGCGGTGGTCAGCGGCACCCGCAGTGTCCACCCCGTACCTTCGGCGCGGCCCAGCTGGACGTACCGCGTCTCTACCGTCACGTCCTGGTCCGGGATAAGACCCGCCACCAGCAGCGTGAACACGTCCGGCGATTCGCGCGTCAGCAGCGCCGCCTGGCGCCCCTCACGCCGCGCATCTTCGTATTCGGACTCGGCGTGCTCGCGCTCCTTGAGCTCGGCCGTGATCTCAACCTCGCCAAAGCGCACTCGCACTCCCGTCACCGCCGCATCCCCCGGCAGCGGGAACCGGTACACCGCTTCCAGCACCCGGTCGCACGCCGTCCGCGCGTAGCCGTAGACCTGGGTCAGTCGCAGCGCTGCCAGTGGGCCGGTGACCTCGCCTTCCAGGTGCGTTCGCTTGAGCGGCACGAACCGCCGCGGCCCCGGCCGCGCTTCGCCTCCCCCGTCACTACCGTCCGGCTTGCGGACTTCCAGGACCGCGAAGCCGTCCGGCCGGGAGTTCTCATACTGCGCTGGATTGAACATGGTTTCTTCCTTACTGGCGTTGCGTGCGGCTTGGCGGACGTCCGCAAGCGCGTCACTCGTGGAGACGAGACAAAGACGCCGCGTATAGACACATTGTTCCCTGGCCTTGGTTTCGTTACCGCGCTCTTCCCGACGATGAGCTTTGCGCGCCGACTACCATTACGGCAGATGGACCGCGAGACGATCATCCGACTCACGGCGCTCTCCAGCAGCGCTGGCTGAGCGTCCAAGATGGGTCCTGGGGACCTGGCGCACGTGCTGCGCCACCTGACTTCCAAGGAGCGCCCGCCAGAGCTGCTGGTTGGCCTCCACGTAGCCGACGACGCCGCCGTCTGGAAGATGGACGGCGAGCGTGCGCTTGTCCAGACCGTGGACTTCTTCACCCCCGTGGTCGATGACCCGTACACCTACGGCGCTATCGCCGCCGCCAATGCGCTTTCAGATGTCTACGCCATGGGGGGCGAGCCGTTCCTGGCGCTAGCTATCGCCGCCTTTCCCGCCAGTCTCCCGCGCGACATTCTGGCCGACATCTTCCGCGGCGGCGCCGACAAGGCCGCCGAGGGAGGCGTCGTCGTCGCGGGCGGCCACACCGTCACCGACGACGATCCGAAATACGGCCTTTCCGTCACCGGCATGGTCCATCCGGACCGCGTGCTCACCAAGGCTGCCGCCCGGCCGGGCGATGCCGTGTTCCTCACCAAGCCGCTCGGTACTGGGGTGATCACCACCGCCATCAAGAAGGACAGGGCGTCCGCCGCGCACGCCGATGGCGCCATTGGCTGGATGCTGCGGCTCAACCGCGACGCCGCGCGCCTCCTCGCTCGCGTCCCCGCGGTGCGCGCCTGCACCGACATCACCGGGTTTGGCCTGCTTGGCCACGGCTACGAGATGGCCGCCGCCAGCGACGCCTGCCTGGAGATCGACGCCGCGGCCGTCCCGCTCATGGACGGCGCCTACGAGTACGCCGTCGCCGACCTGCTTCCCGGCGGCGCCGGCCGCAACCAGCTCTACCTGGAAGAAGCCGACGCCGCCGGCGCGCCGCGCGTCGCCATCGCCGACAGTGCCGACCCCATTCGCGTGTCCCTCCTCTTCGACCCGCAGACCAGCGGCGGCCTGCTCTTCAGCGCTCCGGCAGATGTTGCTGCAGAGGTTGAGACCGCCTTCCGCGCCGCCGAGCACCCCCTCTGGCGTATTGGCCGCTTCTCTGAGGGTCGAGGCGTGAAGGTCACGTGACCCTGATCACAGCAGCGTGGTGATGCGGTTTGAGGCGCGTGGGCGGTTTGCCGTGCCGCCGGACCGGCTGTGGCCGCTGCTCTCCGACACGCAGCGACTCAACCGGGCCTTGGGCCTGCCCGTCATCCTCTTCCATGCCGAGCCGCTGCCTACCGGCGGCTCGCGCACCATCGGCGCCCACCCGCTTGGCTCCGCCGTGCTGTCAATGCTCGCCCAGGTCTTCCCGCTGCCCCCGACGCTGCCTAGCGATGAGTCGGTGCTGCGCCGCCTGCCGTCGCTGCCCATCGTGCGCTGGGAAGAGCACCCCTTCGAGTGGGAAGCGCCCCATCGCTACACCGTGCTGCGTGACTACTACTGGAGCCCGCTGGGGCTGTTCCCCTTCCGCACCTTCCGCGGCGGCGCCGAGCTAACGTCGCTTCCCGGTGGAGGCACAGAAGTGCGCGCCTTCGCCGAGGTCGAACCCCGCAATCCGCAGGGCGCACTGCTCACCCGCCTGGTGCTCGGCCCCAGGAGTACCAAGGGCGTCATCCGCCAGTGCCGCCTCTTCGAGCGCTACCTGCTTGGCCGGGCCCCCAGTCCCTACCCACAGCTGCACCGCCGCGTCGATAGTGCTTCCATCCAGCGCGTCGCGAGTTCGCCCAGCCATGCCGGGAGCGCGGGCGCCCCCGTCCGCTCGGTGACCGCTACGGCAGGTGAATCAGCCCCCGTAGGGAGCCTTGCTCAGATTGAGCCTGGAACCTCAGCCCCAGGTACCGCCTCTCCGTCATCGACTACTCCCCTCGCCTACTCTGCTCCCCGCACCGCCTTCTTTCTGGGCACCGGCTGGTCGGCCATGCGCCGCTCAGGTGTCCATCCTGGGCTGATCGAGCACATGCAGCGGCACCTGTTGGAGGCGCCGGATGAAGACGTGCTCAAGATGCGCCCTTTCGAGCTGGGAGACCGCTGGGGCACCGACCGGCGCGAGACCCTGGCCGCTTTCCTCTATGCGACCACTGCCGGCCTGGTTGAGATGAGCTGGGACGTCCTGTGCCCCAACTGCCGGCTCTCTAAAGCGAGCTTCGGCTCGCTGGCCGGTGTCCAGGGAGAGGCGCACTGCGACTCGTGCAACATCACCTTTGACGCCGCTTTCGACCGCCAGGTGGAGGTGCGCTTCACCGTAGCCACGTCCATCGGGGAGATTGCCGACCGCCGCTTCTGCAGCGGCGGTCCGATGACTTTGCCGCACGTCGTGGCTCAGGTAGTGCTCGCGCCGGGCGAGACCCGCTCCGTCTCGGTCAGTCTGGAACCCGGCGCCTACCGCGCGCGCAGTCAGCAGAGCGCCATTGCTGCCGTGATCGACGTATCCGAAGCGACGGAGCCGGACGGTGCCACGAATGGCGCACGACCTTCCGTTCGCCCTGAGCTTGTCGAAGAGCGCGGTTCGACGAGGGCTCCCCTGAGCTTGCCGAAGGGCTCACCACGAACGGATGAGGTAGCCAAGCCACTCCGCATCACCGTCTCTTCCGATGCACTCCGTCCGCCCCTGCTGGGCGCGGATGCCGGGTCGGTGTGCCTGGAGATCTGTTGCGAAACCCCGATCGCGGCAACAGTTTCTATCGAGCGTCCAGAGTGGCCGGAGACCGCCGCTACCGCCGCCCTGGTCGGCACCCTTCATGAGTTCCGCGACCTGTTCGGCTCCGAGGCCCTCGCTCCCGGCCTGCAGCTCGCCGTCCAGCGACTCGGCTTCCTATTCACTGACCTGACCGGTTCCACCGCGCTCTACGAGGCCGTCGGCCAGGCGCGCGCCTTCCGGCTCGTGCAGGATCACTTCGAAGTCCTCGGCCGCGAGATCGTCGCCCACAAGGGCGCATTGGTCAAGACCATTGGCGATGCCGTGATGGCCACGTTCCCCACCGGCGCGGACGCCTTCGACGCCGCCCTCGCCATGCAGCGCGCCTTGCGCCGCGTGGACACCGGCGGCGCCGCCGACCCGGCGCGGCTGCTCAAGGTCGGCGTGCACGAAGGACCCTGCATTGCCGTGGGGGCCAACGGCCGCCTGGACTACTTCGGCACTACCGTCAACGTCGCCGCGCGCATCCAGGCCGAAGCGCGCGGCGGCGAAGTCCTTGCCTCCGCGGACGTGCTCGCCGATCCCACCATCCAGGAGCGCCTCCAGGCCGAGGGGCTCCTCTCAGTCGAAGCCGAAGTCCGCCTGCGTGGCATCCGTGAGCCGGTGCGTGTCTACCGCGTGGATACGTCGGGACTGCCCTCTGCACTGCCTTCGAGCGGACCGAGGTAGGAGGCAGCCGCTACCGCTCCGCCATAGGCGCTCACCTCCTACGCCATTACCGGCTCCTGCTTGCCCTTCACTGTCAGCGGGGGCAGCGCCCGCGCCGTCAGCGTTTCCTTTGCTCGATCGTAGGTGTTCTGGCCAATCAACACCTGCCACGGTTCCGCCACGTCCTTCAGCCGGCTGGCGAGGTTCACCGAGTCGCCCAGGTGGGTGAACTCCCTTCTTGAGACACCCACGTCTCCCACGATGGCAACTCCCGTGTTGACCCCCACTCCGATCGCCAGCGGCCCCGAAGCCCGCTCCGCCCACTCCGCCTGCAGCGCGCGCTGCCGCTCCACCATCGCCAGCGCCGCTGCTACCGCGCGCTGCGCGTGGTCGTCCTGCGGGAACGGTGAGCCGAATACCGCCATCACCGAATCGCCGATGTACTTGTCCACGATGCCATCGTACGCGAACACCACTTCCGCCATCGCCTCAAGGTGTTCGCTCACCATCTCCGCCACCACGTCCGGGTCCAGCCGCTCTGAGAGCGCTGTGAAGCCGCGGATGTCCGAGAACAGCACGCTGACCTCCAGGCGCTCGCTCCTCTGCGACGCCAGGTCCTCCGGGTTGCTCACCAGCTTGTCCACCACTCGTGGCGAGAAGTGCGTCTCCAGCGTCGCACGGATGCGCTGGATGGCGCGGACAAACGCCTCCTTCTTGATGGCGCCGTACAGCACGCCGCCCACGGTGCGCAGCAGCCCCTGGTCCACCTCGTCAAACGTGCGCTGCCCCGGCACGTAGACGTTGATCCACGCGAAGGCGTCCCCCTGGTAGGCCACCGGCACCACAATCCCGTCCTCGAAGTCCGCGTTGCGGGCTAGCTCGTCCACCTGTCCGCCTTGCCCACCCTGCCCGTTGCCGGCCCTCGCGCCCGCCGCCTGTTCCTCGCGCAGCCGGTGCAGGTGCACCGGCTGGCCGGCCGCCAGCGCGCGCTGCATGATCGCCATCTCCAGCCCCATCAGGTGTGGCTGCAGCGCTGTGGGGCTGCTCGCCACCGGGCAGAACTGCATCGCGTGCATGCTCGTGCCACCCTCCACCGCCGCGTCGTGCACGAAGTGGATACACGCATGCTTCGCTCCGAACGCCGCTTTGATCTGCTCGATCATCCGGTCGAGCATGTCGGCCGTCGTGGAAGACACGTCCGCGTTCGACGCCGCCTGTGCCGCATTCAGCAGCCGTTGGACCACCAAGAGCCGCTCTGCCTCCCTCGCTCCGACGGCCGCCAGTGTGCCGTCTTCTCCGCCAGCGCCCACCATCCGCCGCAGCCACTTCATCCGTGTCTCCTCACCGCCACGATACAGTACCGCTGTGGCACGATAGTGTCAGAGACGACTGCCATGAGGGCCGCAGGAGCCAATCACATGCAGAACGCACCCGCACGCCGCGCGCACGAAGTCGACTTCGAGATCATCGGCGACGACATCCAGCTTGTGGAAGTCGAGCTGGACCAGGGCGAGACGGTCATTGCCGAGGCAGGCGCCATGAACTACCTGGAAGAGGGCATCACGTTCGAGGCGCGCATGGGCGACGGCTCGGAGACGGGTCAGGGCTTTTTCGGCAAGCTGCTTGGCGCCGGCAAACGCATGGTCACCGGCGAGTCACTCTTCATGACCCACTTCACCAACACCGCCGGTGTCAAGCGGCGCGTCGCCTTCGCCGCGCCGTACCCCGGCAAGATCATTCCGGTGAACCTGGCAGACCTGGGCGGCGAGCTGCTCTGCCAGAAGGACTCCTTCCTCTGCGCCGCCTACGGCACCAAGGTCGGCATCGCATTCACCCAGCGCATGGGCGCCGGTTTCTTCGGTGGCGAGGGCTTCATCCTCCAGCGCCTCCAGGGCGATGGCATGGTCTTCGTCCACGCCGGAGGCACCATCGTCAAGCGCGAGCTCAAGGGCGAGACGCTTCGCCTGGACACCGGCTGCCTGGTGGCATTCACACCCGGCATCGATTACAACATCGAGCGCTCCGGCAGCCTGCGCAGCATGGTGTTTGGCGGCGAAGGGCTCTTCCTCACCACCCTGCGTGGCGCCGGCACCGTCTGGCTGCAGAGCCTGCCGTTCTCCCGCCTGGCGGACCGCATCGTCTCCTCCTCCAGGATGGGCAGCGGCCGGCGTGAAGAAGGCTCTGTCCTCGGCGGCCTCGGCCGTATGTTCGAGAGCAACGAGTAGTCCACCAGCCCACCGGGCGCGGTATTCTCGCTGTGGTGCGTAGTCCTATCCCGCAGCCGGCCGTTCCGCCGGTGCGCATAGCGCCGCAGCCACTGGGCGCCTTGCGCCGCGCCGTGGTGATTGGTGCCGTGCGCCTCGCCCGGCGCGTCATGACGCTCTTCGTCCGGTTGGCCGGCGAGCGCTGCTGGGACTGCGGCAAGAAGATCACCCCCACCGTCAAGCTGCCGTCCTACCAGATCGTCGAAGCGCGTCTGTGGGCCTGGGAAGAGGTCGTCTGCGACCTGTGCGTCCGCTCGCGCCTCACCCGCTTTGGCGGCAAAGGCCCCAAGCATTGACTACCACCACCGCGCGTCCAGCGTGCAGCCTGTCTCCCCAGGTGTCCCAATCAGGCCCTCTCCACATCTGTAGAGAGGGCAGGTGAATGCGCGGAGCGCAGAGGGCCGGGCCCTGGGGAAGGCCGGGTGAGGTCAAACCCCGGTCTCTCTACGCGTAGCCGCTAATCTTCGGCTTCCACTCCTGCTCCCAGCGCGCCTCGATCCCCGCCCGCCACGCTTCCGCCGCCGCGCGCAGCTCGGCCACGATCTCCGGCCGCTCCTCGGCGTGGTTCTCGCGCTCGCCAGGATCGTCCGCCAGGGTGGTAAGGAACACGTCCTCCGCCGGTGGCTCCCCCTCTACCAGCTGCCCGTTGAGCACCAGCTTCCAATCGCCCCGCCGCACCGCGGTCTGGTTGCCCATCTCCCAGAACACCTGCTCGTGCGGTGACGACGCCTGCTCCGCCACCATCGGCAGCACGTCCAGCCCATCCAGCTCGTACTGCGAGGGATCTCCGCCCGCCGCGTTCAGGATCGTCGGGAACACGTCCATCGCTGCCCCCACCTCATCCACCACCTGCCCGGCCGGGATGCGCCGTGGCCAGCACATCAGCGCCGGCATGCGGATGCCACCGTCGAAGAGACTGAACTTGTGGCCGCGCAGCGCCCCCGCGCTGCCGCCGTAGTAGGGGTCCTGCCGTCCGTCCAGCCAGTTGCGCGATTCGCGCGAAGGGCCGTTGTCGCTTTGGAAGAAGATGAAGGTGTCCTCGCGGATGCCTTGTCGCTCCAGCTCGTCCACTACCGCACCCACGGCATCGTCCACCGCCGAGAGCATCGCCGCCATGATCTGCCGGTCCCACGGCAGATGCGCGAAGCGGTCCTTGTACCGCTGCGGCGCGTGCATGGGGTAGTGCGGCGCATTGAACGGCACGTACATGAAGAACGGCGTCTGGTCCCGCACTTGGCCCAGCTCTGGCTCTGGCTCCGCGCCAGCGGCGTGTGCTGCCGGTTCTCCGCGTGCAGCCGGCCCCGCCTCACGTACGAAGCGCACCGCCCGCTCCGCTATCAGGTCTGTGAAGTACTCGCCGTCCCGCCACACCTCATCACCGTCGTCCCACAGGTCGTGCAGTGGGTTGGTCTGGTTGCCGATACCCGGTCGCGCGCCGCCCAGCTTCTGGTTCATTCCCCAGTAGAAGATGTGGCTGAAATAATCGATGCACCCGGCCATGAACCCCAGGCACTCGTCGAATCCGTGGTCCTGCGGTCGCGACCCTTCCGCAAGCCCCAGGTGCCACTTGCCGAACCAGCCGGTGCGGTAGCCCAGCTGCTTCAGCGCCGTGGCGATCGTCGGCACCGCCGGCGGCAGCCCCGGTGTCTTGCGGTCGCCGCCCAGGATAGCGCGCACTCCAGCGTTGCCGGGGTAGCGCCCCGTCAACACCGCCGCGCGCGAGGGTGAGCAGACCGGCGAGTTGGAGTACCAGTTGGTGAAGCGCACCCCTTCCGCCGCCAGCCGGTCCAGGCGCGGCGTGCGGAAGTCGCTCGCTCCCATGCACGACAGGTCTCCGTACCCCTGGTCGTCCGTGTAGAAGATGATGAAGTTCGGGCGGCCGGTGCGTACAGTCATTGCGTGACCGTACAACACTGGCGCCTCGCGCTCGCCGGCGCCCTTGTCACTCTAACCGGGTGGCTGCTGCCGCCCACCACAACGTCCGCGCAGCGGCCAGATGCAGCGGGTGCCGCCGTGTGTAGTTTTGCCCTTGGCTTTGCGCAGCTCCGCGAGCAGGTAGGCGCTGGCGTGGTCGGCGAGTGCGTGGAGGACCAGCAGAACGACGTGGCTTCTGGCGACGCCTACCAGCGCACCACGCGCGGCTTCTTCGTCTGGCGCTCGGCGGACAACCACCTCGCGTTCACCAATGGGCACCAGACGTGGATGCCCGGCCGGCGCGGGGCACACGTGCGCCTGAACACGCAGCGGTTTTCCTGGGAAGTCTTGAGCCGCGCTCCCACGGTCCCGGCGCGCCGTCCCGCGCTCTGGGTGCCGGGAAGAGACGGGCCGTCCCCCCAGTGGCTGGGTGACGCGCCGGTGACCGCCTGGCACGTGCCCGCTCTCCCCGCCATCGACACCATGCTCGGCAACGTGGCGGCGACCTTCGCCGCTACCGAGAAGTGCTTTGCCGGCCTCACGGGGCCAATGTGTGGCTTCAGCGCGGGAGCCGACTATGACGCTATCTATGCGCGCGACACCGCTACGCTTCAGGACTTCGCGCGGTATGCGTACGGGGCGCCCTTCCTGGCGGGGCCGGTGGAAGAGACGCTCTTCCTCCAGTACCACGAGGCGGAGGGAACCGAGGGCTTGCCCGCGGATGCGCGACAGGCGATCCCCGGCGACGGCGCGCTGAGCGGCGTGCTCGACTTTGACGCGCGGCGGGGCAAGGCGCTCTCCACCTCCGACGAGGAGACCAGTCTGATCCACAGCGCGTACGTCGTCTTCCGTTCGTCAGGTGGCGTGCCGTGGCTGCGCGGCGAGGTGAATGGTCGTTCAGTGCTGGAGCGGCTGAACCTGGCCATGGACTGGCTCCTGACTCAGCGATCTGACCCCGCCACCGGGCTGATCCTGCGACCGCACACTACTGATTGGGGTGACCTTGAGCTGGACGACACCGGCGCCGGCCCTGCGCACCCGCCCTCCGACTCCTGGACCGCTTCGATCTTCGACCAGGCATGGACGTACCGCGCGCTGCGCGAGCTGGCTGCAATGAACGCCGCCGCGGGTGATGCAGCCGTCGCCGCCTCGATGGATTCGCACGCCGAGCTGCTGCGCGAAGCATCGCACGCGTACCTCTGGTTGGACAGGCCGGGCCACTTCCGCACCCACCTGCACGTCGTCCCGCAGCACCACCCTTTCGACGAGGACGAGATGGTCAGCGTGGCCAATGCGGTCGCGGCGTATACCGGACTCGCGGACGAGTACCAGGCGTCCCGGCTGTTCACCGCCCTGGAGCGCGCGCGGGTGCAGGCCGGCAGCGCCACTCCCGGCGTGTCGCTGTTCCCGTCGTACCCGGCGGGCACGTTCGCGCATCCCAAGATGGACGAGGGGCGCTACCAAAACGGCGGTGTGTGGGACTGGTGGGGCGGCATCCAGGTCACAGCGGAGTTCCAGCGTGGCGAGGCTGAGCTTGCGCTGAGGCACCTCGCGGCGGTTGGCGCGGCATGGCAGCAGCACCCCGAAGATGTAATCGAGTGGCGTGCCGGGCCGCGGCGCTGTCTCCGGCGTGAGGTGACGGCCGGCTGCCGTGCGCCTGCGGGTGGCGCCGGGCCTGCCATGCGCGGCAGCAGCCACTACGTCGGGGTCGCCGGCACCGTCTCCGAGGCGATCGTCACCGGGCTCTTTGGGCTCGACCTCACGCGGGATGGCTTTTCAGTACTCCCCCGCCTGGGGCCGCGTAATGGCGCCGCTCGCGTGTATCAGCCAGCCACCGCGCAGTATCTGGGGGTAGAGCAAGAGTACGGCGCTGACACGCTCACCGTCCGCTATGCCACGAACCATCCCGGCCCAGGTCGCGTGGCGGTGCGCTTGCCGTCCTCTCAGCCGCCGCGTTCTGCCACTCTGAACAGTGCGGACGTGTACCAATACTTGCGCGTCTACACTATCGGCCGCGATACGTTCGCCGCCCTCGATGCAGCGCCCACCGGCCGGCATGAGCTCCATCTGGCATGGTGAGCCCGCGATGCACGCCCCATGACCACACGGGCATTCCGAGAGAACGGGCTGTTACTGGCCGTCATCATCGCCGTCGCGCTGGCGCTGCGCCTCTGGTGGCTGGATCGCGCGCCGCCGGGCCTCGATTCCGACGAGGTATCTATTGCCTACAACGCCTACAGCATCGCGCGCACCGGGCGTGATGAGTACGGCGAGTTACTGCCTACTGCCTTTCGCGCCTTTGGCGAATACAAGCGCCCCGCGTTCATCTACTTCAGCGCTCCATTTCTTGCGCTGCTCGGCCCGACCCCGTTCGCGGCGCGCCTGCCCGGCGCCATCGCCGGCACGCTGACCGTCCTGGTCGTCTATCTCCTTGGCAGTCGTCTGACCCGCAGCGCCTCGATCGGCCTGCTCGCCGCCGCCTTCGTCGCCATTTCCCCTTGGAGCTTGCAATTCAGCCGCGGCGCTCGCGAAGTCAGCCTCTTTCTCCTGGCGTTGAGCGTCATGGTGCTGTGCCTGCTGAAGCCGCAGAAGCAATCAAGTGCAAGGTCCGCCACGCTATGGATCGTCTCGGCGGCGCTCGCATTCCTTCTCGCTCTGTACAGCTACCCCGGTGGGGTCGTGGTTGCTCCGCTTCTTGCGCTCGCTGTGCTCGCCACCTACCCGACGCGGATGCGGCGCCACCCACGCACCGCGTTGGCCGCGGGGGCGCTGGTGCTCATGGTTGGGTTTATTCCCCTTGCCGCGCAATTGCGCGATGGGCGGGCCACTGCGCGTGCGGCCCAGACGTCGCTGCTCAGCCAGGAGTGGATCATCACGCAGGCGGAAGGGAAAGCTGCCCGAAGCCGGCAGGAGTTGCCGCCGCCGCTGGCTTCCCTCGCTACCGTGATGGACAACCGCTGGGCCATCGTTGGGAGGGAGGTCGCCAGGGCGTACCTTGCTCACCTGGACCCGCGCTTCCTCTTCACTGATGGTGACCCCGAGCCGCGCCACCACCCTCCAGGCGTCGCCCAGCTCTACCTCTGGGACGCCCCGGTGCTGCTGCTTGGCATGGCAGTGCTAGCCCGCTGCTGGCGCCGGTCTGCCTACCGTCTGCTCGCCGCCTGGCTGATGATCGCGCCGCTCCCGTCGGCACTGGCCGAGAACGCTCCCCACGCCGTCCGCTCGTTTGCCATGCTCCCGCCGCTCGCGGTCATCGCCGCCCTCGGCGCCAGGCGCGCCTGGTGGTGGCTTGGCCGCCGCGGCTTCGCCGGGCAGATTGGGCGTGGCATGGCGCTGGCGCTGCTCGCCGGCAGCCTCGCCTTCTACCTCAAGGCCTATTACCGTGACTATCCTCTGGAGCACGACCGCGCCTGGTCGAGCGGCTGGATCGAAGCGTTCCAGCTGGCGAAGCGCGAGGTGGACCAGGGACGAGCCCGCTCGGTCGTCGTCCCTCCGGAGGTGCGTGAAGGCTACGTCTACGCGCTCTTCGCCTCTGGCTACGACCCGCGCCGGTACCTCGACCACGGCGGCAGTGCTGCCCACCTCGACTGGGCGCTCTACCCGCAGCCGGGTCCCATGCGCTTCCCGCCGTGGGAGGTGCGCCGCGTGGAGTGGCAGACCGAGTCGCGCTCCGAAGACACGCTCTACGTGCTCGGCTCTTGGAACCAGCTCCCGCCCGGCGCCCGCGTCCTGGCCACCACGCGTGGCGCCGGCGGCCGCCCCGCACTGCAGCTCATCTCCCTGGCCAATTCGTGAGCGCCACCGATGGCCATTCCTTATTCCCTCTCCAACAACATTCCCTCTCCAACAACGAGCACTCGCGCAGCGAGAGCGCAGGCGTTAGGGGGTGGTGCGGTGTGTGGGAGAGGGACAGCGCGAAGCGCAGGGTGAGGTCCGTGCTCCGCGTGGTATCACCCGCCCGTGACACCCACCTCTGAACCGCTCATCGTCTATTCGCCCGCGCTGGCGCCGGAAGTGCGCGAGATCGCGGAGCGTCTGCGTCCGCCCGGCTTCCGCTTCCAGGTCGTGCCCGCCGATCAGCTTCCCCAGGCGCTGACCGAGGCAGACTACCTGATGGGCTTCATCGGCCGCCTCTCGGATGAAGCGCTCGCCGCCGCGCAGCAACTCAAGCTCGTCCAGCTGATGAGTGTCGGCTATGACACCTTCAACCTGACGGGCGCCCGTGCGCGGCGCGTGCCTGTCTCGGTCAACGGCGGGGCCAACGCCATCGCCGTGGCTGAGCACACCATCATGCTCATGCTCACCACGCTCAAGCACCTCACCGAGCTGAATCAGGTGGTCCACTCCGGCCAGTGGCGCAGCGGTCACTCCGGAGCGCTTAAGCTGTTCGAGCTGTGGCACTCCACCGTCGGCATCGTCGGCATGGGTCGCATCGGCCAGCAACTGGCCCAACGCCTCCAGGGCTGGGACGCCAACTTGATCTACTACGATCCGTATCGCCTGCCTCCCGAGCGCGAGCGCGAGCTCAACGTCACCTATGTGGAATTGGAAGAGCTGCTCCGGCGCTCCGACGTGGTCAGCGTCCACGTCCCGCTCAGCGAGCGCACCCACCACCTGGTCAACGCCCGCTCGCTGGCACTTATGAAACCCGAGGCCGTGCTGGTCAACACGTCGCGCGGCGAGCTGGTGGACGAAGCTGCGCTCGCGGCCGCACTCCGTGAGGGCCACTTGGGCGGCGCAGGCCTCGACGTCTTCGCGCAGGAGCCGCCCGAGCCCAACAACCCACTCTTCGGCCTGCCCAACGCTATCCTCACCCCCCACGTCGCCGGCCCCACCTGGCAGTCCTGGCCGCGCCGCTTCGAGAACTGCTTCGCAAACATCGCGCGGGTCCAGCGCGGCGAGCCCGCGCAATGGGTAGTCCCGGAGCTGGCCGACCTGGTTGCGAACGCATAGAACGCGCGTCTGCTGCCACGAAGGCCCGCGCCGCTTCCGCCCCACGGCCGTAGACTTGCTGTAGAGGCAAGCCATCGTGCCCTTCGCCGTTGCGGCGTCCTTCGCCGCCGCGCTCCTGATCCACCTCGTCGTGCTGCCTCCGGGTTACCTGGCGGCGGCGCTCTACATCGTCCCGGTGGTGCTCGTCGCGAGCCGCTGGGGCTGGCGCGCCACCGCCGCTGCCGTCGTTGCCGGCGCCGCCGCCGTCTCCTGGCACGCGATCGCCGGCGGCGTGCCGCTGGTGTTGTGGGCCGCCGGCGTGCTGGCCCTGGCGCTGGTTGGCTACCTCGCCGTGCTCCTCTCCAGGGAGCGCAGCGGCGCCGAACGCTAGGCCCACCTCCTCGCCGAGAGCGAAGAGCGGTTCCGCCTCCTGGTACAGGGAGTGGAGGACTACGCCATATTCCTCCTCGACGCTCGGGGCCTCGTCGCCAGCTGGAACAAGGGCGCCCAGCGCATCAAGGGCTACTCCGAAGCCGAGATCATCGGCCGCCCGTACGCCGTCTTCTTCACCGAAGCGGACGCCCGCGCCGGCCGGCCCGACCGGCTCCTAGCGGCGGCGCGCCAGGACGGCCACGTGGAAGACGAAGGCTGGCGGCAGCGCAAAAACGGCACCCGCTTCTGGGCCGACGCCGACATCACTGTGCTCCGCGGGCCCGATGGCCAGATCCGCGGCTACGCCAAGGTCACCCGCGACGCCACCGAGCGCCGCCGCGCGGAAGAGGAGCGCGCCCGCTACAGCGCCGAGCTCGAACGGCGCGTCGCGGAGCGCACCGCCGCCCTGGAGGAAACAAACGCCGAGCTGCAGGCGTTCTCCGCCTCTATCTCCCACGACCTGCGCGCCCCGCTGCGCGCCATCCAGGGCTTTGGCGAGGCGCTCATCGAGGATTACGGCCAGGGCATGGACCCCGGGGCCCTCCAGTATGTCGAGCGCATCGTCGGCGCCGCGCGCCGCATGGACCAGCTCACCGAGGACATCCTGGCCTATACCCGCCTCAGCCGCGCCGACATCCAGCCACACGCGGTGCACCTCGAGCACGTCGTCGACGAAGCGCTTGCGTCACTCGAGGAAACCGTCCGCCGCACCCGCGCGTCCATCACCGTCGAGCGGCCGCTGCCCGTCGCGCTTGGCCACCACGCCACCCTCGTACAGGTCGTCGCCAACCTCCTGAGCAACGCCTTCAAGTTTGTCGCACCAGGCACCATCCCCGAGGTCTGCGTGCACGCCGAAGAAGGCAGCGCGCCGGCCGGCTGGCCAGCCCGCGTGCGGCTGTGGGTCGAAGACCGCGGCATCGGCGTCCCGCCCGAGCATGCCGAGCGCATCTTCAACCTCCTGGAGCGTCTCCACGGCCGGGAGACGTACCCCGGCACCGGCATTGGCCTGGCCATCGTGCGCCGTGGCGTCGAGCGCCTCGGCGGCCGCGTTGGTCTTGAATCCACGTCCACGTCTGGCGCCGGTAGTCGCTTCTGGATCGACCTGCCGGGTACCGCCGAGCAGACCGCCCCGATGTCCGAGGCGCCCGGTGCCGCCGGCGGCACTTCACGTTCCTCCGCTGCCTCCGCCCCCGTGGCGCCGGAGCAACCCGGTCGCACCCTCGAATCGGAGGCCGCCTGATGCGCGAGGACTACCCCATCCTGCTCGTCGAAGACGACGAGAATGACGTCATGCTCATGCAGCGCGCCCTGCGCAAGGCCAATGTGGCCGCCCCGCTGCATGTCGCGGGCGATGGCGACGAAGCCGTGGCCTACCTCGCCGGCACCGGCCAGTTTGCGGAGCGCGTGCGCTGGCCCCTCCCGGGACTCGTGCTGCTCGACCTGAAACTGCCGCGCCGCTCCGGCCTTGAGGTGCTCGACTGGCTGCGCAGCCAGTCCGGACTGCGCCGCATCCCCGTGGTGGTCCTCACCTCCTCCCGCGAGGTGCCGGACGTCGACCGCGCCTATGACCTGGGCGCCAACTCCTACCTCGTCAAGCCAGGGTCTCCTGCCGACCTGGTCGCGATGGTGCAGGCCCTGGCCGGCTACTGGCTGCACTGGAATGAGGCGCCCACCACGCGAGGCGTGCACGACCCGCACGACCCGCACGCTCGCCCGGCCTGATCCTGGACCGCAGAGACCTGACCATGGCCGCTTCGCCGCTCCGCGTGCTGCTGGTGGACGACAACCCCGACGACCGCGCGCTCGTGCGTCGCGCCCTGGAACGCGACCTCGGCGCCATCCAGGCCGAGGAAATCGTCGACCGCGCCGCCTTCGAGCGTGCCAATGAGGCCGGTGGGTTCGACCTGGTCGTCACCGATTACCAGCTGCTCTGGTGGACCGGGCTGGACGTGGTGCGTGCCGCCAAGGAGCGCTGGCCATACTGCCCAGTGGTCATGTTCACCGCCACCGGCAACGAAGAGGTCGCGGTGGCGGCGATGAAGTCTGGCCTGGACGACTACGTGCTCAAGTCCACCAGCCGGCTGCCCCGCCTGGTCGCCTCCGTGCGCCTGGCGCTGCAGAACGCCCAACGCCAGCGCGACCTCGACGCCGCCGTGCGCGCTCGCGACGAGTTCCTCTCTATTGCCGCCCACGAGCTGAAGACCCCCATCACCAGCCTGCGCGGCTACGCCCAGATGGCGCTACGCCGCCTGAGGCGCGGCGAGACGCTCGATTCCGCCCGCCTGGACCGCGTTCTGCACACCATCGACCAGCAATCGGAGCGACTCGCCCGGCTGGTCGAGCGGCTGCTGGACGTCGGCCGCCTGGAGACCGGCCGCCTGCGCCTGGAGCCGGCTCCGGCCGACCTCGTGGCGCTGGCGCGGCGCGTCGCCGAGCTCGTCCAGCAGACCACCACGCGCCACACCATCGCCGTTACCGGCCCCCCGCAGCTGGAAGCTCACGTGGACGCGCTCCGGATCGAGCAGGTAGTCACCAATGTGATCGACAACGCCGTCAAGTTCGACCAGGACGGTGGCCTCATCGAGGTCGACGTCGCCTCTCCCGAACCCGGTTGGGCGGAGCTCACCGTCCGCGACCACGGCCCCGGCATCCCGCCGGAGCGCCGCACCGGCCTGTTCGAGCGCTTCCACCAGGCTCACGGCGATGCGCACCTCTCCGGCCTGGGCCTGGGCCTCTACGTCAGTCGCCAGTTGGTCGACCTGCACGGCGGCGCCATCACCCTGGATGCCCCGCCCGACGGCGGTACCCGCGTCCGCGTGCGCCTGCCAGTGCACCCTCCTACCGGAGCGGTCCGGAGAACGGTTTCCCAGGATTGAGGCGCAGCGCCGGGTCGAATGCGCGCTTCAGCGAATGCTGCGCCGCCTGGTCCCGTGGCCCCAGCACCCAGTGCAGGTAGGCTTGCTTTTCCAGCCCCACGCCGTGCTCTCCAGAGAGTGTGCCGCCCGCATCCACGCACGCGCGCAGGATCTCCGCCCCCGCCGCCACCACACGCTCGGTGATGCCTGGGTGGCGCGCGTCATACGAGATGTTGGGGTGCAGGTTGCCGTCCCCCGCGTGGAAGACGTTCACCACGAGCAGGCCGTGACGCTCGGCGATCGCGTCGATCTGCTCCAGCACCAACACGGTTTTAGAGCGCGGCACTACGCCGTCGATGACGTAGATGTTCGGCGCCAGCTGCCCCAGCGCGCCGGCCGCGCCCTTGCGCCCCGCCCATAGCCTCACTCGCTCCGCCACGGTCTGCGCCGTCCTGATCTCCGTCGCGCCATGCGCGCGCAGCACCGCCTCCACCTGCGCGGTTTCTTCCGCCGTTTGCTCCACCAGCTCCTCCAGCTCCACCAGCAGCACCGCCGCTGCGCCCTCTGGGTACTCCAAGAAGCCCGTCTTGCGCAGCGCGCGGATGACGTGCCGGTCCACGAACTCCAGGGCGGCGGGGGTGATCCCCGCCGCGATGATCGCCGAGCACGCCGCCCCCGCATCGCTCGTCGTGCCGAAGATGGCGAGCAGTGTGCGCACGCTCTCGGGCCGCGGGAGCAGACGCACCGTGATCGCCGTCACGAACCCAAGGTTCCCTTCGGACCCCGTCACCAGCCCCACCACGTCATAACCCGGCTGCTCCGCGCCGTCAGTCGACGGTGGACAAACGACGGATGCTCCTTCGCCCTTCGAGTGACGTCGGTCATCGGCCCCAATGCGCCCCGTGCGTACCACGGTGCCGTCCGCCAGCACCGCTTCCAGCCCCAGCACGTGGTTGGTCGTGACGCCGTACTTGAGGCAGTGCGCGCCGCCCGCGTTCTCCGCCACGTTGCCGCCGATGGTGGAGACGCCCTGGCTCGACGGGTCGGGCGCGTAGTACAACCCGTGCGGCTCCGCCGCGCGGCTCAGCTCGATATTGACGACCCCCGGCTGGACCGTCGCCAGCCGGTTCTCTGCATCCAGGTGCAGGAGGCGGTTCATGCGGCTGGTCCCGATCACTAGTCCGCCGCCCATCGGCGTCGCGCCCCCCGATAGCCCCGTCCCGGCGCCGCGCGGCGTCACAGGCAGGCCGCGCGCCGCCGCCAGGCGTACCAGCGCCGCGACCTCCTGGGTAGTGCGCGGCAGGCATACCGCTTCCGGTCGCGCCTTGGCCAGGAAGGCGTCGCTCTCGTAGGCAGCCAGCTGCCCCGCCGCACGCAGCACGCCCTGTGGCCCGACGATTGCCGCCAGGTCGTCCCACAGCGTGGCGGTGGGCGTGCCGTTGTTCAACCGGCAAGCGTGAGGCGCATACGCGGGAGCGGCCACGGCGGCAAGTGTGACAGACGGACCTAATGGTGGCTTCAACACGGCCGTTCGCCCTGAGCTTGTCGAAGGGTGTGGTTCGACACGCTCACCACGAACGGGAGAGTGAGACGGTCCCTAATTGACTGGCGCCCAGGAGATCACGCTCTTGATCTCGTCCTTCACGCGTTCCTTGAGCGCGGCTTCGAACTCCGCGGCCGGGATGTGGTGGGTCACCACGCTGCTCGCCGCCCCCGGCCTGCGCGCCTCGGCCTCCGCCAGGTCCGCCACGCCCAGCTCGAAGTGGCTGCGACCGGCGTTCACGCTGCCCAGCAGCACCTGGTTGGAGAGCACCAGCTGGCGCACCAGTGCGGCTCCGTCGATCCTGATCGGCCGGTCACCGCCGGGGATGCCCGTCAGCACGTAGACCCCGTTGATGCCCAGCGCATCGATCAGCTCGAACTCCAGGCTGGCCACCCCCGTCGCCTCCACGATGATGTCCACCTGGCCCAGCTGGTCGTCCAGCACGTCGGTCTTGACCTGCTTGCCGTTCACGTACCGGCCGCCGATGCGCTTGAGCAACGCAGGGCGCGTCGAGTCCTCGTCCACCACGTCCAGCCCGATCACCTCCACGTCCCGCAGCCGCAGCACGATCGCCGCCAGCAGCCCAATCGGCCCCAACCCGGCGATGAGCGCGCGTTTGCCCTCCAGCCATTCTTCCGGGCTGTGCGCGCCCGGCAGTCGCGCTGCCTGGATCTCCGCCGCCTCCCAGACCGCCTTCTCCGCCACCGACATCGGCTCGGCCAGCACCCCGAACTGCGCCATGCTGGCCGGCATCTTCACGACGTACTGCTCGGTGTCCACCACAAACTCAGTCTGGAAGCCGTCCGCGGCGCGGATACCACGCTCGGTGTAATCGCCGCTGGCACACATGTCGGACCGGTTCTCCGCACATGATTCGCAGTGGTCGCACCCGCGCCGAACCGTGAAGACGGCGAAGTCTCCAGGCTTCACCGCCTGTACCGCCCCACCGACCTCAACCACCTTGCCGAACATCTCGTGCCCCAGCACCAGGTCGGTCCTGCCCGGCGGAAGGTCCGCCCGCCCGCCGTTTGCCTCCTCCCGGTCGGTGCCGCAGATGCCAACTTGCAGCACCTGCATCTTGATCTGGTCCGCCGCTTCGACGCTCGGCTCCGGCCGCTCCACGAACCGAACGTCTGTCGTCCCCGGCACCACCGCGATCGCTCTCATCCCGCCATGCTCCTTCTGGGGTACACACTGCCCCACGTGCCCCACATGCCCCACGCACAGGCAGGATACCGCTCTTGCGTCAGACGTGCACCGGTTGCCCCGACTCCGCTGATTGGTAGGCCGCGAACACCAGCGCCAGGCTGTCCAGGTTCTGCTCGCCCGACGTCTCGAACTCTTCGCCTGATTCCAGGCAGTCCACGAAGTGGCGCAGCGCATCGGTCCACGACCGCTGGTACCCGTCCGCCGTGTCCACGTCTAGCGTCTCTTGCCGCCCGTCGCGATAGCGCACCTGCGGCCGGCCGCTCTCGTCCAGCGAGAGGTGGCCTTCCGTGCCCTCAATTACCAGCGTGTCCGGGTGCAGGCGTTTGGCGCGGTCTGAGGTGTGTCCCACCGAGTGCCAGCTCAGCTCCACCGTCGCGGTGCGACCGGGATACTCCAGCAGCGCCAGCGCCGTGTCCTCCCCCGCGATGTGCGGTGACACCTTTCGCGTACGCGCGTAGACACGCTTCGGGTCGCCGAACAGATAGCGCGTCACGTCGAGGTGGTGTGGCCCCAGCTCGAACAGGATCAGAGGGTCCATGGTGCGCTGAAACGGCTGCCCTGCGAAGAGCTGCTCCGCGGGCCGCTCCGGCGTCACCACCGCCGCGTCGGTGCGCAGCGCCAGCCGCATGAAGAACAGCTCTCCCAGCGCACCAGTGTCCAGCAGCCGCCGGATGGCGCGATACCACGGCCGCCAGCGCCAGTTCTCGTTCACCATCAGGCGCATGCCCGCGGCCCGGCACGCCTCCACCATCGCCCGCGCGTCTTCCATAGAGGGCGCCAGCGGCTTCTGGCAGAGCACGTGCTTGCCGGCGGCGGCGGCGCGTTGCGCCAGGTCCAGGTGAGTCTCCACCGCTGTGGCGATGTCCACCGCCTCCAGGTCCGGGCGGCGGATCAGCGCGTCCACGTCCTCAAACGCTGGTACGCCGAACTCCTCCCCCACCGCACGGGCACGCTCTGGCGTGCGGTTCCACAGTCCAACTATCTGCGCGTTGGGGATGGTCTGCCACCCCTTCAGCTGGACGCGGCCGGCGTAGCCGGCCCCCAGCACCGCGATGCCTACCACGGTTGCTCGTCCTCTTACGCGCTGTTCACGGTCGTGGTGGTGAACGCCGCCATCTCAGAGACCGCCTCCTTGACGCTCTTCTCGCGGCGCATCGCCTGCAGCACCACCTCGCGGATCTTCACCCGCAGCACCGAGAACTTAGGATGCCCGGGTACCGACCAGCCCTTGTCCTGCGCTTCGTAGAAAGGACGCAGCAAGGGGTCGGTCACCGACTTGTCCATCGACTTGCGCGGCGGCACGGCATTGAACGCGGTGGTCACGCCCGTCAGCTGCTCGGGTTCGGTCAAGAACAGCAGCAGGTCAAGCGTCGCGTCCACGTCCTTATTCTGCTTGCCCGCCATCAACCACGTCCCGCCCAGGTAGCCGGTCGCCGTCTCCCTGCCGGAGAACTCCGGTGCGAAGTCCGTTACCAGCACGTCCGCGGGGTTGATGCCGGCCGCCGCCACATTCCCAATCTGCTGCGTGTTGTTGAACATGCTCCCTGCGATGTCCGTCGCCAGCAGCGTTACGTTCGGTGGCGGTGCCGGCCGCTCGAACGAGTCGATGCGATCCCTGTGGATGAAGTCCACGATCGTCTGCAGCGCACGCTCGCCTTCCGCATTGTCGAAGTTGGCCTTCGTCTGCTCGGGGTTGAGCAGGTCCTTGCCGAGCTGCTTGACCATCATCAGGTAGAAGCTCTCGTCGTTCCTTGGCACATCGAAGCCAAAGCGCGTCATCTGCCCCCCCTCCCAGCGCGCGATCTTCCGGCCCGCCTCGGCGAACTTGTCCCACGTCTTGGGCAGGCTCTTGCGGTCGGTCGGCCGCCCCGCCTCCGCCAGGCGGTCCTTCCGGTACAGCATGATCCGCATGTCGGCATAGTAGGTCAGCCCGTAGAGCTTCTGCTTGAACGTCCCAATGCTCACGCCCGATTGGAAGAAGTCCCCTGCCTCTTTCTTCACCCGCTGATAGCTATCCAGCGGCAGCACGAAGCCCGGGGCCGCCAGCTGCGCCACGCCTGGGCTACCGATGTTGAAGATGTCCGGCCCGGTGCCGCCGACGTACCCTACGGTCAGCTTCTGCAGCAGCTCGTCGCCGTTGGAGATCACCGTGCGTGTGACCTTCACCGGCGCGTTCTTTTCCATGAATACCGACAGCCGCTTGTCCTCGAACTCGCCGGTCTCCACGTATGATCGGCCGGCGCCGGCCCCCATGCGCGACCAGAACTCCAGGGTTACTGCCTTACGGGTCTTCGCGCCCCCTTCCCCCGCGCCTGCACCGCCGCTCTGCGCACCACACGCCGCCAGCAGCGCTGCGCCGCCCGCTGCTGCCATTGCCGCTATGCGCCGCCGCGTCATCATTCCAGTCATTGCTCTTGTCTCCGTGCTCCATCACTTGATCGCTGCGTTACCTGCCTGCGTCGCCTTGGTAGCGGCTTCTTGCACCGATATCTCGCCGCCAAACGCCTGGTTGAGGATTGAGTTGGTTGCAGAGAGCCAGTTGGAGTAGCCCGACCAGATCCGGTAGCCACGGGCGCTCTGGTCGCCACGCGTAGTCGTCAATTGGTCCATCAGCAGCTTCAGCCCCGGTGGGGTGCCGTTCAAATATAAGGGCCCCGTGGCCGCCTTCCGGTTGACTGGCACGTAGCTTGCCTCCTTCGCGACGAACGATTGCCCCTCCTCACCGCACAGCCAGACCGCCA
>CADCTC010000128.1:0-7451 GCA_902805635.1 uncultured Chloroflexota bacterium
ACCACTGGCGAGATTCTGGATGACTATCCAACGCATCGCCGCGGGGCTTGCTGCCTCATCGGGGGCACCACTCGTGCCGGGCGCCCGATGCATGTTGTGTGCACAACCGCCCTGCCAGTACTCGTTATCATTACCGTGTATGAACCCCGGCCACCTAGATGGGTGACGCCGCTTCAGCGAGGGAGAGGGTCATGAGGTGCGCGCTCGCCGAGTGCCACGCTAGCTACGAGGAACGGTTGGTCACCCATACAGTGCGCCTACGCGGCAGCCTGGTCGTGTTCGACCATGTGCCGGCTGAGGTTTGTACCATGTGCGGCGATGTGTTGCTCCGACCGGACACGTTGCGTCGCATCGAAGCAGTGTTGGCGTCCGGTCAGGCGCCAGCCACGACCGCGCCGGTGTACGAGTACGCCTGACGCCCCGCAAACGAAATAAGCGTCAGTCCTGTCGGCACAACCGGGCCGATCTGGTTAGGACGATGACTCAGGGCCGCACGAGGCGCAGGATGGTTTCCACCACCTGATCGAGTGGGGCGCTCGTGTCCACTTCGACCGTAGCGCGACGTCTCAGCAGCGGCTCAACCGTCTCTATGTATCCGAGGATCTGGGCGAGCTCGTCGGGGTGCTTGCCGTAGGGGTTAGTGGTGCGCGTCGCCAGTCGCTCGAGGAGTAGTGGAGTCGGCGCACTCAGCAGGACGACGTGGTCGAAGTGCGTGTAGAACTTCCCCTGATTCGACTTGCAGCCGCTGACGAACAGCGCCTCGGCGTCTTCGGCTGTGAGCAGGTCCCGGATGCGGTCTTCGCGCCAGACCCAGTCCGGTCCCGCGTCGATCCCGGAGACCTCATCACCGTCGACGTTCACCCACTCGCACCACTCGTCCGAGTCGGTGTCGATGGCCTTGTAGCCGCGCGCCGCGAGCTCGTCAATCAGCGTGGACTTGCCGGTTCCGGACATCCCGGTGATCAGCACGCGCTTCACGCCAGCAGAATAGCAGAACCGTCTGCCTTACGCCGGTTGGCCCAGTTGGCGCGTGCTTGCAAGCGCGTGGGGCATGCCCATTCAGTCAGGCAGCGATGGAGCGGGCCTGGCACAGGGCGATGAAGGTCCTGACGTGGCTCGGCAGGCGTCCCTCCGCTCGCACGAGGACCTGGATGACGCGCTCGGCGCCCGCCCAGTCCGTGATGGGCGTGCCGGCCAGCGTGCCACGCCGGAGCTCCTCCTGCACGGCCGAGTGCGGCAAGACGCTGACGCCGATCCCGAGCGCCGCGGCTGACTTGATCGGCTCCGCGGTGGGGTACTCCACCGGGTGCACCGGGATGTTTCGCTCGCGCAGCGCCTCCTCGATCTGCTCGTGCAGCCCGGTGCCCAGCGGCAGCACAAGCACCGTCCGGTCCCGCAGGTCTTCCAGCCGCGCAAGTGCCGGCGTGACCCCCGGTGCGTCGACCAGCAGCAGCGGGTCGTGCAGCACCGGCATGGCGCGCACCAGCGAGTTGCGCACCGGGGTGGCGATCACTGCAATGTCCACGGCGTAGTCGAGCAGGCGGCTCAGCGCCACCTGCGCCGGGGCAGGCTGCAGGTCGATCTCGACGTCCGGATGCTGCGCCCTGAATGTCGCCAGCAGCGGTCGCAGCACGTAGAGGGAGGCCATCAAACCGACGGCGATCACCAGGCGTGGCGCTCGCTCGCCCTCTTCATCGCCACCGTCCCCGCGGGCAACCTGCCGGCAGGCGCGTACCGCGGCGACGGCCTGCCGGGCGTGCGCCAGCACTGCGCGTCCGACCGGCGTCAGCGTTACCCCCTGGGGCGTGCGACTGAGCAACACGGCACCCAGGTCACGCTCCAGCGCGCGCATCTGGCGCGAGATGGCCGGCTGAGTCATGTGCAGCCTCGCGGCAGCGCGGGTCAAGCCACCAGTCTCTGCCACGACGCAGAAGGTCTCGAGCAGTTGAAGCACGGCGCCCTCAGGATGCCATGCGCGGCGGGAGGAGCGCCCCAGGAAAACCGGACTCGCATGCCGGCATGCCGGATTGGCATTTCCCACCGGCGTCTGTGGGGCAGAAGATTGCGGTGTGACCACAACCCAAACAATCCGCACGACCCACACAACCCAAAGCACTCCGGCGTTCGCCGCGCAGGTGTACCGCCGCATGGACGAGACACTGCGGGCGGTCCGCGCTCGCCTGGGGCGCCCTCTCGCGCTCGCCGAAAAGGCGCTGCTGGGGCACCTGGATGAGCCAAGCCTCGTCGCGACACTGACGCGCGGCGAGGCGTACGCGCAGCTCCGCCCAGACCGGGTGATCCTGCAGGACGTGCTCGGCCAGACGGCCATGCTGCAGTTCGCGCAGACCGGCCGTTCCCGCGTCGCCGTCCCGGTCACCATCCACTGCGACCACCTTATCCAGGCACGCGCCTCCGGCGAGGCCGACCTGCGCGAGTCGCTCGCGGAGAACTGGGAGGTCTACGACTTCCTGCGCACCGCCGCGGCAAGGTACGGCGCCGGGTTCTGGGAGCCGGGCGCGGGCATCATCCACCAGGTGACGCTGGAGCAGTATGCCTTCCCAGGCCAGCTGATCATCGGCACCGATTCGCATACCCCCAACGCCGGCGGCCTGGGCGCGTGCGCCGTCGGCGTCGGGGGCGCAGACGCGGTGGATGTCATGGCCGGGCTGCCCTGGGAGGTGCTCTACCCCAGGATGATCGGCGTGCGGCTCACTGGCGAGCTGCGCGGCTGGACGGCGCCGAAGGACGTGGTTTTGCGGCTGCTCGGCGAGTTGACCGTCTCCGGCGGGACCAACGCCATCGTCGAGTACTTCGGACCCGGCACTCGCTCGATCAGCGCGACGGGCAAAGCCACCATCACCAACATGGGGGCGGAGATGGGGGCCACCACGTCCATCTTTCCGTACGACGGCCGCATGGGGCGCTATCTCGCCGCCACCGGACGCTCTGGGCTGCGCGACCTCGCCGAGCGGCACGTCCAGCTCGTCACGGCCGACCGGGAAGTGAAGGCGCATCCCCAGGAGTACTTCGATCGCGTGGTCGAGATCGACCTCTCGACATTGGAGCCGTACGTCGCCGGCCCGCACTCACCCGACCGAGCGCGCCCCCTGTCACTGCTCGCCGCCGAGGTCGCGGCAAGTAAGGGGGCCGTCGTCGAAACGATCTCGCGCACTCTGATCGGCAGCTGCACCAACTCCTCATACGAGGACATGAGTCGCGCCGCCGCGGTGGCGGCGCAGGGGCACGCCCACGGGGTGGGGGCAGTGGTCCCCCTCATGGTGACGCCCGGGAGCGACCAGGTGCGCGCCACGATCGAGCGCGACGGGCAACTCGATCCACTCGAGGCGATTGGCGCGACGGTGCTGGCCAATGCGTGCGGACCGTGCATCGGCCAGTGGCGCCGCGCGCCGGACGAGGTAGGGCAGCCGAACACGATCGTCACGTCGTTCAACCGCAACTTTCCACGGCGCAACGACGGCCAGCAGGACACGATGAACTTCATCGCGAGTCCGGAGATCGTCACCGCGCTTGCCCTCGCCGGGCGCCTCACCTTTGATCCCCGGACCGACTCGCTGGTGGCGGCGGACGGCACGCCGTTCCGCCTGGACCCGCCGGGCCCCGCGCCCGAAGTGCCCGAACGCGGCTTCGAGGCTGGCCACTTCGCGTGTGTCGAGCCGCCTGAGGATGGTAGTGCCGTGGTCCTGGCGGTCGACCCGCACAGCGAGCGCCTCCAGGTGCTCGAACCGTGGCCCGCATGGGACGGCGAGGACTTCCTTGCCATGCCGGTCTTAATGAAGACACGCGGCAAAACCACCACCGACCACATCTCCGCCGCGGGGCCTTGGCTGCGCTACCGCGGCCACCTCGACCGGTTCAGCGACAACTTGCTGATGGGCGCGACGAACGCTTTCACCGGCGAGACCGGAACTGGACGGAACCTGCTCACCGGCGACCGCGGCCAGCCGGTTGCGTCGGTCGCTCGCTATTACAAGGCGCATGGCCGGCGGTGGGTGATCGTGGGAGACGCCAACTACGGGGAAGGCAGCAGCCGGGAGCACGCGGCGCTCTCCCCGCGCCTGCTGGGCGCCGCGGCCGTGGTTGCCCGCAGCTTCGCCCGCATCCACGAGAGCAACCTCAAGAAGCAGGGGCTTCTCGCACTCACCTTCGTCGATCCGGACGACTACGACCGCATCCGCGAGGACGACCTGCTCAGCCTCACCGGGCTCAGCCGCCTTGCTGCGGGACAGCCGGTGGAGTGCACGGTCCAGCACACGGACGGCACGCGCGACTCGCTCTGGCTGCGGCACTCGTGCAGCGAGTCGCAGCTCGGGTGGTTCCGGCACGGGTCGGCGCTCAACGCGTACGGCACTCCGCCTGGGCGACCTATATGAGCGTGTGACGGGAGGTACGTCGAAGTGCCGCATGGCGTCTGCGACGGGAGGGATTGAGTCAGCGTGTGAAGATTTCGCTCGATTGGCGAATAGAGGCTCTCTATACTGGCAGCTGTGCCATTGTCAACGTTGACGATAGTTGGTCCTGAGGGACAGCTGCTGAGCGCCCTAGTGCTAGCCGTGCTGCTAGCGGTGCTCGCTGTGGAGGTTTTCGCGCTTGGGTCCGACCGTCACCGCAGGCATCGCCAGCGCGGCGCGGCGCTACTGGCGGTGGCCGTTGCAGCGCTTGTGACTCCGAGTGCGGGGCCGCTGCACGCGCAGTCCGGACCGGCCGATGTCGCAGGACCGGCCGGGTTGCCGCTGGGACTGATCGCCACGGCATGGGAGCGATACGAGCCGGCGCCACTACCGACGGTGTCTCCGCCCGATCTACCGGCGCTGCGGCCGGACGCGCCGCGCATGACGGTGCGGCGGCTGGTAGTAAGCCCGGTGGACCCGAAGCTGGCGTACGCATTTGCGACAGAGGGTGGGAGCAGCTCGTTCTTGCGTACGCAGGACGGAGGCACGACCTGGGTTGAGCTACACCGGGCGAGTGGGACCACCTGCGCACCGCTGGCGCCTGTCTTCATGCCGGATCGGTGGGTGCGAGAGCGCTTTTACTATGCGCACTACTGCGCCGGAGGGAGGACGTTCTCGACCAGCCTGCTGGTGAGCAACGACGCCGGTGTTACTTTGGACGTGCTGGCGCAGCCGCGTGCGGCGGCAGGGCCGAACAATGTACCGACGTTCACCTATCCGAGGGCGGTGGCATTTGATGCCACCGGCCGCCGCGGTGCGCTCGCGCTAGAGCGAGACAGCCGCATCGGAAGCGGGCTACTGCTGGCGACGGACGACGGCGGCGTCACCTGGCGGACGATTTTGAACTTCCCGGTGAGCCGTGGCCAGTCTGTGCTGAGCTCCATGAAGGCGAAGCCGGAAGTGACGGTCAACGCTCTGGCGGTGGACTTCGGGCCGCGCACGCGGTATTTCGTCGGGCTGGGAATGCGCAGCCGCGAGGTGCTGGCTTCGGAGGATGGGGGCATAACGTGGCACTCTTTGGGAGTGCCGCCAGACGGTTCGGCCTCTGACATGCAGTGGGATCTGGCGGCGCGGGCGCTGGTAGTGACGACGGAGAAGGGCACATGGCGATTGGCGGTGGGGGACACGCCGCTGGCACAGCTGGCAGGGACGATGGGACTAGAGACGGCGCCGGGCGGACGGCGCGTGGCATGGGAGACAGCTCCGTGGGTGGCGGTGCAGGCGATAGAGGGGTCCTCCCGGCCCGGCACGCCGCCGCCGCCGGTAGATCGGGTGGCTGCACCGTACTGGGTGGCGGTGGAGCCGGATGGCGCGGTCCTGGTGGCGCACTGGACCGACCGCAGCGGTAATGGCGTGCTCAGGCTCTCACGCATTTGGCCGGGGACAGACCGGCCGGCGGCCGTGGTGCCGGACGTGCTGCCCACGGACTTGTCCGGGCTGGCGAGCCACAACCCGAACGCCACGGTGTGGCGCGGCGACGGGACGACGTTCGTGGCGCGACCCGCATCCGGAACAGTAGATGCGGTGGCGCCGGACGGCAGCAAGACGGTGGTGGCGGGAACTGGGCGTCCCGGTCCGTGGCGCGGGGAGGGCTTGCCGGCGACCCAGTCGGCACTGGAGGAGCCATGGGGGCTGGCCCTGGATGCCGCGGGGCGTCTCTTGATCGTGGACCGGTCTGGGCACCGGGTGGTGCGCCTGGAAGAGGACGGCACGCTGCGCACGGTCACGGGCGGGGGGCGGATGGGGTACGCGGGGGACGGCGGACCCGCAACGGCGGCGCGGCTCTCGTTCCCGGTTGCGGCGACGGTTGATGCCTGGGGCCGGATTTACGTGGCGGACCTGCTGAACGGCGCGGTGCGCGTGGTGGACACGCACGGGACGATGTGGACACTGCTGGGGACACGAGGGCTGGCAGCGCCGGAGGCACAGTCGGACGCGGCGGGTGATCCTGGCACGCTCGCGCAGCCGATGTCCATTGCATGGGATGGATCGGGCGGCGTATACGTGGCGGACTTTGGTAATCATCGGGTGGTGTATGCATCGGTGCCACCGGCCGGCGAGCTAGCGGCCCAGCGGTAGGTTGCACCGTCCAGCACGCGGACAGCACGCGTGGCTCACTGTGGCTGCGGCACTCCTACAGCGAGTCACAGCTCGCCTGGATCCAGCACGGGCCGGCGCTCAACGCATATGGCGCTCCCCGGCAGACTTGTATGGGCGCCTGCCATGAGGTACGTTAACGTGCCGCATGGCTACTACTACAGGAGGGGCTGAGACAGCGGGAGAACGCCAATCGCTCGTGGCGCGGGTTCGCGGCGCGCTGACGGTGCTCGGCGGCACGCCGCGGGTGGTGGCGATGGTCTGGCGGGCACACCCGCCCACGGCGGCGATCGTGCTGCTGCTGAACGTCTTGCAGGGGCTCAGCCCGCTGCTGAACGGGTGGCTGGCCAAGCTGATCCTGGACGCGGTAGCCGGCGCGGTGAGCGGCCAGGGCGGGTTGGGCGATCCAATGGACGCGGCGCCGGCGATCGTGGCGCTGCTGGTGGCGCGGGCGGCGTACCAAGTTTTCAACGCCGCTGTCGGCGCGCCAACGCGGTACTTCTGGCAGCAGCTCTCGGACTACATGACGCGCGACGTCGAGCGGCTGATCCTGGACAAGGCAAACAGCTTCAAGGGAATCGCGTTCTTCGAGAGTCCCCGGTTCTTCGACCTACTTCAGCGAGCGCAGAACCAGGCTGGATTCCGGCCGGTCAACATGATCGACCGGCTGAACGGCATCGTCCGCACGTCGCTCAGCCTGGTGTCGATGACCGTGGTGTACTTCCTCTTCTCCCCGTGGATCACGCTGCTAATAGTCGTGGCAATGGCCCCGCACCTGGTCAGCCAGTTCCGCAACCGGCGCGAGATGTACACCATCGACAACTGGTCGATCCCGGAGGTGCGCAAGATGGGGTACCTGACCCGCTTGCTCACCGACCAGAAAGA
>CADCTC010000128.1:7461-11627 GCA_902805635.1 uncultured Chloroflexota bacterium
TCCTGAATCAGTATCGCGAGACGTTCGAGGCGTTCCGGCACCGGCACCAGGCGGTGCGCGTGCGCCACTGGTGGCAGACGATGGGTATGGCGACTCTCTCCGCGGGGGCGTACGCCGTGGGGTACGGGGCGATCGTGGTCGCGGCGGTGGGAGGGCAGATCACGCTGGGAGACTTCGCCTTCCTGTATGCCGCCCTCAACCAGATGCAGGGTGGGATTGGGGCGCTAGTGTCTCTGATTTCGGGACTGTTCGAGGACAACCTGTACTTCGGGACGCTGTTCGAGCTTCAGGCGGTGGAGGACACGCTGCCGGTGGCCCCTACCGGCGCCGGCCGGCGTGTGGCGGCGCCACTGCGCAGTGGGATCGAGCTGCGCAACGTGAGCTTCACGTACGATCGCGCGGCGAAGCCGGTGCTCGAAGACGTGAGCTTCACAGTCGCACCGGGCCAGGTGGTGGCGCTGGTCGGGGAGAACGGCGCGGGCAAGAGCACACTGGTGAAGCTGCTGACGCGTCTGTATGACCCGACGGGCGGCCAGGTGCTGGTGGACGGCAGTGACCTGCGCGAATACGACCTGGAGGATTGGCGCCGTCGCGTGGGGGTGGTGTTCCAGGACTTCAAGCGCTACACGATGCCGGTGCGCGAGAACATCGGCCTGGGCAACCTCACACAGATCGAGGACACAGACGCGGTGCGGGCCGCAGCGCTGCGTGCGGGCGCCGACTCGCTGGTGGAGCGGCTGCCGGACGGGTACGAGACGATGCTGGGGCGCCGTTTCAGGTCGATCGGCAATGATGGTGTGGACCTCTCGGGAGGGGAGTGGCAGCGCATCGCGCTGGCGCGTGCCTTCATGCGGGCGCCAGAGGCGGGACCGGAGGTGGGGCCGGGGGCGACCGGGACGAACGGGGCCAATGGAGCGAACGGGAGACATGATGGGCTGGATGGCGGCGCGCAGCTGCTGATCCTGGACGAGCCGACGTCGGCGCTGGACGCGCGTGCGGAGCACGAGGTGTATCTCCGGTTCAAGGAACTGACCCGGGGCCGAGCGACACTGCTGATCTCGCACCGCTTCTCGACGGTGCGGATGGCCGATCACATCCTGGTGCTGGACGGCGGACGGATTGTCGAGCAGGGCTCGCACGAGGCGCTGGTGGAGCTGGATGGCATGTACGCGCGCCTGTATGCAATGCAGGCGGAACGGTACGCATGAGCGTCGCGTCGCCGGGCTCTCAGGCCGGTCCACCGTCCGCCCCACGCCGCGGGCTGCGGCAGCGCCTGGCGGGTATTAAGACGGCGCTGCGCGCGCTGGCTGGGCTGCCGCGGACGTTTCAGCTGATCTGGCAAGCGCAGCCGCTGCTCGCCGTGCTGCTTGCATTGCTGAACCTGGTGCAGGGACTGGTGCCGGTCTCACAGGCGTGGGTGACCAAGCTGGTGATCGACCTGATTGGCGCCGCCGCGGCGGGGCGGGAGGTGACGCAAGGGGAGGTCCTTTCGGTGGTGGTCATGGGCGCCGTGGTGGCGCTGGCTACCGCGGCGGTCGATCCCACCTCTACGCTGGTGCAGCTCCAACTCGGCGACTTCCTAAAGAAGGAGATCCAGCAGCGGATCTTGATCAAGGCGAACTCTCTGGCCGACATCTCGTACTTCGAGAACCCCGAGTTCTACGACCGGCTGCAGCGGGCGCAAGGGGAGTCGGGCCACCGGCCGATCAACGTCATGGCTGGGGCAGCGCAGATCTTCCGGTCGGTCGTACACCTCGGATCGATGCTGGCGGTACTGCTGGCATTCCAGCCGGTGCTGGTCGTGGTGGCGGTGGCGCTGGCGGTGCCGAGCCTGGTGCAGCAGCTGAAGAGCCAGGTGCAGTACTGGGAGCTGAACAACATGACGGTGCCCGAGGTGCGCCGCATGCGCTACTTCGCCGAGCTGATCACCGGCAAGGACTCGGCGGCCGAGACCAGGCTGTATGGGCTGGGCGGCTTCTTCCTGGGGCACTTCCGGCGCGAGTTCGAGGCGTTTCACGCGCGCATGAGTGCCCTGCGCCGGCAACAGTGCGGGTGGGAGGCTGGCACCGCCGGCATCGCCGAGCTGGGCTCGTCTGCCATGTATGCATGGCTGGTGCTGCAAACGCTGGCGCGACGAATCTCGCTGGGTGACCTGTCGCTGCTGTCGCAGGCGGTGTGGCAGGCCAACGGGCAGATCGGTGCGATTGTGCGGCAGGTAAGCCGTCTGTATGCCGAGATCCTGTTCGTGGGACAGTTCTTCGAGTTCCTCGAGACAGCGCCGGCGATGGACGTGCCGCCTGCGGGGCAGGGACGCAAGACGCCGCGGCCGCTGCAAGCGGGGATCGAGCTGCGCGACGTGACGTTCCGCTATCCCGGAACGGACCGGGCGGTGCTGGACCGGCTGAGCCTGCGGATCGCGCCAGGGGAGACAGTGGCGCTGGTTGGCGAGAATGGCGCGGGGAAGACGACTATCGTGAAGCTGCTGACGCGGCTCTACGATCCGAGCGAAGGCACGATCCTGATCGACGGGGCGGACCTGAGGGACCAAGACCTGGACGACTGGCGCCGTCAGAGCGCGGCGATCTTCCAGGATTTCTCGCGCTATCACCTGACGGCGCGAGAGAACATCGGGCTGGGGGACGTGGCCCGCCTGGACGACATGACTGCAATCGTGGGAGCGGCGGCACGGGGTGGCGCAGCGGACGTGGTGCAGAAGCTGCCCGGCGGCTACGACACTGTGCTGGGCCTCTGGCTGTTCCACGCCAACAACAAGGTGGTCAACGAGGGCGCGGAGATCTCGGGTGGCGAATGGCAGAAGGTAGCACTGTCGCGCGGGTTCATGCGCTCCGCCGACCATGCTCCTTCCGGGGGCGCGCAGCTGCTGATCCTGGACGAGCCGACGTCGGCGCTGGATACCCAATCAGAGTACGACGTGTACCGCCGGTTCAGCGAGCTGACCAGGGACAAGGCAACGCTGCTGATCTCGCACCGCTTCTCAACCGTGCGCATGGCGGACCGGATTGTCGTGCTGGAGCATGGCCGCATCATCGAAGAAGGCACGCACGCCGAGCTAGTGGCGCTCGGAGGCACCTACGCCGAGCTGTACGAGAAGCAGGCGTCGCGCTACCGGTAGCCGCCGCGCTGGCACATGGTGGGAATGGGAGGGCGACGCGGACGCGCTCGGTGCCCGGACGAACGCGCGCCGCGGCACGGAATCAGGTGCGGGGGAGCTTGGCGGCGAACTCTGATGCGTCAGTGAGCGCCTGGATCGCGTCGGCGGGGAGCGTTACGTCGAGAGCGCCGAGGTTGTCTTGGAGCTGGTCGAGCGTGCGCGGGCCGATGATGGTGGCGTTGACGAAGGGACGGGTGAGCACCCAGGCGATAGCCGCCTGTCCGGGCGTGCAGCCGGCTGCTTGAGCGACCTCGCGCAGGCGGGACTCGAGTGCCCAGTGCTGGTCGGTCATGGCGGCGAGCCAGTCGGCGCGGCGGGCAGCACGGCTGTCGTTGGGGACGGTGCCGCCGCGCTCGTATTTGCCGGTGAGGAAGCCGCCGGCAAGTGGGCTGTGGGGGACGAGGCCGTAGCCGTTGGCCTGGGCGAAGGGGACGACGTCCTGCTCGATTGAGCGGTCGACGAGCGAGTAGCGGGGCTGGTCTGCCACCCAGGCGGGGCCGGTGAGCTTCTGGGCGTCCCACATGCCCTGGAGGATCATCCAGCTGGGGTAGTGGCTGGTGCCGTAGTAGACGATTTTGCCCTGGCGCACCAGGTCCTGCATGATGCCGACCTGCTCGGCGATGGGGGTCTCGGGCTCAGGCCGGTGGAAGTAATAGAGGTCGATGCGGTCGGTCTTGAGGCGGCGCAGCGAGTGCTCGACTTGCCGGTTGACGTGGTAGCGGTGGTTGCCGGCGCCATTGGGGCCGGGGGCAACGCGACCGTGGACCTTGGTGGCGAGAAAGGTCTCGTTGCGCCGGCCGCCGCCGAGGTCGAACCAGTCGCCGACGATCTCCTCGGAGCGCTGCTTGGTGTAGACGTTGGCGGTATCCACGAAGTTGATGCCGCCCTCGCGGGCGTAGTCGAGGATGCGGTGGCTCTCCTCAGGGCTGGCGGGATCGCCGAACATCATTGCCCCGAGACAGATGGGGCTGACCTTGGCGCCGGTGCTGCCCAG
>CADCTC010000129.1 GCA_902805635.1 uncultured Chloroflexota bacterium
GCCCCGTCCACCCCTCCCGGTGCAGCGCCCACGCCCGCAGCCGCCGCCCCTCCAGCCAGTCGGCCGGCGGCGCGGGCGGCGGAGGCGCAGGAGCGGCGGGCGCCATCCTCGTGCTCGTCCCGTCCAGCATACAGCGGCCGCTGCACGCCGCGTGCCACCTTTAGCGCCTCAGGCAGAGATCAATAATGCGGAACCCGATGTCGTAGCCGGGTGCCGGGATGGAGGCGCGCGCGCACGCGCTTGCCGAAGTTGGTGAGGTCGATGCTCACCCTCGGCGCCGCGCCGGTGAACGGATGCAGGCCGACCGTGAACGTCTGCCTGGTCATTTCCTGCCACACGTTGCCGCCTCGGCTGCTCTCGAAGATCAGCGTGCAGGCCGGATACGTGGGGCCAGTCGGCCACACCGTTGCCGTGATCTCGATCTCGACAATCGTCACGCCGTCCGGCAGCACGGTGCCGTTCGTTGCCGGGAGGATCGTCTCCGGGGTGCTGATGCGCTGCTGGGCGATGGTCTGCGTGGGCATTTCGGGTGTCCTCCAGGTCGTCGGCACGCAACACCGCGCGGGCGCCACGCGAAGCCTCCGGGCTCCCGCGGGCTCCCACCGCGTCGGGGCCGCTACAGCTTCCAGGCGTCGTCGCGCGTGAGGTGCAGGCTCATCGGCCGCCCGGTGTGGCCGTGCAGCAGCGTCGTGAACACGGCGCGCGCCGCCTCCAGCGCCTGGGCACGCACCTCCCGCTGGCGGGTGGTGAAGTCCTCGCGGAACGGCTCGCGCGCCAGCTTCCAGGCGTCCTTCGGCAGCGCCTTGACCTGCGCCGCCAGGTGGTCCACGCGCAGCCGGTCCAGCTCGGCGGCTAGGCCGTCGGGCGCCAGGTCCGCACGCAGCGGGTTGGGCCGGTAGCCGTCCGGCTCCCCCGCGAGCTGCTCGCAGTAGTCCAGCGCCGCGGGATACACCGTGCCGGGGTCTACTTGCCAGCGCACGCGCTCGGAGTCGCCCTCGAACACCTCACCCCCGGCGTCGCGCTCGTCGGGGCGCACCAGCTCCATTACGTTCATCTCGTTGTTCCTTTCTCTATGCACCAGGATTAGTCGTTGAGCCTGATTTCCGCGTCTTGCAGCGTCAGGGTCTGCCCCACCGATACTTGACGGTCGCTCGTCAGGTCCCAGAATGCCCACACCTCGCGGCTGCCCTGGGTGGCGTTGTCGTCTGTGAGCACGGCGTACCGCGCACCGCCCGCGGCGGGCAGGCTGCCGCCCGAGGCCGTCCACACCAGGTCCTTGATCTGCACCAGGGCGCGGTCATTCGTGTCGTCTTCCGTCAGCACGTCGAAGTCCGTGCTGTTCTTGGCCAGCGAGATGCCGCCGGTCACGTAGCCGTTGCCGTTGGCGAGCTCGGTCAGCTCGCTCTTGACGTTGGTGTCGGCCGTGGGCGCCACCGCGGAGGTGACCAGGGCCACGAAGAAGTTGGTGGGGAGCGCCTGCGCGCGGAAGATCGCGCGCAGGATGTTGAACTTGCCTCTGTTACTGATGCCGGGCATGGGTGTGTTCCTTTCTCTACTGTGTCTGTGTCGTGCTACGCGGCAACGCGGGGCACGCCGGTAGCTGCAGCGTGCGCCTCCGGGAGGGTTGTCTCGGTAAAGAGCGCACGTTCGACCGCTCTCGGGGGTAGGGGCTCTCCCATCGGCAGCCCTTGCCTGGTGAGCACTTGGGCGTCGTGCTGGCGCTCCTGCTCCTTGCTGACCTTGGCGTAGCCCTGCCACGCGAGCACGAGCACCACCCAGATGGCCTTGTACTGATCTGGGATGCGGAGCTCACCGGCGGCGTACAGCTGGATGGCGGCGTCGATCAGGAAGGGCAGGAACGCCAGCAGCGTCATCAGCACGACGGGCATGCCCAGCTTCGAGCGGAGCATGAGCAGCTGGGCGTCGCGTTCCCACGTCTCCCGCTCCTTCGCGTGCACCTGACGCTCGGCGGCCAGCCACTTCTTGGTCATCTCTTCAAGCGCCTCCTCCAGGCGCGCGATCCGCTGGTCATCCTCGATGCGCCGGTCCTTTGCGTCGTCGAGACGACGGTTGGCGCTGGGCCACAGCTTGTCCGCAACCAGCCCCGCGAACGTGATGAAGCTGGTGCCGCCAAGGAGGACGCCGAGTACGCGGGCCAGGGGGTGCCACGCGGACACGTCCGTGATGCCGTCCACGTCAACGGTCCCCTCCCATGCGGTGCAGGAAGGACGCGACCGCCTCCACCCATTCGGGGCGCACGTAAGCAGCCCCCGACAGCAACGTGAGCGCCGTCACCAGCATCGTGCCCGCCCCGTACCAGCCGGCGGCGTCCACGAGTCCGGTCAGGCACAGCAGCCACACCAGGAAGGAGGCAAACGCGAATGGGCGCACCCGGCCGTGCCGCCCGCCCGCCTGCGCCGTGCTTTGAGCGCCCTGCGTGCGCGCCATCAGCATCCCACGCCCTTTCTGCGCTCCTGTCCCTCGTCGGGAGGCGCCGGTTCTGGCCGCACCACCAGCAGGCGCTCCTTGAAGGCAACGTCGATCTGATCGGTCGGCACGTCCAGCCCGGCCAGGCCCGCCACCAGTGCCAGCAGCTGCTGGAACTCGGCCTCGGCGGCCTGGGCAGCAGTCACGGCTGCCTCGGCGGCGGCGCGGGCGCCCCGGCGCACGCCATGAGCGTCGAGCAGGCGGCGGGCGGCGTCCTCGCTGATGGCCGCGGTCG
>CADCTC010000130.1 GCA_902805635.1 uncultured Chloroflexota bacterium
CAGCTGGCGGAGCGTGTCGGCCACGCGACGCCAGTCGGCTTCCGTCTCAGGCGGTCCGCCCTCGACGTAGGTCATCACCACCACACCGCTGGCGAACAGCCGGCCATCCGTGGTGGGGATCGGCACCGGCACGGTCAGGCCCTCACGGTCGAGGTGCTGGAGGAGCCAGGTCTCCCACGCGAGATCGGCATCGCTCCTGGCGCCGAAACGACCGAGACGGCCGACGGCGAGGCGCCCGTTGACGCGCACGCTCCACACGTCGTTGGCGGCTCCGCCGGTGAGCCGCTCGATGCGAGCGGCGTCGTCACCCCACTGCTTGAGTGCCTCCCACCCCATTACGCTCCAGAGCTTACGCGTCAGAACTCCACCCGCCGGATCCGTGCCTCGCAATCAGCGCCGCAGCTTCGGCGATGTATGGTTCCGCCCACTCCCGCAGCGTCACGTCCGGATCCCACGGCGGCTTCAGCCGTAAGCCATGGGACGTACCTCGCGCGACCTCGTGCCTTTGGAAGTACTCCCAGACGATGAGCCGATCGCGCAGCAGGTACACGGCGAATCGCTCGCTCAGGCCGGGACGGGCCGATGCACGGTCGAGGTAGGCCGCCAAGAACGCCTGCGCGCGCAGTGGCTCCTCCTCAAGGTACCCGGCCACCGGGCGTGCGAGGTCCATCTCGCCGTCGCCGAAGAACCCTTCCATGAGGTCGAAGACGCCGGTCACCCGCCATCCCATGCCCGCGTCGCCCGCACGGGTCGCACGCGTAACCACCGTGTTTCCCTCCTTGTAGTCGTTCATGACGAAGCACGGCTGGAACGGCTGTCTGAGTGCCGGAAGAGCGCCTTGGAGTAACTGCTCCACCCAAGCCACGTCGGCCCCGGTGGTGCGGGCGGAATGTCGTTGTGCCCGCGCGAGCCAGTCGCGCACGTCGCCGACGACCCACCCGGCGAACCCGTCGCGCAGGGGAGCCACGGTGTCGAGCGTGGCGTCGTAGCGGCCCACCGCCGGCCAGGTCAGCTGGTGCATGAGCGCCAGGTTCTCCCCCACCGCACGCGCGATGGCAAGCCGGTCGGCAGGAGACAGAGTTGCAGTGACGGCAGGATCGGAGACGTTCAGCCCCGGCATGCGCGGCATGAGGGCGTAGCTCCACCCGAAGATGTCCTCTCCTGAATCGAGCAGGTACGGCCAGGGGACGGGCGCGGAGGTCCGCTCGTGCAGCACACGGGCAAAGAACCGTTCGGTCGGGAGCTGCCACTCGTAGTGCGGCGCCCCGCGCAGCACGAACGCACCGCTTGTGCTGGTCACGAAGACGTTCTGCCCGAAGAGACCGCCCACGACAGCCTCGGCACGCACAAACGTGCCCAAATCAAAGCGACTCAATGCCGCCTGGAACTGGGCTGGGGTGATGTGGCCGAGGCGCTTCGAGTATTCCACTGCGACAGCTGGGCCCCTCCATCCTCATCTATTGTCCGTCAAGCGGCTGGCATGCCGACCGTGATCACACCTGCAGACCAGCCACCGGCCTCGGAAACCGCCTTTTTCAATAGGCTGCCGCTTTACGGCCACGCGCAGTGCTACGGTGGTGGCATGCGCCTGATCCTGGCGGGCGGTGGCGGCGCCACGGCCTCGGGGCCGCTGGACGCCGTCCTCGCACGGTGGATCGGCCCCGGCGGGCGCATGCTCTACGTGCCCGTGGCGTGGGTCTCGGGGCCGTACGAGTCATGCCTCGAGTGGGTCCGCTCCGTGTTCGAGCCGCTCGGCGTGCGGCACATCGAGATGTGGACAGACCTCTCTGGGCGGGCCGGCGCCGACCTCGACCGCTTCGCCGCGGTCTACATCGGGGGAGGCAACACCTACAGGCTCCTGCACCACGTCCGCGAGACCGGCTTCGGGGACGCGCTGCGGCGCTACGCCGCGCGGGGAGGCCCGGTTTACGGCGGCAGCGCCGGCGCGATCCTGCTCGGCGAGGACATCGGCACAAGCGCGCACATGGACCCGAACGACGTCGGGCTGCGCGACACGACCGCGCTGGGCCTGGCGCGTGGCCACGCGGTGTGGTGCCACTACGAGGAGGGGGACGCCCCGCTGGTCACGGCTTACGCCCAGCGGCACGCTCACCCGGTGGTCGCGCTGCCCGAAACCGCTGGCGCCGTCATCGAAGGCGACCAGATGACCGCCGTCGGCTCCGCGCCCGTCGCGCTCTTCCAGGGCGCGTCCGTGACGGTCCTGCCTCCCGGCTGGCTCGTGCCGCTGCGGCAGTGGCGCTGCCCTGCACCGGCGCAAGCGGACACGGCGGGTGGGACCAGGTAAGACAGGGAGGAGTTAGAGCCGTTCGATAATCACTTCGCCGTCGCTGATTGCTCTGAATGGCATGCGATGCTCTTCAAAGAACCGCTTGGTGGTCTCGGCGGCCGCCGCTTCCGAGTGGTCAGAGCGAAAGTGGGGCACTATCGAATAGTCGATCAGCCCGAGCCCCTCCCATATCGCCTCGGGGCTGTACTTCTCGGGCACCACTCCGGGCTCGTCCATAAGATGTATTCCCCATAGGGTGCGAGCGGCTACCACCGCTCCTGCGCTGTAGCCGGCGTAAACGAATGTGCGCCGGTCCCCGTCGTCGCGGTACGTCTGGATAATGGCGTCAAACCCACTCTGCC
>CADCTC010000131.1 GCA_902805635.1 uncultured Chloroflexota bacterium
ATGCGATGGGCACCACCGCCGGAGTCATCTCATTCCCAGTGCTTGGTAGTCTCCACCATGTGTATCGAAGGGCGGCCTAATCGGATGTGGCCGAGGCCGTGATGGGCGCGGATGTCTCTGGTAGCCGACACAAAGGGAATGGTGAGCGCGTGAGCGGTGATTGTGCGGATACCCATGGCCTGCTGTCGCCCCTGAACGCGTCATGATGGCCGTCCGGTGACACATGGGGTTGGGTCAGTGCCACTCTGCCCGTGTTGGCGTAGTCCGTTAAGAGGGGATGACCGTGCGCCCGGCCGATCAGCCGTCTCGCGTTGTTCCTTAGCGTGCCATGCCCCGACCATGTTATGCGGTCGGGGCATGAGGCAGATCGCTACAAGCGACCGTACCCACGCCCTACATAATCGCCTCGCGTGCGACAGCCGCGTCCAAACCGCGCATGTTTCTCACGATTCTGCTGCTCACGATAGGCCAGATCGCTGCGCTCAAGGCAGGGCCGCAGCCCCCTCCGCACTTGCATCCGCGATCGTGATCGTCCCCGCCGCGCCATCGATCGTGATCCGCTGCCCGGAACTGATTCGCGCGATCGCCCCCGCCACCCCGACGACCGCCGGAATCCCGTACTCGCGGGCGACGACCGCGCCGTGCGACATCGCGCCGCCCATCTCCATCACCAGCCCGCCCGCCGTGAGAAAGAGCGGCGTCCAGCCGGGGTCGGTCGAAGGGGCGACGAGGATCTCGCCGGGCTCCAGCCGCGCGCCGGTCGGGTCGAGGATGACGCGCGCCTTGGCGGTGACCTCGCCGCTGGAGGCCGGGGCGCCCACCAGGACGTTTGGGTCTGCGCCCCCCCCGGTGGCGCCGGGGGGAGTGCGGCCCTCAACCTCGGTGCCGTCGGAGAGCAGCCAGCGCGGGATACGGCGCCGCCGGCGCTCGACCTCAGCCTCGGCGTGGCGGCGGCGCGCGATGGGGCGCACATCGGCGCCGGCGATGGCGACACGCAGCTCGGGGAGGGTGAGCTGGTAGACGTCCTCGGGCGCATCCAGGCGGCCGGCTTCGACGAGCTCATGCGCTACCGGCGCGAGCACCTGGCGACCGCGGTCGAACATCGACACGACGTGGAACTTGGGCGCCTCGCGCAGGCCGGCGATCTGGCGGTGGCGTTTCAAGAGCAGTGACACGGCGGCGCCGGCAAGCGGATTGCTCCGACCGGCGCGGCGGCTGAGCGTGCGGATGGCGGCGTCGGCCTCGGCGGCCAGGCGTGCGAAGTGGGCTTCCGGATCAAAGGTGGCATCGTCTTGGGCGAGATAGTTGGCGAGCGCGCCGAGGATGTGGCCGGGGTCGTCGCGCCAGCGGGGCTCGCCAAGGTCGATCTCGGCGACGCCGCGGTGGCCGTAGCGTGTCAGGAAGCCGTCCAGGCCCTGCTGGAGGACGGCGGGCAATGAGCGTGCGGCGTACGCGGCGCCCAGGTCGTCCGTGGTGCGGTCGCGCAGCGCGGCGGCGGATGGGCCGTCGGCGCGGATGCCGCGGGACAGGCGCCACAGCTCCAGGTCCATCTCGGTGGTGGGGTTGTGGGGAAGGCCGCGGCGCACTGCCTGCAGCTCGTCGGGCGTGGCGTGGCCGCGCAGGAGGCGTGCGGCGATGCCATAGGTAAGGAAGCCGGCGATGACGGTCGGGACGACGCGGAGCAGGAGCATGGGCATACCTTCGAGCAGCATGCGCTGGAAGGCATCCAGCCGGTCGGCGGCGGACGCGCCGGCAGGCACGTCGGCCAGCGCCAGAGCACGCACCGCGGCGCGCTGCACGGCGTCGCGCGCCGCGGCCGGTCGGAGCAGGACGCGCAGGATGCGCAGCGGAAGGCGGGTCCTGACGAAGACGGCGGCAAGGTGGAGGGCAAAGCGCCGGGTGCCACGGGCAGGGGAGAGCCGTGGATCGTTGAACAGCACCGGGAGCGCGGCGCCGGAGCGCGCCTCCATGTTGCGCGCGAGGAACGGGGCAATGCGACGGCCCAGTGGAGAGCGGATGACGGGGGTGACGTCGAAGAAGAGGCGATGGCCCGCTTCGATGGCGGCGGGCAGCCCGGCGACTGAATCACCCACCGGATAGCCGACAAGGCGCGCGAAAGCGGCGCCGAGCAGGCGGATCGCCTGGATGCCCATCGGTGTCAGCGGGGCATAGACCCCCTGGGCGACGTTGAAGGAGAAGTACACCCGCAGGGCACGGTCGGGCGGCGGCGCGTTGGCCGGCAGCGGGTAGAGCGTGGTGATGGGTCGCGACTGGAGGAGCCACAGAGGGCCGGCAGCGTCGATCGCCCATTCAGTGTCCTGCGGCTCGCCGTAGTACTCCTCCACACGGCGTGCCAGGCGGGCGAGGTCACGCAGCTGCGCGTCGTCGAGGCAGGCGGTGGTGGCGAGGGGATGGTCAGGCGGCAGCTCGACGTGCCGGGTGCCGCCGTCGGGCAGCGACTCGATGCGCAGGCGCTTGTCGCCGATGTGGCGCTCGACGACGCGGCCGGTGGGGAGATCGACCACGAAGTGATCGGGAGTGACGGCGCCGGAAACGACGGCCTCGCCCAGGCCCGGGCTGGCGTCGATCACCGCCTGGTGGCGTGTGCCGGTGAGCGGGTTGGCGGTGAACATGACGCCGGCAATCGCGGAATCGACCTGGCGCTGGACGACGACGGCGAGTCGAACGTCGTGCGGGTCGATGCCGTTGTGGGCCCGGTAGGTGACGGCGCGGTCGGTCCACAGCGACGCCCAGCAACGGCGCACGGCGTCGAGCACGGCATCCTGACCGGTGATGTTGAGGTAGGTGTCCTGCTGGCCGGCGAAGCTGGCGCCGGGAAGGTCTTCCGCAGTGGCGGACGAACGGACGGCGACGCGCGTTCCCTGCGAACTGCCGCTGCTGAGAGCGGCATACGCGTCGCGCACGGCGAGTGCGACGGCCTCCGGAATGGGAGCGGTGAGCAAGGCGCTGCGGGCGCGAGCGGCCAGCGCGGCGAGCGTGCCGGCGTCGTCCGGAGCGGTGACCGCGAGCTGGTGGAGCAGGGCGGTGAGGTCGGCGCCTTCGGCCGTTGCCGCATAGGCGTGGGTGGTGACGCAGAACCCTGGCGGCACCGGCAGACCGGCCTTCAGGGTCTCGCCGAGGTTGGCAGCCTTGCCGCCGGCGAGGGCGAGCTGCGAACGGTCGAGCTCGTGGAGCGGAAGGATGTAGGGCTGCTGTGCCACGGTATTGCTGCACCACGGTACCATGGGAGCTTGCGTGCGTATTCCACTCCGGCAGTACCGTGACCTCCTGCTGCGCTACCTCGCGCCCCACCGGGCGGCGGTGGCGGTTCTGGGCGTGCTCCTGCTTGGCAGCATCGGCATGCAGCTGGCCAGCCCGCAGGTGGTGCGCACGTTCATTGATACCGCCACGGGCGCTTCCGGAGCCGCGGGTGGGCTTGCAGGAGACCCGCAGCGGCTGACCGGCATCGCCGTGCTGTTCATCGCGCTGGCCGTGGGGCAGCAGGTGCTCTCGGTGGCCGCCACCTACGTGGGCGAGCGGCTGGGCTGGTCGGCCACCAACGCGCTGCGCGCGGACGTGGCGCTGCACTGCTTGCGCCTCGACCTCTCCTTTCACAAGGCGCGCACGCCCGGCGAACTGATCGAGCGGATCGACGGCGACGTGACGGCGCTGGCCAACTTCTTCTCACAGTTCGTGGTAGAAGTGTTGGGAAATCTCCTGCTGCTGCTGGGCGTGCTGGTGGTGCTGTGGCAGGTGGACTGGCGTGCGGGACTGGCCTTCACGGTGTTCGCCGCGGTGGTGCTGGCGGCCATGAACGCCGTGCGCGGGGTGACGGTGCCCCACTGGCGGGCATCGCGACAGGCGGTGGCAGAGCTGTTCGGCTTCCTGGAGGAGCGCCTGGGCGGCACCGAGGACATCCGCTCCAGTGGCGCGCCGGCCTACGTGATGCAGCGGCTGTACGCCTACACCCGAGAGCGCATCCGCACCGGCCGCAAAGCGCGGCTGATGGGCGCGGTGAACGAGGCGGTCAACATCGTCGCCTTCTTCGCCGGGAACGGGCTGGCGTTCGTCGTCACCGCCTGGCTCTATCGCCAGGGCGCGCTCACGCTGGGCACCGCCTACCTTATTTACGGTTACACCTGGCTGCTCTTCCGCCCGCTGCGCAAGATCGCCCAGCAGGTGGAGGACTTCCAGAAGGCCAGCGCCGGGATCGTGCGCATCCAGGAGCTGATGGATACGCGCAGCGTCCTGGACGAGGTGCAAGAGGACGCGCGCGCCATCGTGCCGCCCGGGCCGCTGTCGGTCGCGTTCGAGGGGGTGGCATTCGGGTACGGCGACGACGAGATGGTGGTGCGCGACCTCACCTTCTCGCTGGCGCCGGGTGAGGTGCTGGGACTGCTTGGGCGCACGGGTTCGGGCAAGACGACGATCACGCGCCTGCTGTTCCGGCTCTACGACCCGGCGGCCGGGGCGATACGGCTGGGCGGCGTGGACCTGCGCGACGCGCGGCGTAGCGAGGTGCGGCGCCGGATCGGCATGGTGACGCAGGACGTGCAGCTCTTCCGCGCGACGGTGCGCGACAACGTGACGTTCTTCGACGACAGCATCGACGACGAGCGGATACGGCGCGCGCTGGAGGAGCTGGGGCTGGCCGGGTGGTGTGCGGCGCTGCCGCAGGGGCTGGACACGATGCTCGCGGCGGGCGGCGGCGGGCTGTCCGCGGGAGAGGCGCAGCTGCTGGCGTTCACGCGCGTCTTTCTGAAGGACCCCGGCCTGGTCATCCTGGACGAAGCGTCGTCGCGCCTGGACCCGGCCACCGAGCGCCTGACGGAGCGTGCGGTGGGCAGGCTGCTGGTGGGCCGCAGCGGGATCATCATCGCGCACCGGCTGGCCACGGTGCAGCAGGCCGACACCATCATGGTGATGGAGGACGGCGGCATCGTCGAGCTCGGCGCGCGTGAGGCGCTGGCCGCGGACCCGGCGTCGCGCTTCGCGGGGCTGCTGCGCACCGGTCTGGAAGTGGTGCTGGCATGATCGCTCCGCCGGCCACTACGCCGCGGGCGTGGTGGTACTTGTGGCGGTTGGTGCGCTTCCAGCCGTGGTTCTACGTGTTGAACCTGCTGGCCATCACCGTGCTGTTCATCTCGGCCATGGTGCCGGGGCTGATCGCGCGGCAGTTCTTCGACCACCTGCCGGTGATGGCCGCGAACGAGCCGCTGCTGGAATGGCTGCTGTGGCCGCTGGTGCTGATGGTGATGCTGGCGGTGGGCCAGTGGCTGTGCATCGTGGGCTTGCAGCTGACCAACGCGCCCTTCATGTTCATCGGCGCCACGCTGCTGCAGAAAAACCTACTGAAGCGCATCCTGGAGTTGCCTGGCGCGCGGGCGCTGCCCGCCTCACCGGGCGAGGCCGTAAGCCGCTTCCGCGACGACGCCGACGAGATGCCCAGTTTCATGATGGGCGTCAACGACCTGATCTCGCTCACGATCTTCGCTGTGCTGACGATGGTGATCATGCTGCGTACTGACGCGACAGTGACGCTGGCGATCTTCCTGCCTCTGGCGGGCGTGGTGGCGATTGTCAACATGGCGCGGGGGCGCATCGAAACGTACCGGCGCGCCAGTCGCGAGGCGACGGGAGCGGTCACCGGGTTCATCGCGGAGGTGTTTGGCGCGGTGCAGGCCGTGCAGGTGGCGGACGCCGACGAGCAGGTGGTTGGGCACTTCCGCAAGCTGAACGACGTGCGCCTGCGCGCGACGGTGCGCGACCGTGTGTTCGACCAGCTGCTGCGCTCGGTGTTCGCCAACACGGTCAACCTGGGCACCGGGGTGATCCTGCTGCTGGCCGGGCGCTCGATGCAGGCCGGTGCGTTCACCGTGGGCGACTTCGCGCTGTTCACGTACTACCTGGGGTGGGTGACCGAGTTCACCACGCTGCTCGGCAGCATGCTGGCCAAGTACCGGCAGGCGGAGGTGTCTTCCAGCCGTCTGCAGCTGATGCTGCGCGGGGCGCCGGCCGAGCGCTTGGTGGAGCACGGGCCGGTGTACGAGCGCGGACCGTACCCGGAGCTGCCGGTGATCCACAAGACTGAGGCAGACCGGCTGCACACGCTGGAGGTGAGGGGCCTGACCTGCCGCCACGGGGCGTCCGGCCGGGGTATCCACGGCGTGACGTTCCGCCTGGAGCGAGGCACGTTCACCGTGGTGACCGGCAAGATCGGCGCGGGGAAGACCACGCTGCTGCAAGCGCTGCTTGGCCTGGTGCCGAAGGACGGCGGCGACGTGCTCTGGAACGGCGTACCGGTGGAGCAGCCGGACGTGTTCCTGGTGCCGCCGCGCTGCGCGTACACGCCACAGGTGCCGCGGCTGTTCAGCGAGTCTCTGAGGGACAACCTCCTGCTGGGGCTGCCTGAGAACGACGAGGCCATTCGCGCTGCGCTGCGCCTGGCGGTGCTGGAGCGCGACGTGGACGAGATGGCACAGGGCCTGGAGACGAAGGTAGGGCCCAAGGGCGTGCGGCTCTCCGGCGGGCAGATACAGCGCGCGGCGGCGGCGCGCATGTTCGTACGCGATGCGGAGCTGCTGGTCTTTGATGACCTCTCGAGCGCGCTGGACGTGGAGACCGAGCGCACGCTGTGGGAGCGCGTCTTCGCCGCGCGCGGCCGTGAGCTGCGCAGCACCGTCCTGGCCGTCTCGCACCGCCGTACCGCGCTGCGCCAGGCCGATCAGGTGATCGTGCTGAAAGACGGCCAGGTCGAGGCGATCGGAACGCTCGATCAGCTGCTCGCCACCTGCGAGGAGATGCGCCACCTCTGGCACGGAGAAGGGCGAGAGGACACGGCAAATATTTGAGGCATCATGGTCACCATGGACGAGCGGCGGCTGGTGACGGTAAGCAAGTTCTTGAGCAAGTACCTGCGGCATGAGCCGGAGGCGCTTGGCTTGACGCTGGAGCCAGGCGGGTGGGTGCCGGTAGATGCATTGCTGGCAGGGGCGGCCGGCAAAGGGTTCCGCATCGGCCGCGACGAGCTGGACCAAGTAGTGGCCCAGAACGACAAGCGCCGCTTCTCCATTGACGCTGCGGGGACACGCATTCGCGCCAACCAGGGGCACAGCGCGGCAGTGGACCTCCAGTTGACGCCCGTGCCGCCGGAGGAGGTGCCGGAAGTGCTGTATCACGGGACCGTCCAGCGCTTCCTTGATGCCATTCTGCGTGAAGGACTGCGACCGATGCAGCGGCACCACGTGCATCTCTCGCCCGACGTAGAGACGGCATCAAAGGTCGGCATGCGCCGCGGCCGTCCAGTGGTGCTCACGGTGGACGCGCGAGCGCTGTCCCAGGCAGGCGCAATGTTCTATCGCTCAGCCAACGGCGTCTGGCTGGTCGACGCCGTGCCGCCGGCCTACCTGCGCACTCTGGCTCCCAGCCCGTGAGAAGCGGGTCGAGACGGCAAGCTAACCCGTTGCTGCCCGGCGCCCAGCGGGTTCCTGTGGGTCAGGACGTGGTACGCTGCGCGCCGTAGGCACGCGCAGCGAGAGGAGAGGAACACAGTCAATGAGTGCGACAAGTGTGATGGACGCGCCGAGCGCGACGGGAGCGAAGAGACGCTTTGCCGGGATCATGCCGCCGCTGGTGACGCCGCTGACGGCAGACGGGGAAGTAGACGAAGCGGCGGTGGGTCGCTTCGTGGAGCACGTGCTGGGCGGCGGTGTGCATGGCGTTGTGATCCTGGGCTCCAGCGGCGAGGCCGCGCTGCTCACTCCGGCGCAGCGCCGCCGCATGGTGGAGAGCACCCTGGCGGCGGTGAATGGCCGCGTGCCGGTGGTGGTTGGCACCGGCGAGCCGGGCACCGCGCTCGCAGCGGAATCCACCCGCGCTGCCCGCGACGCCGGGGCGGCCGCGGCCATCGTGGTGCCGCCCTTCTACTACCAACTGGACCAGGAGGCGGTAAAGCGGCACTACCGTACCGTGCGCGAGCGCGGCGGCCTGCCCGTGCTCGCGTACCACATCCCCGGCCTGACCAAAGTGCCAATCGAGCCGGAAACGCTGCTGGCACTAGCCGAGGAAGGGACCCTCACCGGCGTCAAGGACAGCGCGGGCAACTTTGCCTACTTCCAGCGCGTCGTGGACGGCACCCGCCACCTGCCCGACTTCACCGCGCTGCAGGGCAGCGATGGCTTCCTCTTCGCCGGCATGGCCTACGGCGGCGACGGCGCGATCAGCGTCATGTCGCAGGTCGCCCCTGCGGTCATGGTGGCTCTCCACGAGGCCGGCCGAGCAGGCGACTGGGCGCGCGCCAGGCGCCTGCACGATCGGTACGGCAAGATCGGGAAGGCGATGGGTCCCGGCTGGATCCCGGCCGTCAAAGGCGCCCTCGCCGCGCTCGGCGTCATGAGCCCGTACGTGGCCGCCCCGAATGCCACCTGGGAAGACACCAAGCTCGCCGCGCAGCGCGTCCGCGTCCTGGAAGCGCAGCGCGCCGGCCTGTTCGACCCAAGGACGGCCTAGTAGCGGTCTAACGCGTCGGCGGCATCTCGACGCCTACGCGCGCGGCCACTTCGGCGATGGCTGCCCACGTGTCGTCCGGCAAGGCGATGCCGTCTCGCGTGCGCTGGGCGCGGGTGCGGGCCTCCGGCTCGCCCGGCACGAGCACGGTATCGACACCCGGCGCCGGTGGCACGCGCTTGGCGGCCTCGGTCACCTTGCCCATCGAAGCCGCGTACTGGGTGGCGTCGCCGAAGGCGTTGGGGTCCACCACCACCATGAAGACGCCGCCGGTGCGGTCCCCTTCACTTGGTCCCTCAGGCGGTCCGGCCGCCCCGGCCATGCTTGGCTCGGGCTGGCCAATCGCGGCCAGGCCGCCCAGCAGCGCAGACGCCAGCCCCAACCCATAGCCCTTATGGCCGCCGAAGGGCAGCAGCATGCCGCCCCCGTAGAACTCCTCCGGGTCGGTGGACGGGTTGCCGTCCTTGTCCACGATGCAGCCCGGCGGCAGTGCGTCGTGCTTGGCGCGGTAGACGCGTACCTTCCCTTCGGCCACCACCGTCGTGGCGAAGTCCATCAGGAACGGCGGCGCGTCATCGCTCGGCAAATCGCCGCCGGCGCCGTGCTCGCCGCGCGGGATTCCGATGGACCACGGGTTAGTGCCCAGGAAGCGCGCCGCGCCGCCGAAGGGTGTGGCGCCGCCGATCCCCGGCCCCGCCGCGCCGACGGTGACGATGGCAACCATGCCCTGCGCCGCGGCGCGCTCGCCGTACTCGCCGAGGCGGCCGATGTGGTTCGTATTGCGGATCACGGCCGAGGCAACGCCCAGCTCGCGCGCCACCTCCATCGCCTGCTCCAGGGTGTATCTGGTGGCAAACTGCCCAAAGCCGTAGCCCGCGTCAACCAACAGCGTCGCGCCGCGCCGCGAGACCACTTCCGGCCGCGCCGCGGGCTTGAGGTGGCCCGCGTCGATCCAGCCCGTGTACTGCGGGATGCGCAGCACGCCGTGGCTGTCGTGTCCGGAAAGGTTGGCGCGCACCAGGTGCCCCGCAACGGTGGCCGCCACGTCCGGGGGCGCGCCAAGCCCCTCGAAGACGCGCGCGGTGAACGGCTCCAATGCCTGGGGGGGAACGCTGCGGTAGTCGGCCATGGTAGTTGCGGTGCTCCTTGTGGTCACTGCCAGGATACCCACTAGAAGGCAGGCGGCACTCGTGGCTGGCGAGCCTACGGAGTCCGACGGGAGCGGTGTAACGGGTGAGGTCGTGCCAACCGCCAAACCGCTAGACTGCGCGGCGCGCATGACTCCTGCGAGATGGCCGTGACCGCTGCCCTCCTGGCGCCGCACCTCATCATCTTCGCGTCGGCGGTGGCGGCTACCGTCACCGGCTACGGCTTCGTCCTGCTTGCCTCGCCGCTGCTGCTGATGCTCCTGCCGCCCTCGGAGGCGGTGCCGCTCAGCATCGCGCTCGGCTGGGTGGTCATCTCTGTGCTGGTCACCCGCCCCGCCGTCTGGGCAGCCGTCGAGCGCGGCTACGTCGCCCGCCTGGCGGCGGCGGGCCTGCTGGGCATCCCGCTCGGCGCAACGCTGCTGCTCACCCTGCCGCCGCTCGTGCTGCGCGTCGCGCTCGGACTGGTGATCGCAACGCTGGCGCTGTTCTCGCTGCGGGCTTCGCTGAAAACACCCAACCAAAGTCCCGTTCGCCCTGAGCCTGTCGAAGGGGATGGTTCGACAAGCTCACCACGAACGGCGGTGGTGGGGGCGCAAGCGCAGGCGGAGACGGGTGCGGGCAGTGGCAGCGGAACCGCCGCTCCGGCGGGTGGCGCGGGCGGGACGAGCTTCGGCTGGCGCCGGATTTTGTTCGCCGGGTTCTGCGGCGGCGTTGCGTCGGGCACGGCCGGCCTTGGCGGATCGGTGCTGGTGCTTTACCTCTCTCGCCGCGACCTGGACAAGCACCGCCTGCGCGCCACGTCGGCAGCCACGGTCTGGTGCACGTCGTCGGCGACGCTGGTGGTCTACGCGGGCACCGGCCAGCTGCACGGCGACCTGCTGCGGTCGCTGCTGGTGCTTGCACCGGCGCTCATTGGCGGTATGCTGGCAGGCAGCCTGGTCTTCCGCCGGCTGCCGGAGCGGCGCTTCCGCCAGGTGACGCTCACGTTCGCGGCGCTGGCGGGGGCCGCTACCGCGCTCACGGGCGTGCTCACGGCGGCGCGGTAAAGAGGCCTCACGCTGTCTGCACGGTCTGCGCAGACACGTCCTGAGCGCGCTAGTGTCTTGAGGAAAGGACGACACGTGGTGGACCCGCTGGACCCTGGAGAGCTGCGCGAGTATGACGTGGTCTACCGGCGCGACCGCGACACCGCGTGGCTGGCGCGCGTCTACGCGCCGGCCGATGGCGGGCCGTTCCCGGCGCTGCTGGACGTGCACGGCGGCGCCTGGAGTGGCGGCACGCGCATGGCTAACGCCCACCTGGACCGTGCGCTGGCGGCCACCGGCATGGTGGTGGTCGCGGTGGACTTCCGGCTTGGCCCCGACCATCCGTACCCGGCGTCGATAGCCGACGTACACTACGCCGCGCGCTGGCTCAAGAGGCACGCCGTGCAGCTGAACGCCACCCCTGAACCGCTCGGCGCGCTCGGCACGTCCAGTGGCGGCCACATGGCGCTGCTGTGCGCCATGCGCCCGGACGACCTGCGCTACGCCGCACTGCCTCTGCCGGACGGTGAGGAAGGCGGCCGGCCGGCGCAACCTCGCGAACGCGCGGCGCCGGCGGCGGCCACCGTAGCGGGGGAGTCTGCGCCCCTGATCGCGTACGTGGTCGCGTGCTGGCCACCCGTCGATCCGCTGGCGCGCTACCGCTTTGCGCGCGAGACCGGCCGCCACGACCTGGTGCGCAACACCGAAGGCTACTTCCGCACCGAGGCGGCCATGCGCGACGGCAGCGCCCAGCACCTGCTGGACCGCCTGCAGGCCGGCACCATCGAGGGCACAGTGGCGCTGCCTCCCGTGCAGCTGATCCAGGGCACCGCCGACGGCAACATCCCGCTGCCGATGATCGAGCGCTTTGCCGCCTCCTACCGCGCCGCCGGCGGCGAGCTGGAGCTGGCCCTCTTTGAAGGGGAGCCGCACGGCTTCGGCGCTAAGCCCGGCGCGGCGTCTGACCGCGCGCTGGAGCAGATCAAGGCGTTCGTGCGCCGCCATGGTAGCCCGCGGCCGTAGGGTGGCGCGTCCGGGTATCCGATGCGATAGAGTGGAGCGCGCATCGCGCACCACAAGCGTCAACGTCGCACGGGGGCCAAGCCCCCGCGCCAGCGGCGGCCGGTCAGAGGCCGCAGAGGGATGTACTGGATGAGTCGAAGGATCGTCGCTTATCAGACCCACACGCGCCGTTGGGCGCTGCGCTCGGTCGCCGTCTCGGTGGCAACGGGCACGGGCGCGCTCGCCGCCGCGTGCGGCGGCGCGCAGACCGCCACCACGCCGGCGGCAGACGCCAAGCCGGTCACCATCGAGTACAACGTTCAGAGCGCACCGCTCTGGGAGAAGGCGGGGCAGGTGGTGCCCGCCTTCAACAAGAAGTTCCCGCACATCACCGTCAAGACCAGCCCCAGCGAGGGCAGCGGCATCGCCAAGCTGCGCACCATGCTGGCGGCGGGCACGGCGCCGGACACGTCCTGGATGAACATCACCGACCTGCCGAGCGTGGCGGAGCAGGGATCGCTCTTCACGCTGGACCAGTGGATCACGCGCGACTGGAAGGCGATGGACGGCGACGACGTCTACCCCGGCGCGTGGGAGGCGGTCACCTGGAAGGGCAAGCGCCACGGCACGCCGTACGAGGCCAACCCCTTTTTGCCGGTGTACCGCAAGGACTTCTTTGACGCCGCCAACGTGCCCTACCCCACCAAGCAGGCTGAGGGGGGCAAGTGGGACTGGAACGCCGTGCTGGACACCGCGCGCCGGCTCACCACTACCAGTGCCACCGGCCGCAAGCAGTTTGGCCTGCAGCTGCGCACCGGCAACTTCGCCCTGTTCCACTGGATCTGGAACAACGGTGGCGAGATCTGGAATACGGACCGCACCGAGTGCTTGATGAACAGGCCGCAGGCGGTGGAGGCCGTCCAGTTTATGCACGATCTGATCGTGCGCCATCGCGTGGTGCCAATGGGCGCCGAGACCGGCGCCGAGATCAAGGACGCGTCCGGCACCACCTCCAACAACATGCTCTCCAAGATCGTGGCCTTCGAGTGGCAATTCTCCGGCGGCGGCTCGCTGATGGGCGGCATCGCCGACTTCCCGTTCGAGGTGGCGCCGGAGCCCAAGGGCAAGTCGGCCAAGGTGATCCCGCACATGAACGGCGCGGGCAACGTGCTGCTCAAGGAAGCCAAGAATCCGGACGCGGGGTGGGAGTTCCTGAAGTTCTACAACAGCAAGGAAGCCGACATCATCCTGATGGATACCGGCATCATCCCGCCCCGGCGCAAGTCCAGCGAGGAGCACTACGCGAAGAGCGTCAAGTACCCGCCCAATGGCAAGGTGCTGGCGGAGATGGCCCGCGTTGCGCGTATCACCCCCACCATTCCCGCCTGGGCGGACTTCAACACCATCCTCGGCAAGGAGATGGCGCCCGTCTGGATGGGAGAGCGTCCGCCCAAGGAGGCGCTCGACGAAGTCGTCCGCCAAGTCAATCCGCTGCTGAAGAAGTGACCTCTCTCCACTTCACTGCTCGTCTCGCCAGCCAGCAGGCCGGCGCGCCCGTCCGATGGGATGTCGATCTCGATGCGCCGGAGGATGTGGCAGGCGCCCCCGCCGGCTGGGTCGATCCGGACTCCTGGTCGCTGGAGCACCAAGGCCAGGCGCTTCCTTTCTGCGTCGATTCCGATACGCTCGATAGCCGGCGCTTCACCATCCGCTTCCGCGCGCCTAGCCGCGGTGACCTTGACGTAACGGCGTCCGCCACGCTGCGCAAGGGGCCGCGGCCGGCGCCGGGCAAGCCACCGGCTCGGACGGTCCCGCTTGTCGGCGCCGGTGAATCGCTGAGCCTGGGTGCCACCGATGCTGTGGGCGATCTGCACGTTGGCCTGCAGACGGTGGTGGACGCGGTGGACTGGTACGGCCGCGGCCGGTTGGACCTGCTGCTCAGCTGCCTGGGCCACGAGGGCGGCGCGTTCGTCTACGCCGCTGCCCGGGAAGATGACGGCGCGGGCTATCCGGTGTTCCGGCGCGCCGGCCGCCTGTCTGGCTTCGGCGACGGTCCTGCGGCGTACAGCGGCAAGGTCCGCGCCATCGACTTCCGCGGTGACTGCCGCTTTGACCTGCTGGAGTGCCGGGGCAGCCACATCTTCTGGCGCCGCAACTTCGGCGAAGTAGGCGATCCCAACTTCAGCCCACCGGAGCCGCTGGAGGCCGGTGGCGAGGTCTTCGATGTAGGCGCCCGCTCCCAGATGGTATGTCCCGTCGATTTGGGCGATGGGCTGGTCAGCCTGATCGTGGGCACCAACGACTGGACCGACTACTGGCCCAAGGACGTTGGCGCGTGGGAGGACAAGCCGGGATACCTCCCCTATGACGAGCAGGGCGTCTGGCGGGGTGGTCCCATGTACGGCCGTCTCTACCTGCTGCGGAACACTGGCTCCCGCGAGGCGCCGGCCTTCGCCTCGCCGGTGGCGCTCTGCCACGAAGACGGCACTCCACTGGAGGTGTATGGCCTGGCAGGCCCCACCGCGTTCCCCGCCGCGACTGATGGCGCCGCCTTTGACCTGGTGGTGAGCGACTTCCTCGACCGTCTCTGGTACTTCCGCAACACTGGCCGGCCGGGTGCCGATGGCGCGCCGCGCTTCGCGCCGCGCACCCCCGTGCGCACCACAGGCGAGCCGGTGCCGGAGATCGACCGCACGCCGGTGGTGCCGCCCCCGCCGGCGGACTACCCGCCCGGCGAGCGCCTGCGGGACGAGCTGGTGCTGCCCACGTGCATGCACGCCGTGACGCTGGTGCAGTGGCCCGCCGCGCAGGGTGGCGAGACCGACCTCCTCGTGGCGGCTGAGGACGGTTTCGTCCGCGCGCTGCGCCTGGCCGGCCGCACGCCTGACGGTGTCCCCATCGTGGGACCGCCGCGCCGCCTCCAGGAATACGGCGCCCGTCTCAGTGTTGGCGCCAAGGCGTGCCCCAACGTGGTGGACTGGGACGGCGACGGCCGCGAAGACCTCGTCATCGGCAACGCGGCCGGCCAGGTGCTGCTGTGCCGCAACACCGGCACTGCCGGCGAGCCCGTGTTCGCGGCGCCTGAGCCGTTCTATGCCGGCGACCGCCCGCTCTGGCTGATGGCCGGCCCGCCGGGGACCATGCAGGGCCCCAGCGAGGTCAAATGGGGCTACATCAACCCCGCCGTTGGGCCCTGGACGGCTAGCTCCGATGCCTCCGGCAGCACCGCTGCCCGCGCCATTGTGTGTGGTGACTCCCTGGGACACAACACGCTCTACCTGGACGGTGGCCAATCTTCCGGCGAAGCAGCCGCCCCGGACGCCCGTATCGCTTCCCCGAGCTCACCCGGTGCACTTGGCAGCACACACCTCACAGGTCGCACCGTCTCCCCCGGCCGCCGTCTGCACGTCCTGCGCGATGGACTCTGGCAGCCGCTCGTCACCCGCTGGCGCTGCCGTCCCCAATTGGTCGATTGGGGCGACGGCGAGGTCACCTACCTGCAGATCGACGCCACGGGGCTGGTGATGCGCTACCGTATCCTGGCGGATGGCCCCGGCGCCGAGCAGGGCGAAGCGCACGTCCAGCCGCTCGAGCCGCTCTGTTATGCGGACGGCGCCCCGGTGCGGCTCGACTCCGACTTCGGCGGTCGCATTGGCCGGCTCAAGCTCGCCGTGGCGGACTGGGACGGTGACGGCCTCCCCGATCTGCTGATGGCGGGGTCCGCCACCCAGCCCGTGGACGCCAACCCGTTCAAGAAGTCCACCGTCTTCCTGCTGCGCAACACCGGCTCCCCCGGCCGCCCCGTCCTCGCGCGCCCTGAGCCCATCCTACTCGATGCGGGCCAGCCGGCCCTCTTCGGCGGCCACTCCTGCGTCCCTGCTCCCTGCCATCTGCCTGATCAGGCTTCCGGTCCTCAGGCGGACGGCGTACTGCTCGACATCCTGGTCGGCTCCGAGAACGGCCGTGTGTATGCGTTCAGGCGGAGCTACATTGAAGGGACAGCAAGCGCAGCAGGCGCAGCAAGCGTCACGAGTGTCAGTGCGCGTTGAGGCGCCAAGCGTTAGGCCGGCGCCACTTTCTACCCCAGGCTAGACGCGGAAGCTCGGGGCGTCCAGGAGCCAGCCGGCCGTGGAGCGCACGAGATGCCAGGTGCCGTGCCAGGTCCGGTTGAACGCCGGGACAGACGAGCTTTCCGCGAGCTCCACCTCCACGGTCGCGCGCCCCGCGGCGGCGTCCATGGAGGTCATGCGTACGCTGCGGACCACCATCTGGCGCGTGCCCGAGAAGCGGTCGTACAGGTACACGCCCGGGGGGTAGGCGCCACGCATGCGGCTGGACCAGAACTGCAGCGCCTGGTCCGGCTGACGCTGCGCGATGGCGGCGTAGAAACCGGTCACGGCCTGCACCGGCGCCGCCGAATCTTGCGCAACGGCGGCCGGCGCCGGCGCAGGGGAAACGCGCACCGGCGCCTGGAGGGCAGCCACCGGTCCGCTGGCGACCCCTCCGGGAGCGGCGGCGAGTGGGGCGGTGCGCGGCTGCGCCGCGGCAACTGGCGCGACGGCCGCCTCAGACGCGGTCGCGATTGCGCTATCGACCGGCATGGGCTCCACCGCAGGCGTGTCCGTGAGTGCGGTCGGTGGCGCCGCCGGTGCTACCGGGATTTGCTCGTCGCGTACTGAGACATGTTCGGCAACGTCTGGCTCGGGCGCCGCGGCGAGCATCCTCGGCGCCAGCGGCGGCGCTACCGGGGAGTGGACAGACGCATGCGCCATTCCTTGCGCGCCGAGCGCTCCGACAATCACCGTTGCGCCAAGAGCCAGCCGCTGTCGCTTCATCCACTGTGCAATCGATCTCACCGACCCGTTCATGCCTAACTTCCCACCGACGTTGTCCGGCCTCCCCGGCAGTACGAACGTACCCCGTGCGCCGGCACGCTTTCCTAGGGCAAGAAGCGCGCCGGCCGCCTCGCGGGAGGGTAGACTTGGCGTTTCCAGTCAATACGTTCCACAGAGTCGGTGTTCAGGCGACGCCACAATGAGGGCACGGCGGTCACAGTCGCTACGCGGCTTGCTCCATAGATCGATCGCGTCACCGTTCCAGCAGCTCGGAGAGGTCACTAACTGGTGATCGATACCGCTGATTCACCATTCGCCTGAGCCATTCATTTGCGACATCCATCGGCGCCACGCTGCGCTCAACTACCTGGACAAGCGTGCCCAGGGTCCCTGACAGTCGGAGGCCCAGGCGACGCGCCTCGGCGCGGGCTGCCCGATCGTCAGTGAGCAGCATCCAGCCCCTTTGGCGCGCTATAGCGATACAAGACGCCTCGCCGGCGTGCAAGCTGAGAGGACACTCGCGGAAGTATCGGAGCTCGTTTTGGCCCTCCAGCCCGGTGAGCCGAAGCCACCCGCCGGTGTTTGGCGGGTCCAGTACCTGATCCACCGCCTCAAGAAAGCGGTACGCACCCTCCAACCCTGCTCGGATCTCCTCGTACACGTGGGTCGAGAGGAACAGCTGGCCGTACACCTTGCAGAGCGCGTCAAGCTCTCCGATCGCAGCAAAGTTCGAGATGACGGTGGTGTTGGAGATTGCCGGTGCGCCTAGTGCGTCACTCACCCGTCAGTCAACCACACCCTTCCCGCCAACTGTGCCGAGGTGCTCGCGCGCCGCTGATACCTCCGCCCGCGCATCCTCCAGGTCCTCCGGCCCCATGCGGAGCTCGACCCCGCGTTCGGCCAAGATGTCACACATCTGCGGCCAGCTCACCCCAGCCAGACTCGCTGCTCTCGCGATGGACAGCGGTTCGGTCCGGTAGCGGTGCACCGCCAGCTGTACGCGAAGATCCGGGCGCGCTCCCAGCAGGTGGCGCAGTGCATCGTCCACGACATCCTGTTCGGTCTCGTAGAGTCGGGCCTCCACGAAGTCGCGCGCACTCACTGCCATCTATCGCCCCTTCGGCTCCGAGCAACTCTACCAGCGGTGCAATGGTGTTTGTTGCCTCCGATATGCGGTAGAGCTACATCGAGGGCGCAGCAGCGGTTTCTGCCTCGGTCGCCAGCACCCAGCCACGCGTCGCGTCCACGCGCACCGTCACGCGCTGACCCTCGCGCAGCGCCTGCGTGGCGCCCTTGGCGTTCACGATGCCGGGGATGCCGAACTCGCGGCACACCGCCATGATGTGCATGAACGGTCCACCCACCTCCAGCACCACCGCGGCGACGGCCGGCGCCAGCGGCGCCCACAGCGCGCCCGCCTGTCGCGCCACCAACACATCGCCGGGTTGCACGTCGGGCACATCGGCGTCGTCCGCGTCATGCCGCACCACACGCACCCGTCCGCTGCGCGTGCCGGGGGCTCCTGCCTGGCCACTGACGAGAGCTGTTGTTGGCTCCGCCGCCTCGCCCTTGTCCTTCGTTGTGTCCGTGCCGGAAGGCTCCGCTGCGGGGCGCTCCTTCTTTGGTGGTGGCGGCGCGCCGAGCGATTCGGGCGCCGTCAGCGATTGCTGCCAGACGTGCAGCGCCTTGTGCGCCGCCACCAGCGCCGGCCAGTGCTGCTGCGGCTCAGGGGCATCCAGACTGCGCACCGCCGCCAGCACCTGGTGCTCTCGCAGCCACCACACATCCTCCGCCTGCTCCATGCAGCCCGCCTCCGCCAACCGACGCCCGCACGCGCTGATCGCGCGGTGCAGCAGCGACGTGGTGGCCGAATCGATGAAGTAGTTGTGGTCCTCCTGCGCCCGCACCGCGCGTCGCCCCGCCTTCAGCCAGAAGTCGAACCGCTCGCGTTTCGTCGCGTCGGCGATGCCCTCGCGGATGCGGTCAATCGTCTCGTCGCGCTCGGCCACCACCGCCGCGTGGCCAGCCTCCAGCGCGTCCAGGTCCAGCGGCAGGTAGCGTCGCACTAGGTCGATCACCAGGTGCGGCTCGTCCCGCCAGCCCGGCAGGCACTGGTTCTGCTCCACCCCCCATGACGATCCGCTGCGCAGCCCCTGGCGCTCTGGCTCCAGCAGCGCCGCCAGCTCGCGCCGGAACGCCGCGCCTCCCTCGCCCGGCAGCGTATCCAGGTGCGCAGCGATCTCATCGGGCTCTCCCGCCGCGAGCCGCTCCCGAAGGTCGGGATGCGCCTGCGCGATGCGCGCTAGCGCCACCAGGCCGTCCACCGCCTCGGTCATCTTGTTCGGCTCGTGCAGCAGCAGCAGGCGCCCGCGGTCGCGATCGCCGTCGCCGGTCACCTCCTTGTAGCTGGCCACGAACCGCGCGGCTGGTGTCGCGCGTGGCCGCGCCCAGTGCAGCGTCCAGCCGCGCTCGAACCAGCGTAACGCCTCTTCCAGATGCTGGGCCAGGTCGCCCGGCGGCAGCGCATCGGGCTGCACCGCCGCCAGCTTCTGGTTGCCCTGGCGCATCTCCGGGAACGTGACCGCGTCCAGGTAGTTCTCCCCCTGCTCGCACAACACTTCACCCAGACGGGCGAAAGTGTCTCGCCGGTGCTGCCGGCCGCGCTCGCGCGGGTCCGCCGGCACCCGGCCCGCGGCCGCCGGAGCCTCGCCGGTGTAGTGCCAGTATTGCCGCCCGTTGACCTCGATCACGCGTGGCGGCTCGCCGTCCCCGCCGGTTATCTCTTGGGCGTACGCCAGCGTGCGCGCCCACCGTGCCCGCACGTCCAGTTCTAGCGGCGGCATCACCTCCGGTGCCCGGCCGTCCACCGCCCGCTGAGTCCAGTGCAGTCCGGCGGCGGCTGCGTCCGGCCACTCGAGCGGGAACGCGCTGGTCGATCCCACCGGCTGGGCTCCCGTCTGGCCTTCTGGCTGGGGCGCTGCGCCTTCGCCGCCCGGCGTGCCCTTGGCGCCGGCCGGCAGTGCTGTAATGGGCCGCGCCTGGAGTAGCCAGATGGTCTCCCCTACGCGCGCCCACTCCACGTCCGCCGACACACCCAGCAGCCGCTCCGCGTCCAGCGCCAGCCGCGCCACTGCCTGCGCTTGGTCTCCGGTCAGGCACGGCGCGTCGCGTAGCGCCGTCGGCACCGCCTCCTGCGGCGCGCCGGGCGCCGGACGGCGCCGGCTCACCTTGTGTCCCACACGTGCCTGCTCGGCCGCCAGCGTGTCACGCTGCACCCGCCACGAGTCCGGCTCCACCTCGCCGTCTGCTACCGACCGCCCCAGGCCCCACGCCGCGCTCACCACCAGGTGTGACCGCTCCCCTGTCATCGGGTCTGCGCTGTAGGCTACGCCGGCCGCCTCCGCTGCTACTAGCTCCTGCACCAGCACCGCCATCCTGGGAGCCGCCGCCGGCGCTCCTGTCCCAGTGTGCGCGCGGTACGCCGCCGCGCGGCTGGACGCCAGCGAGCCCCAGCAGTGTGCGACGGCGGAGACTACGTCCTCCGCGCCGCGCACGCCCAGCACCGTCTCGTACTGTCCCGCGAAGCTCGCCTCGGCCTGGTCTTCATCTGTGCCGGACGAGCGCACCGCCACCAAGGGGTCCGTCTCACCTGCACGTCGGCCGAGCGCGGCGTATGCCTCCCGCACCGCGGAGGCAAGCGCTTCCGGCAGCGTCACCGGCGCTTCACCGTCCGCGGGCGCCCGGCCGTCCGGAAATGCGCCGGCACTCACCACGAATCCAGGTGGCACTGGCAGCCCGGCTGCCACCAGTCGCGCCAGCGTGCCCGCCTTGCCGCCCAGGCCGTGACTATCGTTGTCGGGTGCTTGGGCTGCCTCGTCCAGCCAGATGATCGCTTCCACTGCTCCCCTTCCTGATGCGCGCTCGAACGGTACAGTACGCGCGAGAGGAACGCCAGCGATGACCGCGACCGCCGACAAGACTGCCACATTCACCGGGAAGGGCCTGGGAGAGCGCTACGTGCACGACGCCGAATGGGGCAAGCTGCCCGCCGGGGTGACCGACTGGGGCGTCGTCCCGGCCGTCGTCGTGGACAGCCAGGATCGCGTCTATGTCCACCGGCGCGCCCATCCCTCGGTTGTCGTCTACGACCGCAACGGCGAGATCGTGAAGACCTGGGACACAGAGGGCGCGCGGTTCGAGGCCGGCGCGCACGGTCTTCATCTAGAGAAGGAAGCGGACGGCGAGTACCTCTACTTCACAGACACCAAGATCCATTCGGTGGTCAAGACCGACCTGAACGGGCGTGAGGTCTGGACGCTGGGCACCGGCCAAATGGGCGCTGAAGGCCAGCCCTTCAACCGCCCCACCGACGTGACCCGCACCCCCGAAGGCGACTTCTACGTCTCGGACGGCTACGGCAACCGGCGTGTCCATCACTTCGACAAAGACCGCAAGCTGATCCGTTCCTGGGGCGAGGAGGGCACCGGCCCCGGCCAGTTCGTGCTGGTGCACGACGTCTGGTTCGATACGCGCGGTGGCAAGCGTCGCCTGTGGGTGGCGGACCGCACCAACAACCGCATCGAGATCTTCACCCCGGAAGGCGAGTTCATAGAGGAGAAGCTCGGCTTCCGCCGGCCCAACGGCATGTGGATCGATGCTGACGGCTACATGTACGTGGCCGAGCTCGACGCACGGGTCACCATCCTGGACCCCAACGACCAGGTGGTAGGCCACTTTGGCGGCCACGGCGCCGATGACCTGGTCGGCCCGGAAGTCGAGCGCCCGTACCCACCGCGCGAGCTCGGCAAGTTGCTCAAGCCGCACTGCATCTGGGGCGACTCGCGCGGCAACCTGTACGTCTCCGAGGTCGAAGACGGCGCTCGCATCCAGAAGTTCACCCGGACCGGCTAGCCGCGGACCCGGTACTGCCGGCCGCCTAGCCGGTGTCGGGCCGCCACGCGGGCGCGCCGGTCCGGTGTTCCGCACGCAGTCGTGGGGGCCTTTCCACCCGGTGCTAGGATGATCCGGAGATGATCGACGTTTCCTGCCCTTCCTGCGGCGAGACCTACCACGTATCCGGCGAGCATGTTGGCCGCAGCCTCAAGTGCCGGCGCTGCGAGCGCGTCTTCGAGGTAACTGTGCCCGGCGGCGCGCCTGCGGCGGCGTCCTCTCAGGCGTCGACAGTGGCGTCTGGCGTCGCGACGGCCGCGCCTCCCGCAGCGGCGACAAGCCACCCCGTCGAGGTGTCGGACCGTGACTTCGAGCAGTCTGTCCTGCGCTCGTCGCAGCCGGTGGTGGTGGACTTCTGGGCCAGCTGGTGCGGGCCGTGCCGCGCCATTGCCCCCGCCATCGAGCAGCTCGCCACTGAGTACGCCGGCCGTATCACCTTTGCCAAGCTGAATGCCGACGACAACCCCCGCACCATGATGACCTATGGCGTACAGGGCCTCCCCACGCTCGTCTTCTTCAAGGACGGCCGCGAGGCCGGCCGCCTCGTGGGCGCGCACCCCAAGACCAACATCAAGCGCGCCGTCGAACAGCTGGTCTGATCTGGGCGCCTCTCGTGCGGCCGTACGCCACTGCGTGTAGTGCGGCCGTCGACACACGGCCTTCAACCCACAGCAGGACGCCGTGATGCCAGACGCCGTCGGTCCCGCGCCCAGCCCGCTGCTCCAATCAATGGAGCGGAACCTTCACGACCACTTCGCGCACCTCCAGCGGCAGCTCGACGGCATGCTCGTCGACGATCGGCCCGACCTCTTGTTGGTGGACTCGGGATTGCCCACCGACACGTTCAACCAGGTTGCCCGTGCCCGGCTCTCGCCGTCGGACGCCAACCGGCGCATCCACGAAGCCATCAGCCACTTTGGCGCTGCCGGGCGCCCGTTCTCCTGGTGGGTGGGCCCCTGCTCTCGCCCGCATGACCTCCCGCAGCGTCTCCTAGACGCCGGGTTGCGCCCCTCTGAGTCCGAATTGGCCATGGCGCTGTCGCTGTCCGATCTCCCGCCCCCGACGCCGCTGCCAGACGGGATGACGGTGCGCCGCGCTGTGACGCCAGAGGAGGTGATGGACTTCGCCTCTGTGGTCGCCTCGTTTCGGAGTCCGCTCGATTCCGCCGTGCTCACCTTCTATCGGAGAGCCGCCGCGCTGCTGCTACGCGCAGATTGCCCCATGCAGCTCTTCGTCGGTTACCTCAGGGAGCAAGCGGGCTCTCGGGCTGAGCTAATTGATGGTTTCACAACCTCCGTTCGTCCTGAGCTTGTCGAAGGACCCGGGCAGGTTCTGAAACAACCTCTAAGTACGCCTGCTGCGCCTGCTGCGCCTGCTGCGCCTGCTGCGCCTGCTGCGCCTGCTGCGCCTGCTGCGCCTGCTGCGCCTGCTGCCCCCGTCGCCGTAAGTCCCCCCGGCAAACCTGTGGCCGTCGCCGAGGTCTTTCTCACGGGCGAGACCGCCGGCGTGTACTCAGTCGTGACTCTTCCTGCGTACCGCGGGCGCGGCATCGGCTCCGCGCTCACTCACCACGCGCTCGCACACGCACAACGCGCCGGTAGTGCTTCCGTGACCTTACAGGCATCAGAAGCTGGCCGGCGCGTCTACACGCGCCTTGGCTTTCGCCCCATCGGCCGTTTCGTCGAATACCAGTGATAGGATCTGCTCCGGCGGTGCGTGCCCTGCTCTTTGACGTGTTCGGCACGGTGGTGGACTGGCGCGGCACCGTCATCCGTGAAGGTGAGGCGCTTGCCATGCGCCGCGGCTGGCCGGTAGACCGCGTGGATTGGGCTGCCTTCGCGGATCGCTGGCGCAAGGAGGGCTACACGGCTGCCCTGGCGCGCATCACGCGTGGCGAAGAGCCGTGGGCGCGCGTGGACGACCTGCACCGGCGCATGCTGGACACGCTGCTCCACGAGCACGGCATCCGTGATCTGGACGAGCCGGCGGTGGCACAGCTCAACCGTGTCTGGCACCGGCTCACGCCCTGGCCAGACGCCCTGGCCGGACTGGAACGGCTGCAGCGGCGCTACACCGTCGCGCCCCTCTCCAACGGCGACTTCGCACTGCTCACGAACATGGCCAAACACGCGGCACTGCCGTGGGACTGCATCCTCTCCGCCGAGCTCTTTGGCGCCTACAAGCAGCGCCCGGAGGTCTACCTCGGCGCGGTGCAGCTCCTCGGTATTGCGCCAGCGGAGGCGCTGATGGTGGCTGCCCACCCGTCAGACCTGGACGCCGCCCGCGCCGCCGGCCTGCGCACCGCCTACGTGCCCCGCCCCCTGGAGTTCGGCGCCCCCACCACGGAGCCACAGGGCGTTACGTCGCCGTTGCCGTCGCGGTTCGATGTCATCGCGGATGATTTCCTCGCGCTGGCTGCGGCGTTGGGGTGCTAGCGACCGTTCGAGCAGCACCCGACTGAGCGCCGCTGTTTCGCTAGACCGTAATACTGCTGAGCGCGATTGGTTGGTGCATCTCGATGGAGCGGTAGGCCGCGAAGACGAGCTGGAGTGTGCGCGGGTGTGGGAGATGGGGTGCCTGGCGGTCGAAGCGAGCAGCCGCGGCCGCTCGCAAATCGTGCTGATCGGCCTGCTGCGTGAGATGTGTCTGCTCTCGCAGCAGCGTGGCATCCGCCACTGGGTGGCGTTCTCCACCCGCACCGTCTACCGGTTGGCGCGCCATTTCAACCCCAGCGCCAGGCTGCTGCCCGAAAACCGCTCAACCCCCCTGACGCCACCGCGCTGCGCTACGCCGCGGACTACCTGCGCGCTATCGGCTCGAAGCCCGTCGTCTACTTGATGGACGCGGACGGCTTCAGCCCCTGGGCTGTCTTCCGCCAGCACGTGCGGACGTGGCGCCCCTTGCGCGCCGGTCCAACACCACTCGGCGCCGGCTGAGAACGTGCTCGTCGTGACTGACCGTGCGCGGGTCACGCCGCCGTGCGCTGTGCGTCACCTTCTTATGGGTACCACCAGCTGTGCCCGAGGCCGTTGCAGCAGCACTAGCCCGCCAGTGGTAGTCTGTACCCCGGCGCGCTGGAGGCGCAGGCGCTGCTCGCGGCGCTCGCGCAGCGCGCCGGCCAGCCACGCCTGCTGCCCTATGCCCTCTCCAATGCCCGCCACCGGGCTTGGCACCAGGCCGTGCTGCTTGGCATGCAGGATGTGCACGTCCACGTCGCCACGTGACCAGTACCCGCCGCTGCCACCCTCGGCCGTGAACACGCGACACACTGCCTCTTCATCGGCGATGCGCGGCATGCCGGTGGGACCGGGCTCATAGTGAACGCCGTACTGCTCGATCTCCTCCGCGCTCGGCAGGGTAATCATCATGCGTTGGATCGACCTATATTGTGCCGTGGCGACGCCCCGTCCGTGGCTCGGCAGTACCCTGGGCGCGCACTTCCTACCGTTGACGCGCGTGTAACTGGCCGCTGCACCCGGCGTGTCTACGCGCTCAGCCCACCATCCGCCATCAGTGTCGCCCCCGTGACGTAGCTCGACTCGTCACACGCCAGGAAGAGGATCCCATACGCGATCTCCCGCGGCTCCGCCTGCCGCTTGAGCGGGACGCGCGGCGCCCCCGCCGCGCGCATCTCCGTCTCGGCCGCTTCCAGCGAGATCCCCTTCGCGGCCGCCCGGCGGCGCACGTGGTAGTGCGTCAACGTGGGCCCGGGACAGATGGCGTTGACCCGGATGCCCTGGTCGGCATGGTCGTACGCCATTGAGCGGGTCAGCCCCAGCACCGCCGCCTTCGTCGCGTCGTACTGCGCCATGCCCGGCCGTCCCTGGATGGCGTTGGACGACGACACGTTCACGATGGTGCCGCCGCCCCGCTTCGCCAGCTCGGGCACGGCGAACTTGGAGGCGTACGCCACGGCGCGCAGGTTGACGTCGATGATGAAGTCCCAGGACTCCGTGGTCGCCTCGGTGATCGGCCCCCAGACGCGCACCCCCGCCACGTTCGCCAGCGTGTCCAGGCCGCCGAAGCGCTCCACCGCCGCGCGCACCGCGCGCTGCGCCTCGTCCTCCCTGGCCAGGTCAGCGCCAATGGCGAGGACGCGCTCGCCGCTCGCAGCGATGCCCCGCGCCGCCGCTTCCGTCGCCGCGCCGTCCTTGTCCACCAGCGCCACGCTGGCGCCCTCTTCCCAAAACAGCCGCGCGGTCGCCTCCCCGATGCCGCCGCCCGCCCCGGTGACCAGCGCCACCTTCCCCGCCAGCCGGTTGCCCATACCGTGCCTTCCTTGCGCTCCCGTCTAGGCGCGTTTGGCAGGCGCCTGGAGCACCAGGATTGTGCCCCACCGCCAGAGCGCGTCGCAGCACCGATTCCCAGGGCCGCGTCGTGTCGCCGTTGGTTATGCCGGGTGGTGAGCGTACCACTCGGTGGCCACACCGCTCTGTCCCAGGCGATCTGCCTCCGCTGCGCCTGTCGCTGCCGTTCGCCCGCAGTGCAACTCTCCACGTGTGAGACGGTGAACCTCGCTGACCAGCTCGTCCACGTCAAATGGCTTGGTCAGTACAGCGCTGATGCCGAGCTCCTCCGGCGGGTCCTGCAGCGCCTCGTGATGGCCCGTGCAGCCAAGTATGGGGCCGGCGCTCAGGGCACGCAGCCGCTCCAGGAAGGGCCACGGCGCACCCGGTGCAAAGCTCGGACAGAGGTAGTCGGCGATCACCAGGTCGAACGTTCCCTCGGCCATCGCCGGCGAAGGTGCGACCTGCGCCGTGTACCCCGCATCGACCAGGATATCGGCCATGAGGCGCGCCAGGCTCGTGTCGTCGTCCACGATAAGGACACACCGATTGCCACTCACCTGGTGTCCAACCGCTGGGGGGCGTAACACGTCCATCATGCCCACAGCATGGACTATTTGGTGCTGACAAGTCACGACCTGCTGCCTGACAGTTCACCAAACGGCTCGCTTCAGCGGGTCTCGTGTGCCTGTCCGCGGTCAGGGCATCGGTGCGTGGTCAGGGCGTGAGCCGGTACCCCACCCACGGAATACTCTGGACGTAGCGCGATGCTATGCGGTCGCCGGCACCCTTGGCCGGTGACGCGGCGGTCTGGGAGGCCGCAGGCTCGATCTTCTCCTTCAGCCGGTGCACCAACCGGTGCAGCATGTTCGGCTCCCACCGTCCGTGCCCCCAGATCGCATCGCCCAGCTCCTCGCGCGTGCAGACACGATCTTTGTGCTCCCACAGGTAGACCACCAGCGCGAACTCCTGCGCCGAGAGGCGGCGTTCCGGCTCACGCCCACCGATCCACACCTTATGGATGGGCGGATCGACGCGCAGCGCATCATCCGGTCCCGGTGTTGCTGCCGGCGGCGCCATCGCCGATCCCGAGTCATGCAGCGTGCCATCCTCAGCTGCGAGAGAGGCGGGCTCCTGCGCGCCGTGATCCAGGTTGCCGTGCCACTCGAACACTTGCGTGTCCTCGCCGGGTTTCCCATCTGTCAGGCACTGGATGCGCACGTCCGTGATGGCGATCACGTCGCCCGGCCGCAGCGCCACATCGCCCACTACCCGCTTTCCGTTCACCGCCACGCCGTTGCGGCTGCCCAGGTCCACCAGCCACACGCCGCCGGCCCGTCGTTCGATCCGCGCGTGGTGACGCGACACGTAGGGGCTGTTCAGACACACCGCGCTCTGCCCGTCCCGGCCAATCCCCAGGGGATCCAGCCCAATCGGCAGTACACGCTCCAACCCGCTGCCCTCTTTCACCACCAGCAGGTCTGGAGTGCCCGTGGTCGCCGCTCCGGGTGACTCAGGGGATTCCGAATCGCCGGGTGATTGTCCTGTCATCACGTGCGCTACTTACCATACTCGCTCATATGCTTCCTCACACAAGTGCCCCGGGGCAGGACCCAGAACAGGACGGGTCCGCAGACCTCGTGCGGCTCGTCTCCGTAAACGTTGCCCAACCACAGGTGCTCGGCCGGCTCACCGTCCGCCGGCGCGAGGTCGCGGTAGTCAGTGCGATCGCCAAGCAACCCGTGCGTGTGGACACGCTGTACCTGGACTGGGAGAACTTGGAGGGCGACGGGCAGGCAGACCGTCGGGTGCATGGCGGCCCCGACAAGGCAGTGTATGCCTACCCGGCGGACCACTGGCCGCGCTGGCGCGAGGAGGAGGGACGCGACTTTGGCCCTGCCTCGTTCGGCGAGAACCTGACCGTAGCCGGCTGGACCGAAGCGGCCACCTGCATCGGCGATGTGTGGAGCTGGGGCGATGCGCTTCTAGCAATAGCACAACCGCGCAGCCCGTGCTTCAAGCTGGGGATGCACGCCGGCCGGCCGGGCATAACCGAGCGACTGCAGGCTACCGGCCGCACCGGGTGGTACCTCCGCGTGTTCCGGCCGGGTCAGGTGCCTGTCGCCGGCCCCATCCGGATCGTCGAGCGACATCCAGCGCGCATCGACGTGCTCCGCGCCCATCTGGCCACGGAGCCGGGCAGCATGACCGACGAGGAGCGACGCTACATCCTCACTCAGGCCCCTCTGGCGGATGCCTGGCAGCGCGCCATTCAGTACCAGCTGCAAGAGAACTAGCACGCCCCACTCGATGGACTGGGAGTCCGGCAGCACCGCGGCTGCGCTCACTCCGCCAGCGGCTGGCCCCTACCGCTACTGCCCGCGTTCCATTCCCGCCTGATCCGCGCCGCGGGCCGCCAGGAACCGCCGCAGGTCTGTCTCACGCACCCGATACCCCGGCTGCCGCCCGCCCACCATCTGGCCTCGCAGCCCGCCCTCCCTGATCCATCGGCGCACGGTGTGCGGATCCACGTGCAGCTGCCTCACGATGTCCTGCACTGTCAGCCATCGCTCTTCAAGCTTGCCTCCGGTCATACACCAGCACTGTAGAACACGGCGACGCGCGGCCAAAGTGCAGGTGTGCGTTAGGATGGCACGCGTCGTGCGTTTCAACCTGGCCGGAGCGGCGTGCAAGCAAGGCACGTCTGCCAGAAAGGACACATCGCATGCTTGATCCTGGAGGACTTATCGCCTGGCTGATCGTCGGAGCGATTGCTGGCTTTCTTGCCGGAAAGGTGATGAAGGGCGGCGGCTACGGGTTGATCGGCGACATCATCATGGGCATCATCGGCGCGTTTGTCGGTGGTTTCCTGGTCAGTATGCTCAATCTGGGCGAAATGGGCTTCATTGGCAGCATCGTGGTCGCCTTCATTGGCGCCTGCATCTTCATCGCCATCGTGCGCGCGCTGCCGGGACGCTCGCCCGTCTAGCACTCTGGCCCGCTTAGTCCGCTGACACCGGCGGGCTCCTACCCCGCGGGCACCGCCGATTCTCGCGAACAGGCTCCGGCACACCAGCCGGAGCCTGTTCGCCGCCCTGCATGGAGGCTAATCGATCTCGCGGCCGTTGAGCTCGATCACGGCGCCACTCAGGCCCGACGCGCCGGGGGAGGTGAGGTAGAGCAGCGCGCCGGCGAACTCCTGGAGTGTCACCGCCGCCTGATAGTCGGCGGCACTCATTGACCGCCGCGCCTGATCGGTCGCAATGCCGCCCGCGACGAGGCAGTTGGCGCGGATGCCCTGAGACTTGTGGTCGCGCGCGATGCCCTTAGTCATGGCCACGATCGCCGCCTTGCACGCGCCGAACAGCGCGCGGCCCGGGCCAGGGTCCAGGGCGCTGCCGCCGGCCACGGTGACGATGTAGCCTTCGCCCTGTGCCAGCATGTGCGGCAGCACCGCCCGGCACGACGTGTACGCGGTCACCAGGCTGCCATCCACCTGCGCGCGGAGGTCGTCCAGCGACGTCTCGGCGAACGGCTTCCACGCGGTGCCGGCCTGTGCCAGGTCCACCGATGCATCGACTCGGCCGAACCGCTCCACCGCCGCCGCGACGGCGCGCTCCACCTGCGCCGGCTCGCGCAGGTCCGCCGTGAGCGGCAGCACGCGCTCCCCTGCCTCCGCCGGCAGCCGCTCCAGCTGCGCGTGCAGCCTCGCGCCGTCTCTTGCGAGCGCCGCCACCTGGTAGCCCGCATCCAAGAACGTGCGCAGCACGGCTCCCGCCGTACGCGCCGTCGCTCCGGCGACGATTACCGTACGCTGCCTGCTGTCCTGCTTGCCGTCGTTCGCCACGTCAGCTCCCTCCCTGCTGTAGTAGCACGCGCCACAACCGCGGCCACAACTGTGGCCACAACCGCGGGCGCGCCACGCCTCCGTCCGCTAGCATCAGCGTCATATGGCCGTGTATGAGCTGCGCACCTACGACATCCATCCGGGCAAGATGGCGGGCATTGAGGCCCGTTTCAGGGACCACACACTGGCGCTATTGAAGAAGCACGGCGTAGAGGTCGTAGGTTTCTGGAAGCGCCACGACGCGGACCAGCTGGTCTACCTTTGCAAGTTCGAGCGCGAGGAGCAGATCAAGCAGGCGTGGGACGCCTTCCGTGCCGACCCCGCCTGGCTCAAGGCCAAGGAGGAGAGCGAGCGCGACGGCCCCCTCACCGCCAAGGTCACCAGCGTGGTGCTGCACCCCACGCTCGGTTCCGCGCTGGCGTAGCACGGCGGCTGCTGCCGCTGTGCTTACCGAACCTCCAGCGCCGCGTGGTATGCGGCGTACGTGGTAGTGTCCATGCCGAGCGCTGTGGCGCGCCGGAGGATGGATTCGGTGATCTGCATCCCGGGGTCCTCGCGAGTGCTGGAGTGGTCGTGGGTGCAGAAGGAGAAGGTTAGGCCTTCGTGCGCCGCGCGCTCCATGTAGGGGAAGGTGCCGTCCAGAAAGCCCTGGAAGTTGGTCCAGCCCACCGTCTTGCGCAGCGAGATGTCCTGCCAGCCGTGGATGGGCACCTCCAGCACAGCGGGGAAACCCTGTGGCGCATACCAGAATGGCTGCACGTCCAACTCCACGGGCTGCCAGTCTCTTTCATTGCGGCCCCAGGTGCGGGTGAAGCGGATGCCTTCCTCCCAGAGGATCTGCAGGATGTCATGGCGGTCCACCAGGCCGCGGTAGTAGCAGTAGGGGCCGGTGAGGCCGCGGCACTCTACCCCGTACTCGTCGCGCAGCAGGTCTGAGGTGCGACGCACCTCGTCACGGATCTGGTCGAGGGTGCCGCCCTTGAAGAAGCGAACGCCCTCGTCCGGGTCTTCTATGCACACGCTCTTTAGCAGGACGTGGTTATAGGTGTGCTGCTGGAGATCGAACAGCGGATGTCGGGCGAAGGGGCGCAGCTCATCTCGGTTGAGTGCGACGGTGCGGCCGCACAGGAAGAAGGTGGCGGGGACGCCAGTAGCCTCATGAATCTCGAGCACGCGGCGGAGGAACGGGCGCGTGACGTCCACATTGCCCGACTCCACGTCGTACCCGATGAGAAACGTGCCGTTGGCCGCGGGCTGCGCGGCGCGATGGGCATCCACCACGCCGTGGTTGGTGGTCGGGATGCCAAGGACAGCGGAGGCAGAGGTCGCAGTGGTCACGGTCGTACTCCTTCAGTCAGACGGTGAACGTCAATATCACTCAGGCGCCGGCCGCTCCCGCCATGACGATGCCGGTGATCGTGGACGCTGGGGGAGGAACAAACCACTTCGTCCGTCGACGTTAGCGAGGGACGCACACAGCTTTGCCGGCGTACAGGCTGATGCCAGCTGAGCCGCGATCGCCCCGAAAGGTCAGCGGCCCGACCAGCCTGCCCGACGATGGGAGCGAGGTTCCGGGGGCGACCAGACGGGCGACGAAAGCGTCGAGATCGTCCGCGTTCGCTTGGTGCCGCCTCTCACTGGTGACCCCGGGGGTGCGGAACTCGTGCGCCAGCCATGCCACCTGGTGAGCGCCATGTGTCTGGGCGGCCAGGACCGCAGCACCCAAGGCGTGAAGCAGCTGGTAGCGCAAGCCGCCCACCTCCTCCGGTTCCGCCCCGAGCACCCATGCGCACAGCGACTCCACGCGCTCGGCAGCCCGCGAGCGGGGGTTCTCCGAGCGCATAGCCCGAGCCTTTGCCAGCCGCTGGGCGATGGTGTCGCCGAACGGCTCATCGGCCTTGCCCTCGATGTCAAGCAGCGCCCTCTCGCCGCCGCATCGCCCGATCACCAACAGGTCATGGTTCCGGGTGTTCCCGCGCAGGTTGTCGAGCGGCGTTTTCACTTCCGCAATCGCCTGCTCTGGATCGAACTCAGCGAAAGCGGCATGAGTGGCCAGCACCGAGGCGACCTCATCGGGTACACGGCCACCCATCCAACGGCAGGCGAGCTCCATCGCGCTCCGCCCCTCCCGCCACTGGCGCTCGCCTCCGGCGGGAGGGGCCACACTGAGCCATTCCTCCACGCTGTGGATCGGCTGATCCGAGCGGTTGACCACTCCAAAAGTCTGCCCAGTCATCCTGCGCCGCCGTCACTCCCCCACTGCATGTCTTGAGCATCCAGCCCCATGAAGATGGGCCAGTGTACACACGTAGTTGCGTCCAGAAGTACTCGCGGCTCACCCGCGCCTATGGAGACTAGCCCGGCCCTCTGCCGGTGAGCGTTGCGGCGGTGAGCGTGCCGCAGGCACGGCACGCAGCATCGTGGACTGTCACCGGCGCGCCACAGCCGCGACACGCCCACGCTTCCGTTCCGCGCACGGCCCCTGCGCCGGCAACGTCTCCGCGAGTGGCGGCGGTCATCCGGTCATACACGCGAAATAGCCTCGCCATGATCGCCAGCAACGTGGCCGTCGCCGCCACTGCGGCCGCGAATGCGATCCATCGTTGATCGGGGTCAGGGAACACGTCCTGCACGAACCCAAATGTGGCCAGGAACACGGCCAGCGGAACCGCCCCGAAGCCCATCGCCCAGGCCACCGGCCCTAACGTCAGCAGGAGCAGTGTGCGCATTGGTGGAGCCAGTCCCCCCGTTACCGTGATCAGGACCAGGTCCCGCAGGACCTGGTCCCGCAGGACCAGGTCCCGCAATGGATCGACGTCGGTTGTGCCATTCTGCCACACCTAAGCGGCTAGCGAGCACAATCAGCCAGCCTTCACCTGGGTTCACGTCCCGGGTCCAGTGGAGGAGCGATAGTGGACACCGGGGCACCGCTGTTTGCCACGGTAACTTGTAGCGACGCCATGTGTGGCTGATGGCAGCACTGTCTCCGGCCGCCAAGAACGGTCGTTTGCAGCCATATCACGCCCGATGGAGTGCGCGGATGGCCGAGAACGTGACAATTCTGATCCCAAGCCGCCCGGACCGCCGGCTTGACCTGGCGCACCTGCAGCTCGCGCGGCAGGTGCTGGCGCCGGCGGCGCTGCTGGGCTGGGCGGCGGATACGCTGTTCTACGGCAAGCTGCCAGGGATCTCGGTGCTGCTGTTCGCGCTGCTGTTCGCGCTGCTGGCGCTGACGGTGCTGGACGGTGTGGCCCGGCGCGTGTCCGCGCCGGTGGAGCGGCGCATCCTCTGGCTGGCGGCGCCGCTGCTGTTCTTTGCTGGCATGGTGGCGGTGCGCGCCAATGGCGTGCTGACGGTACTCAACCTTGGCGCCACTGTCGCGCTGGGCTGTCTGCTGGCGTTCTTCTACGCCGGTGGCCGCGTGGAGGCGTTGGGCCTGCTCGGTTATCCAGCGGCGATGGCCATGTCGCTGGCCGGCATGGCGCGCCGGCCCGCGCCCGTGGTGGCTACCGCCGGTCGGGCCGCGGCCCGGCAGCGGCGGCGCGTGGCCCGCGCGCTACCCGTCGTGCGTGGCGCGCTCCTGGCGTTGCCGGTGCTGATCGTGTTCACCGCCTTACTCAGCTCCGCGGACGCCGTCTTTGCGCGCTACGTGGATGACGTCTTCGGTATCGACCTGCTGTCGAACGCACCGCAGCGCCTGTGGCGCCTTTCGATCGCGCTAGGTGTCACGTGGCTGGCAGCCGGCGCCTTGCTGGTGGCGCTGCGTCGTCTGCCCGCTGCCGTTGCCACACCAGTGCCGGTGGCTTCTCTGGAAAATGCCCTCGATCCAGTTGAGGCTTTCCAGAAGGACGCCGAGGGGGACGCCGAGGGGGACGCCGAAGGGGATGCTGAGGGGGATGCCCCAGTCTTGCCCGGCGCGCGCGTGTCGCGGCCGCCGCTCCTGACCAACCTCAGGCTGGGGTTCGGCGAGGCCGCCACCGTGCTGGCGCTGGTGGACGCGCTGTTCGCCGTCTTCGTCTGGGTGCAGCTCGCGTACCTCTTCAGTGGAGAGGCCGCCCGCACCCTGCACTTCGAGGACTACCGCCACTACGCTCGCCGCGGCTTCGGCGAGCTGCTGGCCGTGTCCGGGTTGACGCTGTTGCTGATCGTCGGCCTGCGGGCTCTGGCGTGGGGCCGCGAGTGGCACTGGTGGCGCGGCTGGCGCCGGCTGGGCAGCTGCAGCGGCCTAAGCCGCCAGAGCGGCCAGAGTGGCTCGGACGGTAGGCGCAGCCAGGGTGGTTCGGCTACTCGTCGTTTCCCAGTGGCGTGCGACTTGTACTGGCCCGTGGACCGGCGTACGCAGGCGTTCAACGCACTGTGCACCGTCCTAATTGGCCTGACGCTGGTCATCCTGGCGTCTGCCTTCCGGCGCATGGGGGCCTGGGAGCAGGTGGAGTTCTATATCAACACCGGTACGCGCCTGTACGTGCGCTGGAGCATCATCTGGCTGGCGCTGGCGTATGCCTGGCTCACCGCCACGCTGTGGCTGCGGCCGGACCGCTTCGCCATCGGCGCGTTCGTCGCGTCGCTCGGCTTCCTCGCCAGCGTCAATCTTCAGGACCCGGACGCCGGTGTAGCCGCCGCCAACCTCGCGCGGCGCGACGAGCTCTCCGTGCGCTACGTCCACCTGCTCTCTGACGACGCCGTACCCGCCCTGGCCGCGGGGCTGGTAGACCACACAACGCCCCCTGAGGTGCGCGAGCGACTGCGCCAGGACCTGGCGGCGCGCCTGGAGCAGCTCTCCGGCGCCGAGACTGGCGCGTTGGTCACCTGGGCGGACTGGCCGGCCCTCCACGTCGCGCGCTGGCGCGCTCGTGAGGCGCTCCTGGCCCTCCGCCGGGACGGCGCCATATAGCGCGCATGCCATCTGGTATTGCCTAGTCCTGCAACGAGCAATTGGTCCGTGATCCCGAGCGTGCTGGTTGTAGCCAGAGTTCGGCAACCTTGCTCGGCCGTCATCCCGAGCAGACAACCGAGCACTTGCGCAGCAAGCGCGCAGGGCGTCAGGGGGACCGGAGGATGGGCGAGGGACCCGAGCCGCCCACGTGATTGGTGGCCGCCGGCCTCCTGGCGCTGCTCGACGCCGACGCCCAGCTAGAGCGACGTCTCCTGTCACATGCGCCCGTGCCGCGGTGTTTTCTCTGCACGATGAACCGGCTGTTCTCGCGGGGGATCGCCTGGACGCGTACGGCTCTGCCGCTGCTGCACGCCGCGGCGCTGCTGGTCTTCCTGGCGGCGCGGCACGTGGTGGAGGCGCCCGCTGGTCCACCCTCCGGTGCGCTGACGGGGCGGGTCTGGGCGGCCGGCCGCGACGTCGTGTCGCTGGCCACCGAGTTCGTGCCCTTCTGGTTCGCGCCGCTACCCGCCTGGCTGCTCACCGCGCTGCTGGCCCGGTCGCGCGCTGCGCTGCTGAGCGCCACCGCTCCGTGGTTGGTCTTCGTGGTGGTGTACGGCGGCCTCTTCGTGCCGCGCCTGCCGCACTTGCGCCAGGTCGCGCCGGCGGCGGCGCCGGGTCAGCCGGCCGTGGACCTACGGGTGATGACCTTCAACCTGCTCTACGTCAATGGTGCCCCGGAGGAGCTGGCGGCGGCGGTGCGCCGCGCCGCCCCGGACGTGCTGCTGGTGCAGGAACTCTCTCCCACACTGGCCACATCGTTGGACGCCGCGCTGCGAGACGAGTACCCGTACCGCGACTTGCGCCCGCACCCCGGTCCCGAAGGCGGTGGCGTCTGGAGCCGGCGCCCACTCCGGGTAGAAGAAACGTGGGGCGGCGTCGGCGGCGTGGACGGTGTAGGCAGCGCAGGCGGCGCAAGCACTGCTACCGGCCCCACCCGCAACAGCCTGCGCTGGCAGCACCTCTCGTTAGAGCACGGCGGGCGGCGCGTCCACCTGGTCAACCTCCACCTCACGCCGCCCGAAGTCTACTTTGGCACCGTGCGGCGCCTGCCGGTCCCCGTCTACGTCGGCCAGTCCACGGCGCAGCGCCGCCGTGAGGTGGACGCATTCGTCCCGGCGGTGCGCGCGCTGGCGCGCGAGCCGCTGGTGGTAGCGGGCGACCTCAACCTCACCGACCAGACCCCCGAATACCGTCTGCTGCGCTCCACCGGGCTGCGCGACGCCTACCGTGAGGCGGGCTGGGGCTTTGGCCTCACCTTCCCCGCCCACCCCAAGCTGCACCTGCGCGGCCTCGGCCTGCCGATCCCCTCCCTGATCCGCATCGACTACGTGCTGCACTCGCGCCACTTCACCACCCGCAGCGCCGCTGTGCTCCAGGAAGTCACCGGCTCCGACCACCGCCCGGTGGTGGCCACCCTGCGCCTGCGGCCCGGGTAGCGGCCAGCTAGAGCGGTGACGTACACCGCGTTTGGCCCAGGCTTTCACCTAGGTTTGTCCTTGAGCCCGTACGATTGTCCTGGCGCACGGCATGGCCACTCGACCGCTCGAGCGGCACCGGCTGCCTGAAGTGCCCTCCGGGAGGAGAAACGATGACGATCGGCATGGCTGTGCCCACCGCTTCCGTGGGTGAAGCAGCGCCCGAGCGCCGTGACGCGCCCGAGGGGGGGCTGCACGACGGCCCTCGCCAAGGCGACCCGCGCCTGCTCGCCAGCGACGCCGACGCGCGCCTGCGGACAGGGGCCGAGCACCAGCTGCTGAGGCTCACCCGCCGGCTGCGCCTGCTGTTAGAGGTGTCCACCACCGTTGGGCCAGCCATGAAGCTGGGCGCTCCTTTGGACGATGCCCTTCGCACCCTCCGGGAGGCTCTGCCGGAGATCGACACGGCAGCGGTGTTCCTGCACGACCCTCAGGCCGACGAGCTGGTTCCGCACGCCCTGGTCGGGTTGGGGGATGAGTACGGACGCATACGGCTGCGGCCAGGGGAGGGTATCTCCGGAATCGCTTTCCAGCGCAGCCAGCCCGTGCGCTGCCACGGCCGCGAGCACGCCCGGGCCATGCACGCCACCCTGCGACCGGAGAACGCCGCCCACTTCACCGCCGCTCTGGACTCCGGCAGCCACGCCGACCACGCCGGTGTGTACAAGCGCAGCGTGTCGGTGCCGCTGCGCACGCGCGGCTGTGAAACCATCGGAGTGCTCACGCTCGGTTCCGGCCGCGCCGATTTCTCTGACGACGACGTGAGCGTTCTGGAGGGCGTAGCGGCGCAGCTGGCGGTAGCGCTGGACAACGCCCGCTTGTACGACGAGGTCCGGCGGCAGGCAGACGAGCTGCGCGCCGCGCTAGCTGCGGGACTGGAGCGTGAGGCAACCATCGCGCGTCAGGCCGAGGAGCGCCGCCTGATCAACGAGTTCGCCCGCGTCGCAGCCAGCTCGCTCGACCTGCCCCCGCTGCTCGACCGCGTCGTGACCGAAGTGGTGGCGCTCACTGGCGCCGCGCGCTGCCGTATCGTGCGCTATGAGGCAGCCGCGGACGCGCTGCGCGTGCTTGCCGGCCGCGTGCGCGGCGGCGCGCCCGACCCGTGGGTGGGGCACGGGTGGACACTCGCCGGGGACCCGGGCAGCGGTGTCACTGTTAAGGCTGGAGCCAACGCCGGCGCCGTGCGGACTGGTCGGACTGTCACAATCGACGATACCCTGCAGTCGTCGGCCGCGCCCCCGCGTGATTTCCCCGTCAACGGCGTCCGCTCGGTGGTATCCGTACCCATACCCGTTGGGGGCACGGTGTGGGGGACGCTAAACGTGGCGTTCGCCGAGCCGGATAGGGCGACGGCCGAGTGCGTGGCGCTGCTGGAGGGCGTGGCCGCACACCTGGCGCTGGCCGTGCACAACGCGCAGCTGTACGAGGACGCGCAGCGCGAGATCGCCGAGCGCACCGCCGCCGAGCGCCAGGTGCGGGAGAGCGCGGCGCGGCTGGAGTGCGCCTATGAAGAGCTCGAGGCGGCGCAAGTGCAGCTCGTGCAGCAGGAGCGGCTCAAGGCGCTGGGGCAGCTCGCCGCGGGCATCGCGCACGACCTCAACAACACGCTCGCACCCGTGGTCGGCTTTTCCGAGCTGCTGCGGACGCATGCGGCTGCCCTTCCGCGCCAGCAGCGCGAGTGGCTGGACCTGCTGCACACTGGCGCGCTCGACGCCGCCGACGTGGTCCGGCGCTTGCGTGAGTTCTACCGCTCCCGTGACGGGCACGACGCGTTCGCGCTGGTTGATCTCGCGGCGATAGTGGCGCAGACGGTCGATCTCACCCGCCCGCGCTGGAAGGACGACGCCCAGGCGGGCGGCAGGACCATCGCCGTCCGTACCGAGTTGGCGCCGGCGCTACTGCCGGTCGCGGGCAGCGCTGCCGAGTTGCGCGAGGCGCTCGCCAACCTCGTTATAAATGCCGTCGACGCGCTGCCCGCCGGTGGCGCCATCACCGTCCGCACGCGGATCGAGGATGCCAGCGTGGCGCTGGAGGTGCACGACACCGGCGGCGGCATGGACGAGGAGACGCGTCGGCGCTGCCTGGAGCCGTTCTTCACCACCAAGGGCGAGAAGGGCACCGGGCTGGGGCTCGCTATGGTGCACGGCACCGTCCAGCGCCACGGCGGCACGATAGAGATCGAAAGCGCGCCCGGCACCGGCACGACCGTCCGCCTGCGTCTGCCTCTGGCAGCTCCGTCCGAGGCAGCAGTGCCCACCGCCGCCGGTGGTGTGGAAGGCGCAGGCGACTCGCGCCCGCCGCTGCGCCTGCTGGTGGTGGACGACGACCCGGCCGTGAGAATGGTCACCACCGCGATGCTGGAGGCGGACGGCCACCTAGTGGTGGAGGCACACGACGGTGCGACCGGGCTGGCCGCGCTCCGCACCGGCCGTTTCGATGTCCTGCTGACTGACCGTGCCATGCCCGGTGGCATGAGCGGTGAGCAGCTCGCCGCGGAGGCCAAGGCGTTGCACCCGCAGCTCCCCGTGCTGCTGCTCACTGGGTACGGCGACCTTATGGCCGCCGCCGGCGAGTCGCCATCCGCGGTCGACCTCGTGCTCTCCAAGCCGGTGAGCCTCGAGACGCTGCGTACCGCCCTCGCTGCCCATGCTGGTGCTACGCAGCCAGCCGGATAACTGAGCGAGTTGACCAACGCCCGTCGGCGCCTTCCTCTTCGACCGCTAACGCTCGTACGGGATAGACAAGCGGCAGGTGTGGCGCGAGATGGCGAGCGATCTCGTCTTCCAGCCGCGCCGCCTCAACTTCGGTGGCGGCTTTGGCGACCGTGAGGTGCGGGGTTGGATCGGCGAACTGGCCACCATACGGTGGCGTATCGGGAAACGCCGCTACCAGGCGTCGGATGAGCCGCCGCAGGACATCCTCAGGCTCGGGGACAAGATAGACCGCCGTGGGGAACCGCCCCAGCCGCCGGAACGTGACGGTGAGTGGTGGCACACCGGCGAGAGCAGCGGCGGCCTCGTCCAGGTCCTGCTGCCCAACGGGCGCCGCCCGCCACGGGTAGAGCAAGGTGATGTGTGGTGGAACGCCCAGTGAGGCCCCGGGTACTGTCGGCAGACGCCAGCGGTCGACCAGGGGACAGAGCTCGGGCAGGCAGATATCGAGCGCCGACTTGCGCGTGGCAGTGACTGTCTGAGGCTCCGTCACGGGTGGGCGAGTATCGCAGACCGGCCGGAGCATGGTCAGCCCACTGTTGGGTCCCGCCCATCACCGTCACCATGAGCGCTCAGTTCCAGCCACTGTATGATCGGGTGGACCCCTCCATCCGGCACACAATGATGACCTCGAAGATACCGCGACCCTCATTCGAAGCGGCATACGACGGTTTCAAGCGGGGCGCAATTGACGACACCGCCGTGAACACACTCAGATTTGGCCGCAGGTCGACGAGCTCCAGCGAGAAGGTAACGGCGACAAAAGAAAGCTCCGGTGTCGTGGTGCGCCGGACGCCGCAGCCCGCCCTGGTGCTGCCGTCTGCCCCAGAAGCGCCCGCTCCCTTCAACGGTGCGGCCGTCAAGCCGGCGCAACGCCCCACCTGCCGTAAGTACCCTGCCGGTTTCGGCCCGCCAAACCGTCTTCATCTATAGGGGGTATTGTCAGCCGTGCCGCCGCCGTGAGCGCTCTTACTGCGATACCTGACTCCTGAGCGTGTGACTTGGGCTACAAAAAGCTACAAATGACTACAAGAATCAGGCAGTACCAGCCGCTGGCCAGCCAATCACCCGCACCATGTCCCACCTGCGTGGCCACACTGGACCGAGTAGCACCGGACACAACGGGACACAAAGGGACACAACACCCACCCCGCCGGTTCCATCCGCCCGGTTGACGCCCGGCCCGGCGCCAGGCACCATGTGTCTCAGCGAGGTATCCATCGTGTCTACTGTGTCTACTGTGTCTACGTTCCCGATCCCGTTCCCGTCCTCGGCCCTGGTCACTCCAGCCGGTTCCTCCGCCGTGCGGTCGCGCACCCGTCGCGCCCTGCTGGCCGGCGGCGCCGGCATGCTCGCCACCACGGCCGGCACGGTCGCCGCCTGCGCGGGCCCAGGTGCGGGCGCCGACTCGCGCTCCCAGCCGCCCGCTGCTGCCCAGAAGAACGCCACTATGGAAGCGTGGCTGGCGGCCGACGTGCGCATCGCGTGGCAGCAGAAGGCGCTGGCCGACTACAACAAGGAAAAGGGCGCCACCCACACCGTCACCTGGACCAGGATGGCCCACGGCACCGAGCTGGCCGACAAGCTCGTCGTCACCCTCGCCGCCGGCAGCGGCGCCCCGGACATGGCCGACGTGCTCATCAACGTCATGGGCAAGCTGCTCAAGAACCCCAACCCGCCGCTCGTCGCCTTCAACGACTACCTCAAGGGCCGCGACGCCGACTTCTTCAAAGGCTCCTTCGTCGATCCCTGGTCCATCAACGGCAAGTACTATGCGCTCGGCAACGAGCTCAACGCCTGCGTCTTCGCCTACCGGCATGACCTCTTCCAGCAGGCCGGCATCAAGACCCCCATCATGACCTGGGACGACGCCGCCGAGGCCGGCGCAAGGTCTCCGGCATTGCCCCAGACGGACTCTTCTGGGTGCCCACCGGCCCCATTGGCCTCTTCCACATGCTCGCCATCCAGGCCGGCGGCGGCTATTGGGACAAGGGCACCCGTCTCTCCATCAACCACCAGGCCAACGCCCGCGCCATGCAGTACCTCGTGGACCTCACCTCGCGCTTCAAGGCCGCCGCCCTGGAAAGCGGCACCCTGCGCCGCGAGTCCATCAACACCGGGCGCGCCGCGGCCGACGTGGGCCCCACCTGGAAAGTCTCCGGCGGCCTGCGCAACGACGCGCCGGACACCGACGGCCGCTGGACCATCCAGCCCATGCCACAGTGGAGCGCCTCCGGCAAGGCCGTCACCACCAGCCAGGGCGGCACCGGCATGGCCGTGCTCAAGGACTCCAGGGCCAAAGACGTCGCCACGGACTTCCTCATTTGGGAGCACGGCAGCAAGGCCGTCCTGCACGACTACGACGCCCGCCAGGTCTGGCCCACCTACAAGAAGGTCTACGACGATCCGCGTATGAAGGAGCCCATCCCCTGGTTCAACAACCAGCGCGTTGGGCCTATCCTGCGTGAAGCCGCGGACACCATGCTGCCCTTCTACCAGGGCGTCTGGTGGCCGGAGCTCGCCGCCGCCGCCGGCAAGCACATCACCGCCGGCCTCAAGGGCGAGAAGCCCGTCCGCCAGGCCCTCGACGAAGCCCAGGCCGAAGCCCGCGCCGCCATCGAAGCAGCCGGCGGCCGCCTCGACGCCAGCGGCCAGCTCCAGTAGCGTGCCAGAGCCGCTCCCGGCGCAGCTGCCGCCCTTCATGCCGGGCAACCGGCTCAACCTCTTCTTCTACGAGGAGGCGGTGCGCCCCATCGTGGAGCGCCACTTCCCCGGCCTCCGCTGGGGCGCCGCGCACATCCAGGCCGGCTCGGACGTGCTGGGCTTCGACACCGAGCGCTCCATGGACCACGGCTGGGGCCCCGCCATCACCCTCTTCATCGCCCAGGACGAGCACAGCCCCGCGCTCGGCGCCCGCATCCGCGCCGTGCTGAGCGACGAGCTCCCCTTCCACGTGCGCGGCTTCCCCACCCGCTGGCGAGACCCGGAAGACGGCTCACCCGTGCTCTGGCGCCACGGCGACATGGTCATGGCCACCAGCCGCCCCATCCGCCACCACGTCGGGGTCGGCGCGGAGCGAAACGTCCTGCGCAACTGGCTCGGCGTCGATCCCCTGCGCGATGCGCACTGGCGCGTCCAGGAGTGGCTCGCGGTCCCCACCCAACGCCTGCGCACCGTCGTCTCCGGTCCCATCTATCGCGACGACACCGGCGAGCTCGCCCGCGCCCGCGAAGCCTTGCGCTGGTACCCGCACGACGTCTGGCTCTACCTGCTGGCGGAGCAGTGGCACCGCATCGGTCAGGAAGCGGCGTTCATGGGCCGCACCGGCGAAGTCGGCGACGAGCTCGGCTCACGCGTCCTTGCCGCCCGCCTGGTGCGTGAGGTGATGCAGCTCTGCTTCCTCATGGAGCGTCGGTACGCTCCCTACTCCAAGTGGTTCGGCAGCGCCTTCGCGCAGCTCGGCATTGCGCCGCGCCTCACCCCCCACCTCAGCGCGGCCCTGAGCGGCGAGACCTGGCAGCAGCGCGACACCCACTTCGCCGCCATCTACCGCCTCGTCGCGGAGCAGCACAATACCCTTGGCCTCACCCCATTCGTCGATCCCACACCCGGCCCCTTCCATACCCGCCCCTTCACTGTGCTGCCCGAAGGCGCCCACTGGCGCGCCCTCCGAGAGGCCATCGCCGATGAACGCGTCCGCCGCCTGGTCCGCCACCAGCACCAGGTTGTCGGCTCCGTCTCCCAGTGGGCCGACTCCACCGACGTTCTCGACGCCCCACCCTGGTGGGACCACCTCCGCCAGGTCTACCGCACCATGGCCGACTCCGACTGACCCCAGACGCACACCGATTGGTGCGTCGCCAATCCGCGTCAACTAGCCACCTGACCGGTTCTCTCCTCCTCCACAGGGCGGTATCCTGTTCCCGTCCCCCGGCCGGTGTGCGTTTGCCCCATCCCGCGTACTCTGTTGATCGTGTGGCAACTACGGCAACGGCGCCGTGGTCCCACACTCCCGCAAGCAAGCTGTGCAGCGGGGGTGAGGGCAGCGCTTCGCACACCCAGACGCAGCGGGGGTGAGGGCAGCGCTTCGCACACCCAGACGCAACGGAGTACACGATCATGCGGCTTCCAGGGCTGTTCGCCCCGCGCGATGAAGCGCACGAAGTGCAGCTGGCGCACACGCTGCGGCGTGTCCCCCTCTTCGCCGGTCTGCCGGCGCACGACCTGGTGCGACTCTGGCGCCGCCTGCACGAGGTCCGCGTCCCCGCCGGCTCCGCCATCTTCCGTCGTGGTGACGCGGGCGATCGCTTTTTCATCGTCAAGCAGGGTGCCCTAGAAGTCTGCCTCAGCCTCACGCCGCACAAGGTCGTCGTCTCCCGTCTGGGTCCGGGCGACTCATTCGGGGAGATGGCGCTGCTCACCGGCGCTCCCCGCGCCGCCACGATCCTTGCCGCCGAGGATGCCGTCCTCTGGGCGCTCGAGCGCGACGAGTTCGAGGCGCTCGTGGCCGGCAGCGTGCCGCTCTTGCGCTCCATGAACCGCGAGCTGTGCGAGCGTCTGCGCCGCACCAATGCCCAGGTGGAGGTGCTCCGTCTGGGAGACACGTCCGCCTCTGCCATCTCTATGCTCACCGCCACAGGCGCGCTGCACTTCGGCCCCTACCGCGCGCTCGAGCAGATCGGCGCCGGCGGCACCGCCGTCGTCTACCACGCCGTGCATCCCCTCACCGGAGAAGACGTGGCCGTCAAGGTCCTCCCCGGCGCCTGGGGCAGCGCCCCGGGGGCGCGTACCCGCCTGGCGCGCGAGGCCCGCGTCCTACGCTCCCTTGACCATCCCAACGTCGTGCGCTTGCTGGACGTTGGCTCCCTCGGCGACGGATCGGTCACGGGCACTGGAGGCACTAGCATTCAGCCTGAGCTCCTCCCAGGCGTGCCCGGCGGTGGCTCGTACGTGGTGATGGAGCTGCTGCCGCAGTCTCTCTCGCAAGTGCTGCGCGAAAGCTATCCTGCCCCACTGCCCGTGGCGCAGGCGCTGCGCATCGCGGTGGGCGTTGCGGAAGGGCTCGACGCGGCGCATGGGCAGGGCGTGATCCACCGCGACGTGAAGCCCGAGAACATCCTGCTGCGGGAGGACGGCACGCCCGTGCTGGCCGACTTCGGCCTGGCCCTGGCTCGCGCCGACGCCGCCGCCGGACAGCGCCTCACCGCGGACAACGTCATCGCCGGCACCCCCGACTACATCTCCCCGGAGCAGGTCGCCGGCCTCCCCGTGGACCGCCGCGCCGACATCTATTCACTAGGCGTCGTCCTCTACGAGATGCTCGCCGGCCACGTCCCGTTTGCCGGCCGCGACGCCTACGACACCTTCACCGCCCACCTGGAAAAGTCGCCCCCTCCCCTGCCGGCGCATGTCCCTGCGGTGGTGCAGGACGTCGTCGAGCAGGCTCTCCAGAAGCTGCCGTCAGACCGCTTTGCCACTGCCGGCGCCCTTGCCGGAGCGCTGCGCGCCGCCCTGGCCTCGCTCGCCGCCGAGCAGCAGCCGGCTGCCCCGCAAGAGCTGCTCAGCTGGGCCGAGCTGCCCGACCTGCTCTCACTCGTGGCGGCCTGATCCTCACACGGGGCCCGGCCTCACGGCATGGCCAGATGACCGGCGTTTGTCCTCAGCCTGGCTGAGGACCAGCCGCGCCCAGACGGCGTAGCGCACACAGGCTGGTGAGGCAACCATCCCCGCCGCCTCGGGTTAAGTAACAGTGTTCACATTTGTGACGCCCTAGTAAACCAATTCCGTTCCTTTTCGTTCTCAGGACGCACCACTTGCCTAGCTATCGCGTATCCATTACTAGGCGCACAATGAACGAAGCTCCCCCAGCCGATTCCGCAGAAAGGCCGCAGGACAGCCAGCATCCCGTTGGTTGGCGGCGCGCCGCTGCCGGGTTGCGCATGCTGTTGGTCGGAACTGCCGGTGAAGCCGTTCTTGTACGCGCGTCGGCCGCCGGTCTGCTCTACGCCGGCTCGGCATTCTTTGCCAGCGTCATGTTGGTTGCGTGGCAGGTGACGCAAGTTGGCCTCCCCGAGCTCCCGGATGTTCCCGCCCTACCGTCGCTCGAAGTGCTCTCAGAGCTGCCAGGCCGTATCTCCGCCGCGTTCGGCGGGCCGCCGCCAGACACCGGCCCAGCCACGGCCCCCGCTGCTGCGGTCGCTCCCGCTTCACCCACGCCCGCACTCGTCCAACCCACACCGGCTCCGGCCACGCCCACCGTTCCGGCTGCGGTCGAAGCGGTGGTCCCACAGCCCGCAGAACTCTCAGTCACTCCAGAGTCTCTAGAAGAAGAGAATCTCCTTGAAGCAGTGGCGGAGGTGGAGCTTGAGCCATCGCTCATGATTGGGCCGCCTGACGAACCAGTCCGCCAGCCCGATGTGGATCTGAGCGCCGCTGCCCCCGCCACCATCCAGCCGCCTCCACCTTCGGCGAGCCCCTCGCCGCGCGCAGCCATACCGGCACCTACGGCTCATTCGCCAGCGCCCGTGGCGCCTAGTCCGGCGCGCACAGCACCGCCGTCACCGCCAGCGCCACCGGATGTGGCGAGCACTGCTGTCCATGTGGAGCCCGCCTCGCGCGCCATGGTGCTCTCCCAGGACGTTCTGGCGCACGTCCAGCCGACGTCCACCAAGCCGGCATGGCGGCCGCCGCAGAGCGGTCCGCCCGCCCAGCGGCCGGAGCCCGCGCAGCATGGTGGCCAAGCTCCTGACGGCGCTGCGGATCTACCTGAACCGGCACGAGGCGGTCCGGGACGTTCCGCTGATCCCCACGGGGTCGCCGCGGGACACTCCCGTGGGAATCGTCCCGGCCCCGCTACCGGTTCTGGTTCTGACGCCGATGCCGATGCCGGGGACCGCTCGCCTCATGGGCCTCCCGGAGTGTCTCCCGCAATAGACTCAAAGCCAGACCGACCAGCCGAGCAGCCGGGGAAGCCATCTCCCGAGCTAGGTAAGCCATCGGCAGAGCGGGAAGAGCCATCGGCGGCGGCACCGGGAAAACCTGCTCCCGCGTCGCCAGCGTCGCAGCCCAAGAACACAGACCCTTCACCGGCAAAGCCAGTGGAGCCGGCGAACCCCGCCGCACCGGCAAAGCCCAACCAGCCGGTTAAGGCCGTGGATCCGGCGAAGCCCCAGGAGCCGGCGATACCGGTCGAGTCGGCCAAGCCCGTCGAGCCGCCGAAGACCAACCAGCCCGCGAAGGCCGTGGAAGCGGTAAAGCCTCAGTCCGCGCCTGCGGCAACCGCACCTGAGCCTCGCCAGGACGCTCCAGCCAAGCCGGCGCCTGTGCCTGCCCGTCAGGCCGCTGAAGAGAAGCGCGACCCCGGCCGCGGCGCCAGCCGATAGCCCTGCCCGCGCACCGACGCGATCGCCGGCACACCCGCCGCGCCAAGCTGTGCCGCCTGGTTCAGCTTGGCGCGCAGGCGGCGCACGTGCATGTCCAGCGCTCGACTGCCCGAGAGGTAGAGGTCGTCGCCTGCAGCGCGCGCCAGCACTTCGCGCGTCAGTGGCTCGTTCGGCCGGCTGATGAACACCGACAGCAGTCTGAACTCTGTGGGCGTCAGACGCAGTTCCCGTCCATCCGCGGTTGCGCGGCACGTCAGCCGGTCGATGAATAGGCCACCAAGCCGCGTGCGCAGCGATCCGGCGCTGTCTCCCGCCCTGTCCCTCACGCCGTCTCCCGGTCCACCCGCCGTTCTGTCGCGGCGCGTGGCACGGCGCAGGCGTGCTTCCAGGCGCACCTGCAGCTCCTCCGGGTCGACCGGCTTGGCGATGAAGTCGTCGGCGCCCAGGCGCAGGCTCAGGATGCGCTCGCGCCGGTCTGACGCGGCGCTGCACACGATGATCGGCACGTCCAGGCGCGCCCGCAGGTCGGCGCACAGCACCAGGCCGTCGGCATCCGGAAGGATCAGCTCCAGCACCACCACCTGTGGCACCTCCAGCCGCAGCTGCGCCCATGCCTCGGCCGCCGTCCGTGCGCGGCGCACGCGGTACCCGCTCTCTTCCACCGTTGCCCCAATCACCGCCGCGGCAGCGTCGTCCGGGTCGATCACCAGCACGCTTCCGCTCAGCTCACTCGTCACCGCATCATCGCCTACTCGCCGCCTGTCGTCGCGGCGCCCGGCATGCCGCCCCCGTCGCCGGTGACTGCACGTCTGGTCACCGGGTTCACCATTCTGGCATCCCACACCCTCTAACGCTGATCAGGGCCGCCACGATCATGCCCTGGGGACGGGAATCAAGCCAAAGCGCACGGAATTGTGCGTTTTCTCCGGTTCAGAGCACGCATCGGCCGGGCAGGAGCAGCGAGTGACGCTGCCGCAGATCGGCTACACCGCGTTAGGCAGCGACTAGCCGTGACGCGCGGGAGCCCACCAGCGGCTTGACCGCCGAGTAGAGCGACTCTGCCACGCACTCTTCTTCGCCGTCGCCATCCACTTCGGCCAGGCGGCCGCGCAGGCGGTAGTAGTCGGTCAGCGGCTGGACAGCGGCGGCATACAGCGTGAGGCGGTGGCGCACCGTTTCGGGTGCGTCGTCCGCGCGGCGGGTCAGCGTGTCGTCGCAGCCATCGCAGAGGGCCTCGCGGCGCGGCGGGCGGCTGACCAGGCTGTAGGAGCTGCCGCAGCCGTCGCAGTACAGCCGTGCCGCCAGGCGTGCCACCACCACCTCGTCGGGGACGCGCAGCAGCAGCGCCGCGTCCATCCCGCTGCCGGCGTGGAGCCGGTCGAATGCTTCAGCCTGCGTACAGGTGCGCGGGAAGCCGTCCAGCACCACTTTCTGTGGACCACCCGTAGACTGCGCGGGTGTCTCAAGCGACGTCACCTCGGCCATCACCACGGGCACCAGCACGTCGTCCGGCACCAGGGCGCCACGCTCCACGAAGCGCTGCACGTTCCTGCCCAGTGCGGTGCCGCGCGCTATGGCACGGCGCAGCACGTCCCCGCTCGAGACGTAGCTGGCACCCAGCCGCGTCGCCAGCCACCGGCCCTGTGTGCCCTTCCCCGACCCTGGGGCGCCCAGGAGAGTCACGATCATCCGTGTGCTCCTCTGTCTGCAGCATCGTTGCTGCAGACCTCATAGTAACGCAAAGGGGCGCCGACAAAACGTCGGCGCCCCAGCCCAGGCGAGCGGCTGAATCCAGGAACGGCGCCGGACTCCCCCGCGGTTGCCCGCGTTTTTCGCCAGTCGTCCGGCACCAGGATTCTAGCAGCGCGGCCGGGCTGGCTGCTGCTGGCGCGCACTGTAGGGCACGCCGCGTGCCACCGGGAACTCACCGCCGCGCCGGCCGTTCTCAGCGCAAGAAGGCGCGACGCAAGGGACTTCCATGGCAACTCAAAGGGACTTCCATGGCAACTCAGACGATGGCGACGACCGATCAGCAGACCCGGGTAGACGACGTGATGCGCGACCTCGAAGCGCTCGGTTCTGAACAGACGGCCAGGACGTACCGGCGCCACGACGTGACGGGGTCGGTCTTCGGCGTCAGCTACGCCGACTTCGGCAAGCTGAAGAAACGGTTGAAGACCAACCATGCGCTGGCACGCGACCTGTGGTTCACCGGCAACCACGACGCGCGCGTGCTGGCCACCATGGTGGCCGACCCGTCTGCGGCGATCGGCGCCGAGCTGGAAGGCTGGCTGCGCGACCTGGACTCCTACGTGCTTACCGGCGCCATTGCCGGAGTAGCAGCACAGCATCCGGATGCAGTTGCCCTCGCAGAGCGTTGGATAGCTGATCCGAGCGAGTGGGTGGCGTGCACCGGCTGGAACGTGGTGGCCAACCTCGCGCTCGCCCGGCCCGATCTGCCGGACGCCTACTTCATTCTTCTGCTGGCGCAGGTCGAGCGGCAGGTCCACGCGGAGCGGAACCGCGTGCGCTATGCCATGAATGAAGTCCTCATCGCCACCGGCGTGCGCAACCCGGCGCTGCGCGAGCTCGCCGCCGCCGCCGCTCGGCGCGTCGGAAAGGTGCACGTCGATCACGGCGACACCGGCTGCAAGACCACAGACGCTGTCCCCTACATCGAGAAGGTCTGGTCCCGCCGCGCGGCACAAGCCCACGCCGGCGCCTCAGGTCTGCTCGCGCGTCCGAACATCGCGACGGTCTCGTCCCGCAGCGCGGCGCGCGCCAAGTAAACTGCCCGGACGGCGCAACTCCACTGCGCCCGACCTATCTCAAGTGACACCCACGCGCATCGCACTCCCCGGCGGCGGTCCCACGATCGAGCTGGCGCTCATCGCAGCGGGTCCGTTCACCATGGGCGACGTGCTGGGGACCAGTCCTGAGAAGGACACGCGCCCCGCGCACGAGGTGGCATTGGACGCCTTTGCTATCGCCACCACTACGGTGACGAACGAGCAGTTCGCGTACTTTGTGCAGCAGACCGGCTACCGCACGGTGCGAGAGCGCGCTGTGGCCGAGGGCGGCCTGGAGAAGAAGGGCAAGGAGGGCAAGGAGGCGGAGCACGTCTGGTCGCGTTACGCACTGCCCGGTCGCGAGCGGTACCCCGTCATCTGCGTCAACTGGATCGACGCCGCCGCCTTCGCCACGTGGGCAGGTCTGCGCCTGCCCACTGAGGCGGAGTGGGAGAAGGCTGCCCGAGGCGGAGTGGAAGGCGCCGACTACCCTTGGGGCAACGATCACCCCCACCTGGATGAGAGCGCCCGCGATCGCTGCAACTGGCGCGGCGCCCAGCACAAGCCCGGCCTGGTACCGCTCGACCGCAATGGCTGGGGCATCGTCCCCGTCGCCAGCTACCCGCCCAACGGCTACGGTCTCTTTGATGTCTCCGGCAACGTCTGGGAGTGGGTCTCCGATCTATACTCCGACTCGTACTACGCCAACAGTCCGCGCGAGAATCCACTCGGGCCAGAAGTAGACTCGAATAGCCGTCCTGGCCCGCTGGTTCGTTGGCGAGACGGGGACCACGAGCGCATCAACCCGAATGCCTACCGAGTCATCCGCGGCGGCGCCTGGGACAACGAGAAGTTCGGACTGCGCTGTTGCGAGCGCATCTTCGCGAGTGCCTCCTCCCGCAACAAGGGCCTGGTCAGTGGCTTCCGTGTCGCCGCCGACTTGGATACGGCCCC
>CADCTC010000132.1 GCA_902805635.1 uncultured Chloroflexota bacterium
TCCTGGGCGCCGGGTTCAATCTGGTGGTGGCGCTGGCGATCGTGCGGGGGATTTATTATCCCGCCACTCGGGACAAGAGCCACGTGTTCTCGTTCCTGGCGTTCAACACGGTCATCTTCTTCGTGCTCAGCTTGCTCAAGAGCGTGGAGCTGTCCGTGGGGGTGGGCTTCGGCTTGTTCGCCATCTTCTCAGTGCTGAACTACCGCACCACCGAGATGGCCATCCGCGAGATGACCTACCTCTTCACGCTGATTGCGCTGCCGGTGATGAACGCCTTCCTGCTGGCCGGGAACGGCGGCAGCGTGCCCCAGGTGTTGGTGGGCAACGTGGCTATCGTGCTGCTACTGCTGGCGCTGGAGCGGGAATGGGGCTTCCGGTTCGAGGCGAGCCACCGGCTGACGTACGACCGGCTGGACTTGATCGCCCCCGCCAACCGGGACGCGCTGCTGGACGACCTGCGTGCTCGCACCGGGCTGCCAGTCACACGTGTGGAGGTGGGCCGCATCGATTTCCTGCGCGACACAGCGGACCTCAAGCTCTTCTACGACCCGCCCCGCCCGCAGCGCGCCACTGCGGCGAACGCCGCCGCACACGATACGCGCGTCACCTTCAATCAGGACCTGCGCCTGGCGCCGTCCGCAGGAGACGTCCACCGGTGAGCCGGAGGCGAGTAAGGTAATAGGTAAGGGCCGAGGAGCACCGCCATGCCGAGCACAAGCACCATCTTGATCGCGGACGACGAAGAAAGCATCGTCGAGCTGAGCAAGCTCTACCTCACCAAGGAGGGCTACACCGTCCACACCGCGCGGGACGGGCAGGAGGCGCTAGATACGGCGCGGCGCGTGAAGCCGGACCTGGTGGTGCTGGACCTGATGATGCCACGGGTGGACGGCTGGGAGGTCTGCCGCCGGCTGCGCAAAGACCCGCGGTTGAGCGGTGTCTCCATCATTATGCTCACGGCGCGCGACGACGATGTGGACAAGATCGTCGGCCTGGAGCTGGGCGCCGACGATTACGTCACCAAGCCTTTCAACCCGCGCGAGCTGGTGGCGCGCGTCCGGGGCATCCTGCGCCGGGCGCATGAGGCCCCCGACCCTGATGCCGCGGTCCAGGTGGGCGACGTGCGCATTGACCCGGCGGCGCGCGAGGTGCGCCACAACGGGCAGGCGCTGGCGCTGCGGTCGCAGGAGTTCGAGCTGCTCAAGGCGCTGGCGCTGAACGTCGGGAAGGTGATGACGCGCGAGGCGCTGCTGACACAGGCGTGGGGCTACGACTACCTCGGCGAGAGCCGCACGGTAGACGTGCACGTCGCGGCGCTACGCGCGCGCCTGCAGGACACCGGAATCGAGGTTCAGAGTGTGCGCAGCATCGGCTACAAGCTGGTGGAGCGCCAGCCTGCCCAGACCGCGCAGGCCGCGCAGGCCGCGCAGGCCGCGCAAGCCGCGCAAGCCGCGCAGGCCGCGCAGGCCGCGCAGGCCGGGGCAGGCTAGGCGGCGCACGGGACTACCCCATGAAGAGCACAGGTCCGCGCCCGCTGAGGACCCAGCTGCTGCTCTCGTTCGCCGCGGTGGCGCTGGTCGCCCTCACCGCCGCGACGGCGGCTGTGGCCTGGCTGATCCTGGACTACCAGACGCAAGCGACGGCGCACCGTCTGCGGGACGCCGCGGGGGCAGCCGGTGGCGCCGCAGCAATCCTGGCGCGCCAAGGGTACGACCCACCTGAGATAGCGGCGAGTCTTGCTTCGCAAGTGCCCCTGCCACAGGCGCGCGTGCTGGTGCTGGATGCCGCAAGTATGGTGGTGGCCGAGGCAGAGGTGAACGCCACGGGGACCGGCGCCGCGGAGACGCCGGCGACCGCGGATGGGGATGGCACCGGTACCGGCGCGTGGACGGCGAGCTTCATCGGCCAGACTCTGGATGTGCCCGCACCGGCCGTGCCGGCCGGCGCCATTCTGTCGCTGCCCAGCCTGCGCGGTGGGTGGTCGCAGTCAAGCCAGGAGAACACGGGTGTGTGGCGCGGCGAGGCGGCGGCGGGACACGGCGGGTACGTCTTCAGCACGGCGCCGCTCCGGCAACCTTCGTCCCCCTCCGGGCGGCGCCCGGCGTCCGATGGCTCGGCGGCCGGCAGGCCGGCAGCGGGGAGAGGACCGGGCGGCCCACCGGCGGCCGAGTACAGCGTGGTGCTCGCGGTTCCGGAGGACACCCTTCCTTCGGCGTGGCGGGAGCTCGCGCCCGGCGTGGCGCTGGCGCTGGGCGTTGCGCTACTGGCGGCGGGCGGCGTGGCGTGGCGGCTGGCGGACTCTGTCGCGCGCCCCATCCGCACCGTGACTGGGGCTGCGGAACGAATCGCGCGTGGGGAACCGCACCAGGCAATCGCGGAAGCAGGTGTGCTGGAGGTGACTCAGCTCGCGCGCAGCTTCAATACGATGGTGGGCGCCGTGGAGCGCTCCCATCGCACGCTGCGGGAGTTCGTGGCCAACGCCTCCCACGAGCTGCGCACGCCGCTCACGGCGATTCAGGGGTTTTCTCAGGCGGTGGAGGATGGGGTGCTGGAGGCACCGGAACCGACGCGCGACGCGGTGCGCCACATCCACCGCGAGGCCGAGCGGATGCGGCGGCTGGTGGAAGACCTGCTGCTCCTCTCACGGGTGGAGGCGCGTGACCGGAAGCTCACGCGTGAAGACGTGGACCTGGCCGATCTGCTGGACACGCTGGAGCAGCGGGTGCGCCCGGCCGCTCGCGAGCGCAGGCAGCGGCTGGAGATGGACCTGCCCGACCACCTGGTGGTGCCCGGCGATGTCACAGAACTCGATCACCTGTTCAGGAACCTGCTAGATAACGCGGTCAAGTACGCTCCGGATGGTGCGACGATCGCCGTACGCGCGGACGGCAGGCCGGGCCGCGTCACGGTGTCGGTGCACGACACCGGCAGTGTCATCGCCCCGGAAGACCGGCCCCACGTGTTCGAGCGGTTCTACCGGGCGGACAAGTCGCGCTCCCGCGCCGTGGCGGGGAGCGGGCTGGGGCTGGCCATCGCGCACGAGGTGGCTCAGCGCCACGGCGGCACCATCAGCGTGGACAGCCGCCCGGAAGCCGGGACTACCTTCACGGTGAGCCTACCGGCAGGTGCCGGGACCGGCACGTTGCCCGCGCAGCGTGCGGGCGCGGCCCCCGCTGCGCCTTTTGCCGCCGCAGGGCGCCATGCTCTTATGAGCCCCTTTCACTCTCCCGTTCGTGGTGAGCCCTTCGGCTCCGCTCAGGACAGGCCCTTCGGCTCCGCTCAGGACAGGCCTGTCGAACCATGCCCTTCGACAAGCTCAGGGCGAACGGACGGATTGAAAACACCTCTTACACACCGTTAGCACATGGCTTACAGCGCCTTAGCTGCCTAGGTCCAGACTGTGACTGTGACGATTCGTCCGCACCGAGCGGGCGGGTCACCAAAGGAGCCACCGAATGTCCGTACTCACGTCCTTCACCCGCCGCCGGTCGATCCCGCTGCTGGCGCTGCCGTTCGCGGTGGCGTGCGGCGCGGCCGGCGACACGGCCCCGTCGGGGCAGCTGGGCACCGCAGCCGGCGGTGCGTCGTCCGCGCCGGCTTCCCAGAGCGCGGCACTGCCGACAACCGGGCCAGCATCTGCCCTCCCAGGTGCCACCGCCGCTCCTGCTGCTCCCGCCGCTCCGGCGACCGGCGTGTCCGCGAGCCCGATCACTTTCAAGATCGTCGCGGATGGCTCGATGGCCACTTTCCGCGTCCGCGAGCAGCTCGCCAACTTGCCCCTGCCGAACGATGCTGTGGGCACGACAAACGCCGTCACCGGACAGATCAGCTTCACTCCGGCGGGCGGATTGCAGGCGGAGGCATCGAAGGTCAGCGTCGATCTCAGCACGCTGAAGTCCGATAGTGGCATGCGCGACGGCTTCATCAAGCAGAACACGCTCCAGACCTCCCAATTCCCGACAGCGGAGTTCGTGCCCACCAGGGCGGAAGGCATCCCCAGCCCGCTGCCCGCTTCGGGCGAGCACACGTTCAAGCTCACCGGTCCGATGACGGTGCACGGCGTCACGAAGGAAGTCACCTGGGACGTCACCGCCCGACGTGAGGGTGGCCAGCTGACCGGTAAGGCCACCACCGCCGTCAAGTTCGGCGACTTCGGCATGGCTGCGCCGCGCGTCCCGTTGGTGCTCTCCATCGTGGACGAGATCCGCCTAGAGCTGGACCTCGTCGCCAGCCAGGCGAGCTAGCTGCACCGAAGGTTTGCGGCCGTCAGCAACAGAGTCGGCCACGATCCTTCGCTGCTTCAGGATGACAGGCGAAACACCCGTTGCGGTGCGAGAAGTGCCAGAAACGACAGCAGTGCTTAAGAAGACCGCTCCCCATCCCGCTGTGGACGACGACGACCAGCAAATCGGCCACATCTTGACGCGCCGCGACGTGGTCGCGCTGCTTGGCGGTGGCGTGGGCCTACTCACCGGCTGCGGAAGCCAGCCGGCGCAGCAGGCGGCCCAGCCACCCGCCGCCACGCCGCTGAACCGGGAAGCAGCAACGGCGGCGGTTGTGTCGTCCAACCCCGCCGCCGCTGCGACACAGGCCGCGCCGGCCACGACGGCTGCGGCGTCCAACACGGCGTCTGCGCCCGCCAATGCTCCCGCCTCTGCTGCAGTTCCGTCGTGCATCGTGCGCCCGGCTCAGACGGAAGGGCCGTATTACGTGTCGGGCGACCTGGTGCGGTCAGACATCCGCTCCGACCCCGGCACCGGTGCGGTGCGCGACGGCGTCCCGCTGACGCTGACCTTCAACGTCACCCAGGTGGCCGCAGGGGCCTGCACGCCGCTGCCCGGCGCCACCGTGGAGATCTGGCAGTGTGATGCGGCCGGTTCCTACTCCGGCGTGACGGACCGCACCTTCAATACGCGTGGCCAGCTGTGGCTGCGCGGGGCGCAAGTCACCGACGCCGCGGGTACATGCACCTTCACCAGTATCTACCCCGGCTGGTATGCCGGCCGCGCCGTGCACATCCACTTCAAGGTGCGTCCGCGCCCCGACCTGGACTTCACCTCCCAGCTCTACTTCGACGACGCGCTCTCGGACCAGGTGCTTGCCCGCCCGCCGTACGCCCAGCGCGGCCGGCGCGACACTCCCAACAGCCGGGACAGCCTCTTCCGCAGCGGCGGCAATCAGCTCCTGCTCAGCGCCACCCCTTCTGGCTCAGGCTACGCCGCCACCTTCGCCATCGGCATGGACCTCTCCACGCTGAGTGCTCGACGCTAGCGACCGCGACGATGATCGCAGCACCCTATCCCCACACGCTGCTCGCCAGGTATGCACCGGTGGCGCTGGCGGACCTGGAGTCGGTCGCGCTGCTGGACCGCACGGACACGAAGTACCTGCTGACGGTTGCGCAGCTGAGCGCCGCGCTAGAGGCCGTGGCTGGCGACTACCGGGTGCTGGAGGTGGGGGGTGCGCGGCTGCACCACTACCGGACGCTGTACTTCGACACGCCCGACCTGACGCTCTTCCGCCACCACCACGCGGGCAAGGCGGTGCGGCACAAGGTGCGTAGCCGCGCCTACGTGGACACCGGCCTGAGCTTCCTGGAAGTGAAGGAGAAGAACAACAAGGGGCGCACGGTCAAGCACCGCATACCCACCGACGGACTGGTGTCCGATCTCCACTCCCAGGGCGGGTCGTTCGTCGCGGCGCATGCGCCGGTCGAGCCGGGCGCACTGCAGCCGGCGCTGTGGAACGACTTCCACCGCATCACCCTGGTGGGGACGCGCCACGCCGAGCGACTGACGGTCGATCTTGGCTTGTCCTTCCAAACGGACGCGCGACACACCGCCACGCTGCCAGGTATCGCCATCGCCGAGCTCAAGCAGAACGGAGTCGACCGGACTTCCCCGTTCATGCGGCAGATGCGCGCCGCACACGTCCAGCCGGCCGGCATGAGCAAGTACTGCGTGGGCGTCTCGCTCTTGCACGAGGGTGTCAGGCACAACGCGTTCAAGCCGACGCTGCGTGCGGTGGAAAAGCTGATGGAAGCAGCCAGGCGCGAGCCCGACCTTGGGTAGTGGCAGCGGCTGGAGGGGCCGGACTGACGACCCCTCCACAGGCAGCGCAGCTCTGAGAAAGGGTTTCAGAACCCTAGCTGGTCCTTCGACAAGCTCAGGACGAACGGGGGTTGTGAAACCATCACTACGAGGCCGTCAGTCTCCCGCCTGCACCGGCTCCAGCACCGCCGGCTTGCCGTTGACGTGAACGGTGGCGTCGTCGGTGGGGAGCGCGAGCTGAGCGCCGATGAGCTGGGCGTAGGGGCCGTTGCGGGCGATCAGCTCCAGGTGGGTGCCCTGCTCGGCGACGTGGCCGCGGTCGAGCACGACGATGCGGTGGGCGTCGCGCACGGTGGAGAGCCGGTGCGCGATGACGATGGTCGTGCGGCCTTCCATCAGCTCGTCGATGGCGGCGCGCACGGTGCGCTCGTTCTCGGTGTCCAGGTGGGAGGTTGCCTCGTCCAGGATGAGAATGGGGGCGCGCTTGAGCAGGGCGCGCGCGATGGCGAGGCGCTGGCGCTGCCCGCCTGAGAGGGAGACGCCGCGCTCGCCGGCGATGGTCTCGTAACCATCGGGCAGGGTGAGGATGAAGTCGTGGGCGCAGGCCTTCCGGGCGGCCTCTTCCACGTCGGCGTCTGAGGCGTCGGGGTTGGCCAAGCGCAGGTTCTCACGGATGGACATGTTGAAGAGATAGATGTCCTGCGAGACGAGCGAGATGCGGGTGCGCAGGTCGTTGAGCTCGAACTCGCGCAGGTCGCGGTCGCCGAAGGTGATGCGGCCCTCCTGGGGGTCCCAGAAGCGCATCATCAAGTGGGCAGCGGTGGACTTGCCGGCGCCGGAGCGGCCGACGATAGCCACGGTCTGCCCCGGCAGCGCCTCGAACGAGACGTTCACCAGCGCCTGGGGCTCGCCGGGCCCGTAGTTGAAGGAGACGTTCTCGAAGCGGACGGCGGGCGACACGGCGGTGCCGGCGGGGACGCCGTGGCCATCGCGCACGCGCACGGGTTCGTCGTGGATGGCGAAGACGCGCCGACCGGAGCCGAACGCGTTGGCAAGCTCCTTGGCGACGCGGGCGATCTCCGCCACGGGGCTGAAGCAGGTGAAGGCCAGCATGGTGGCGATGGGCAGCTGGGCGGCGGCGAGTGCGCCTTCGGTGACGAGGTAGGCGCCGTAGGTGAGCACGGCCAGGCCGCCGAAGGCCTGGATGCCCTCGATGGCGCCCGACTGGAAGCCGAGCTGGCGCCCGTAGGTGACTTGCAGGTCGGTCAGGCCACGGCTGTTGCGCTCGATCTCGTGCAGGCGCATGCGGCCGCGCGAGAAGGAGACGATCTCGCGCAGACCCTGGACGCTATCGGTGACGTGGGCATTCACCTCGCCCAGCTGCCGGCGCAGTGCGTTGCCGAGCCGCTCGGTGTGTGACCCGATGTAGTGTGGCGACAGGGCGACAGCGACGAGGAAGGGCAGCAGCAGCAGCGCGAGCGACCAGTTCATGACCGCGAGCGCGGTGATGGCCACGCCGGGCACCAACACGGCGACGAAAAGCGGCGCGATGGCGTGGGCGAAGAACGACTCGACGGTTTCCACGTCCGAGGTGACGATGCTGGTCAGGTCGCCGCTGCGCCGGGTGAGCAGGTAGGACGGCGCGAGCGGGTCCAGCTTCTGGTACATGGCGATGCGCATCTCGGCCAGCAGCTGGTAGGCCATGTCGTGCGAGATCCACGACTCGAACCAGGTGAAGGCGGCGGTGGCGACGGCCAGGCCGATAACGAGCGGCACGAGCGTGGCCAGCTGATCCACGGGCACACCGCCCACGGCTTGCACGCCGGCGGATGCGGCGCGCTCAGAGGCGATGGACGCGACCCAGCTGGCGAGGGTAGCGCTGGCCACACCCAGCGCGATGGTAAGGGCGGACTTGATGACACCACCCGCCAGCGTGAAGGAGAGCTTGACCCAGAAGGGGCGCACCAGCGCCAGCAGGCGCATGCCGGTGGCCCAGGCGCTGAGCGGCACGGGCTCCACCGGCTTCTCGTGCGAGCGCAGGATGCCGCTGGCCGGGACGCCATCGGCGGTCTCCGCTCGTCCTGAGCCTGTCGAAGGGCGCGGTTCGACAAGCTCACCGCGAACGGAGAAGGAGTGGCCGTTCGCCCCATTTGCGCCAGTTGCAGCGGCGGCGTACGAACCGGCGCCGTTGGCGCCCGCCAGCGCGGCGACGTCCTCGAGCGCGGCCTCGGCGTCGTCGGCGGCGCGGGTCTGGGCGGCGATGAGACGGGCGTAGACGCCGCCCCGTTCGAGCAGCTCGGCGTGACGGCCGCGCTCGGCGACGCGACCCTGGTCGAGCACCACGATCTGGTCGGCGGCGGCGACGGTGGACAGACGGTGGGCGATGATGAGGGTGGTGCGGTCCTTCATCAGCCGCTCGAGCGCGGCCTGGATGGCGGCTTCGTTCTCGCTATCGACGTGCGACGTGGCCTCGTCCAGGATCAGGATGGGGGAGTCCTTCAAGATGGCGCGGGCGATGGCGATGCGCTGGCGCTGGCCGCCGGAGAGTTTCTGGCCGCGTTCGCCGACGATGGTGTCGTAGCCGTCGCGCAGCTCCAGGATGAACTCGTGGGCGTTGGCCGCCCGGGCGGCGGCTTCGATCTCTTCCTGGGTGGCGTCGGGATTGCCTAGGCGCAAGTTGTCTGTGACGGTGCCGTAGAAAAGGTAGGTGTCCTGCGCCACGACGGCGATCTGGTCGCGCAGCTGCTCCAGGGGGATCTCGCGCACGTCCTTGTCGCCCAGAAAGACGGCGCCCTGGTGCGGATCATAGAAACGGAAGAGTAGGTTGACCACGGTGCTCTTGCCGGCGCCGCTGGGACCGACCAGGCCCAGCGTGGAGCCGGCGGGCAGGTCGAAGGTGACGTCGTGCAGGGCGGCGCGCTTGCCGTGCTCGTACGCAAAGGAGACGTTGTCGAAGCGGAGTGAGGGGGATAACCCCTTCCCCTCCCCCGTAGGGAGAGGGGTGCCGTTGATGCTGACGGCTTGCCCACTGGCAGTCGAACTTGCTGGGCTCACGCCTCTCGAGGCGGCGTCCACCACTTCGGGCTGGTCATCAAGGAGGGAGAACATGCCGATGGCGGCGCTGGTGGCGAGCAGGCCCTGGTGGTAGAGCTGGTTGAGCTCGCGCAGCGGCCGGAAGACCTCAACGCCGAGGAACAGCACGATCATGAGGGGGCGGATATCGAGCTCGCCCTGGCTGACGCGCACGGCGCCCCAGCACAGGGTGATGGCGGCGCCCAGCGTCATGCACAGGGTGCCCACGCCACCGGCGGCGATGTTCACCGCCAGCACCTTCATGGTGGTGCGGTACAGGTCGCGCGCCTTGGTGGCCAGCATGGCGCCGCGCGATTCGCTGCGCCCGAAGACCTTGAGCGTTGGCAGTCCCTGCACCGAATCGACGAATTCGGCGGCGAGCGACTTGTAGGCGCTCTGGCGCCCGGCGGCGCCGGAGTGGGTGGCCTTGCGGAAGAAGAGGGGGGCAAAGAGGGTGAGCAGGGCAAAGGTGAGGAAGATCAGGGCGCTCTGGAGGTCCAGGATGGCCATGAACACGAAGATGCCCACCGGCGCGACGCTGGCGACGACGAGCTGGGGCAGGTATTGGCCGAAGTAGGTCTGGAGGTTTTCCACCGAGTCGACGGTGTTGAGCAGCACCTCGCCGGTGCGGCGCTTATGAAGGTAGGAGGGGCCAAGGGTGAGCAGATGCGCGTAGAGGACCTTGCGCAGCTTGACCTTCATGATGGCCGCGGTGCCGTGCGCGGTGAGCTCCTTGGCCATGGTGAAGACGATGCGCAGCAGCGGCAGCAGCATGACGCCGGCCAGCACAAGCACGATATCGGTGAATGGGGGCAGCGGCGACTGGAACAGCAGCGCCACGGCGGTGCCCTGCATGGTGAGGCGGGCGACGCCGGTGACGGTGGCCAGCAGCCCGAAGGTGGCGGCGAGGGCGATGCGTCCGCGCACTCCTTCCGGCCCGCCGGTGAGCGCAAACAGCCGCCGGCTGGTGTCCGCCCGGTCGACGGCGGCAGTTGGCGCCACAGCGCCGCCACCGGCTGCGCCGGGCGCATTCATACGTATCTGAGTTGCCACGCTCTCTCCCCTGGCTTGTTGCAAGACACTCGCAACAGATACCGCCTCCACTATAGCCCGAAGAATGGGGCGGTGCAACCTCAGTCAGGCCCAGTCAGGGGATGCCGGCGGTGCCTGGCGCCCCAGCGGGACGTGGCACTATTTCGGAGGTGAACAGCACACCCGCCGCGGCGCAGCACCTGCGCGACCTGGCGCGGCTGCGTCGCGTCCGGGACCGGATGGACCGGGAGTACGCGCAGCCGCTCGACGTGGAGGCGCTCGCGCGCGACGCGCACATGTCGGCCGGACACTTCAGTCGCGCGTTCCGGCTCGCCTATGGCGAGTCCCCGTATAGCTACCTGATGACGCGACGCATCGAGCGCGCGATGGCGCTGCTGCGCCGTGGCGACCTCAGCGTCACCGAAGTCTGCTTCGCGGTCGGCTGCTCTTCACTAGGCACCTTCAGCACGCGCTTCGCCGAGCTGGTCGGCGTGCCGCCCAGCACCTACCGGCGCCAAGCAGTGAGTGCGATGGCGGGGATGCCACCGTGCGTGGCGAAACAGGTGACCAGACCGATCAGGAATCGAGAAGCGCCGGCCGCCGAGCCGCGCCTAGAATGACCGCATGGATATCAAGATTCACTCGACGCTCCTCCCGCACGACGACCCGGACGCATCCATGGCCTTCTACCGCGACACCCTCGGCTTCGAGGTCCGCAACGATGTCGAATATGGCGGGATGCACTGGATCACGGTCGGCCCCCCCGGCCAGCCGGAAACGTCCATCGTCCTCTACCCGCCGGCCGCCGCCCCCGGCATCACCGACGACGAGCGCCGCACCATTGCCGAGATGATGGCCAAGGGCACCTACGCCAGCATCAACCTGGCCACTACCGACCTCGACGGCACCTTCGAGCGGGTGCAGGCGAGCGATGCCGAGGTGGTCCAGGAGCCGACCGTGCAGCCGTACGGCGTGCGCGACTGCGCCTTCCGCGACCCTGCGGGCAACCTGATCCGCATCCAGGAGCTGCGCTGAGCCGTCCGCGATCTGCCATGGACCCGCACGG
>CADCTC010000133.1 GCA_902805635.1 uncultured Chloroflexota bacterium
TGTTCTATAGTGTGTTGAGGGCGCCGGGACCGGAAGCCGGAGGCGCCGGCGGAGGACACACGATGGAACTGCAGCAGAACGGAGCGCCTCAGTGGCGCATTGTCAGCGAGCACCAGGTAGAGGACGTGCCGGCTCGGTTCGCCGTGCTGCGCGATAACCGCCGGGTGGTGTGGGGCCTGCGCGACCAGGACGCGGCATCGCGCTGGTTGCGCCGGTTGAGCTTGCCGGTGCAGGCGCCGCTGGCACTTGTCACCGCGCACTAAGGGCCACCACCCGGCGGATGAGGATGTTCGCGCTCCCGACCACAGTGCTGAACAGCCCGGTGGTGGTAGGGAGCCGCGAGCGTTACTTCATGCGGCGCCGGGCTTGCTCGTCGTCGGTCATGGGCTTGATCCACAAGCCTGCGCCCTCGCGGCGGTAGAACGGCTGCGGATCCTGCCACTCCTTGCGCGGTAGCGGCTCCTGGAGCTGCGCCAGCTTCTCGTCGTCAATGGTGATTCCCAGGCCAGGTGCGTCGCCCAGCACGATGAAGCCGTCTTCGATGGTGTTGTCGAACGTGAAGCACGGCTCGCGACCTGGGTCCACCACCTCCATCATCATGTGGTTGGGCAGCGCTGCGGCCAAGTGCGCCATGTAATTGGCGGGGCAATTCATCATCGCCACCGGGATCTCGAACGTGGCGGCGGTATGCGCCACCTGCATGGCGCCCGTGATCCCGGTGGTGCCGACGCCCACCTCCACCACGTCCACCGCCTGATTGAGCAGCAGCGGGTAGAAATCCTGTGGGCCATTCAGGTTCTCCCCAGTGGCCACGGCGGCGCGCACCGCCTCCGACACCTGGCGCAGCCCGCGGTAATCCCAGCGCCGTGCCGGCTCCTCCACCCAGGTCAGGTCGAACTGCTGTTCGATCTCGCCGATGGCCCGGATCGCCTGCTTGGGGGACCAGTACTCGTTCGAATCGATCATCAAGTAGGGGCGCGAATTCACCTTGGAGAGCTGCTCTTTGACGATCCCCAGACGGCGCAAGTCCTCCTCCATGTCCAGCCCTACCTTGAGCTTGCCAGCGTCGATACCCACCGCTGCCATGCGGCCGTAGAAGGCGGCGATTTCGTCGTCTGAGAGGCATAGGTCAATGCCGGACGCGTACGCCTTTACGCGAGGCGAACTGGCGCCCAATGTCTTCCAAAGTGGCTCGTCATTCAGCTTGGCCTTCAGGTCCCACAGCGCTACGTCGATCGCCGCGATGGCCGCCTTGTCCTGGCCCTCGACACCGCCCTTGAACGCGGCATCGCACATCCTCTTCCACAGTCCCACCACGCCGCGCGGGTCCTGGCCGACGATGAGCGGCTCGAACTTACGCACCGCCGGACCGCCACCGAGGGCGATGCCGGTGACGCCCTGGTCGGTATCGATGTACAGGAAGCCGCCGGAGCCGCGGTCGCTGCCCACCGGGCCGTTGGCGTCGCCGACGCGGCGGCCCATGGTGAAGTGATAACTCTGCTGCCGGAACCCGGTGACCTTCACTGCAACGCTCCTCTGTCCCTGCTACGCGCGGGCGGGGACACCTTAGCAGAGCGCGGCGCCGGCATCGATCGAGAGCGGGAGAGCCACGCGCACGCTGGTGCCCTGCCCGACCTCAGAGTGCAGTGTGACGGCGCCGCCGTGCGCCTCCACCAGGTGCTTGACGATGGGCAGGCCCAGGCCGGCGCCGCTCGCGGCGGTAGGTGCAAGCGCGGCGCGGCTGCGGGCGACGTCCACGCGGTAGAAGCGGTCGAACACCCGCGGGAGGTGCTTGGCCGCTATCCCCGGCCCATCATCCGTGATAACTATCTCGAGCGCGTTGTCGGTCTGAGACGCCGACAGGCGCACCGTGGTGCCGGGGGGTGTATGGCGCAAGGCATTGCCCACCAGGTTGCGCAGCACCTGGCGCAGCCGCTCCGGGTCCGCGTCAAGCGTCAGGGGCTCCGGCGCGTCGAGCACGATGTGGTGGCCGGTGCCGGCCTCCTGCGCCTCCTCGGCGACATCGGCCAGGAGCGTGTCCAACCGCACTGTGCGGCGCTGGAGCAGCTCGCCCGACGCGCCGCGCGTCAACAACAGCAGGTCGTCCACCAGTCGCCCAAGGCGCGCCGCCTCTTCTTCGGCGTCGCGCGCCGCGTCGAGGCGCAACTGCGGGTCCGCGTCCTCGCGCTGGAGCACCGCCAGGTTGGCGCGCAGCACTGTGAGCGGGTTGCGCAGCTCGTGAGACGTGTCGGCCACCAGCTGGCGCTGACGCTCGAAGGCAGCTTCCAGCCGGGCGAGCATGGCATTGAAGGTCGCCGCGAGCTCGGTCACTGCTGCCGGCGTCTCCCGACCGGCGCCTTCCGGGACGCGCTCGCGCACCTCGGCCGTCTCCCCGATGGTGCGCGCCAGCGCCGTCACGCGCGCCATGCCGGAAAGAGTGGCGGCCTGCAGCGCCTGGTCGCGCGCCAGCAGGCGGTCCAGCACCGCGGCGCCCCCCGCGATGAGCAAGGCGGCGGCGACGATGTCCAGCGCGTCCTGCATGTACAGCCACGACGACAGTCCGGGCAGCGGCACCAGCGCCGTTGGGCCCACCACCACCGTGTTCACCAGCACAAATGCGGTGTAGA
>CADCTC010000134.1:0-10816 GCA_902805635.1 uncultured Chloroflexota bacterium
CGCTGCTCAACTCATTCACCGGCACGGCGGTCGCGATGGCCGGCTTCGTGCTCAACAACGTCGTCCTGATCATCGCCGGTGCCCTCGTCGGTGCCTCGGGCGCGATCCTGACGAAGCTCATGGCGGACGCCATGAACCGCTCCGTGATGAACATCATGATCGGCGGCTTCGGCGGCGGCGACACCGCGGCCGGTGCGGCAGCCGGCGTGGGCGGCAGCGTCCGGGAGCTGGGCGTCGACGACGCGGCGATCCAGCTCGCCTACGCGCAGTCGGTCATCGTGGTGCCGGGCTACGGCCTTGCGGTGGCGCAGGCCCAGCATGCGGTGCGCGAGCTGGCCGAGCTGCTCGAGGACCGCGGGGTCGACGTGAAGTACGCGATCCACCCGGTCGCCGGCCGGATGCCGGGGCACATGAACGTCCTCCTCGCCGAGGCGAACGTGCCCTATCCGCAGCTCCGGGAGATGGAAGACATCAACCCCGAGTTTGAGCGGGCCGACGTCGCGCTCGTCGTCGGCGCGAACGACGTCACCAACCCGGCCGCGCGGCGGCCCGGCTCACCGGTGTCCGGGATGCCGATCCTCGACGTCGACCACGCCAAGAACATCATCGTGATCAAGCGATCGATGGGTCGTGGCTACGCCGGCATCGACAACGAGCTGTACACGAACGACAAGACCGGGATGCTCTTCGCCGACGCGAAGGAGGGTCTCGCGAACCTGGTGTCGGCGGTCAAGGCGCTCTAGGGCGGCGCGGCCTACCCCGCGGAGCCGGCGCGCGGCGGGCCGCGAGGCGGCTTGGCGAGCGGCGGCTTGGCGCGTCCTGGCCGCACTTCCCGCTCATCCGCCACCCGGGGTGGCGTTGTCCCGGATTATCCGTCGGCGCGACGGCCCTGCTCGCTGGTGCGTAGCCTGAAGCGGCTACCGGGTGCAACCTCCGCCGCCGTGCGTTCCCATGTGGAGGCGGCGAAGCGCCGCTAGTGCTACCCGGGGGAGCGCCTGACAGGAAACGGGCCAGGGCGTCCGGAGCGGCGCGGGTCGTCGCTCCGGCGGCGCGGCCTACCCCGCGGAGCCGGGGGCGAGCGCCGCGCTCGCGACCTGGGCTTCCTCGACCGTCGCCGGGCGCATCCGCAGCGGCGCGAGCTTGCCGAGCGACTCGGCGACGACCAGCGCGTCGTCGCCGGTCTGGACGCGGAAGTCCTGGGGCGGGTTCACGACGCAGTGCGAGCCGCGGCTGACGGCGAGGAGCGTGGCGCGATGCTCGCCGCGGAGCCGCGCGCTGACCTCGTCGATCGAAAGCCCGAGGTAGCTCTCGGGAAGCGCCACCCGGTACAGCTCCGAGCCGTCTCCGCCGGACACGATGTCCGTCACGAGCTCGGTCAGGCCGGGCTGCTCGGCGTTGTAGCGGTACGGCAGGTCCCAGAACATGACCGCGTTGATCGCCACCGGCCGCTCCCAGTGCGCCGTGGCGGAGGTCTTGGCGGCTTCACCCGTGTGGTAGCGCCACAGCGGCAGGGGCCGCTCCACCGCGTTGTTGATCTCGTGGAAAGAGATGTCGGGGTTGTAGGAGAGCAGCAGCGCCACGTCCGGGCGGCGCGACTTAATCAGGTGGCGCACCCGACCGGCGATCTCGTCCAGCAGCTCGTAGGTGTAGCGGCGCCAGGTGGGGTAGGAGGGGTCGGCGTACGACTCTTCCTTGGGCAGGGGCAGCCCGCCGGAGAACGCGGCGAAGCGGCGCTTGCAGTTCTGGCACTGGCAGATGCCGTGGTAGGTGCCCGAGTAGTCGCGCAGCGACATGTTGAACCAGTTGAAGAAGAAGGCATCTACCGGGTAGCCGTCTAGCATCTCGGCGATGACCTCCAGGCTCTTCTCCTGGTAGTACGGGCCGGATGGGCAGGCGGACCACAGGCCCTCGTAGACCTGCCGCTGGCCGGTCTTGGAGACGTAGAACCAGTCGGGATGGCGCTCGAACTGGTCGCGGTGCAGCTTGGAGAAGTCGCACCGCGCGATGACGCGGATACCGTGCCTGTGGGCCTCCTCCAAGGCATCGCCCAGCAGATCGCCGGAGGGACGGTCCTTCAGCCACGGTGAGGGATGCTGGTGGTCGAGCTTGCTCGGGTAATGGGAAACGATGCCTCCGGCGTTGAGCAGCCAGGTGTTGCAGCCAAAGTCGAGGATGTCCTGGACCACCTGCTTGACGTCCATGCCAGAGTCGATCTCGCGGATGTTGGTCTGGAAGATGCGGAACGGGTGCTTCCACCACTCCGGTGAGTCGGTCGAGGATCCCGGCGAAGCGGCCGGGCGCGCGGCGGTTGCGGTCACAGGTGGTCTGTCCTTCTCATACCCAGCGTGGGGGTGTAGTGCTAGTACCCGGCGTCCTTGTCCACCACATTCACCATCGGCTGGCCGGCGACGTAGCTCTTGAGGTTGGCCAGGAAGATGTCTGCGCCGCGGCGGTAAGTGAGCTGCGTGGTCGCCCCGAAGTGAGGGGTGACAATGGTATTGGGGGCGTCCCAGAAGGGGCTGTCGGCGGGCAGCGGCTCAGTCTCGTGCGCGTCCAGGCCGGCCCCGGCGATCAAGCCTTCCTTCAGCGCGCGGTGGAGCGCCTCCGGGTCGCCCGTGCCGCCGCGCGAGATGCAGATGTAGTGGGCGGTGGGCTTCATCGCGTGGAACTCGGCCTCGCCCATCATGTGGTGCGTTTCCGGCGTGATCGGCGCCGTCATGGCCACCCAGTCGCACTGGCCAAGAAACTCGTGCAGCCGCTCCAGCGGGAACTGCTCGTCCACGTCCGGGCACGGCGTGGCGCTGCGCCGCACGCCCAGCACGCGCATGTGGAACGCCTTGGCCTTGCGCGCCAGGTCCACGCCGCTGTTGCCCAGGCCAATGATGCCCAGCGTGGAGCCCGTGAGCTCGCCATGCACCGTCTTGGCCCAGCGGCGCTCCCGCTGCGCCTGCATGATCGGCAGCATCTGGCGCGCCAGCATGAGCATCAACATAACGACGTGCTCTGCCAGCGGGATGGCGCCGTTGCCCTTGCTGGAGGTGAAGGTGACCGGGCTGGCCTTGATCTCCGGCGTGACGTCCACGCCCGCGGCCCAGGAGTGCAGCCACTTGAGGTAGGGCGCCTTGGGCAGCAGCGACGATGGCAAGCTGCCGGCGATGACCTCGGCCCGCGCGGCGAGCTCCGGCAGCGCCTCCTTGTTCGGGAGCACGGTCACGTTGAGGCGCGGCGAGATGGCCCGCGCCTCGCGCGCCAGGTTCTCCGGCCCGATGTCGCTGCCGGTGATGAGGACTTCGATCTGTTCCGTCTTCGCGGAAGCTGACGGTGCGGCTGGTGCGGCTGGTGCGGCGGTGGCCATATGATGGATGCCTTCTGTCGTTCTGGAGTCGATGGTTAGCGCGGCGGCGGGTTGGATGCGAGGGCGGCGCGGTAGGCGTTGGTGAGGCGGGTGACTTCCGCCTCGTCCACCTGGATCTCGCCCTTGCCCGCCGCGCCCTGCAGCGCGTACACGGCATAGCCGCGCGCGTCCTTCGGCATCTGCGTGTAGCGGGGGACGAGGTGGGCGTGGAAATGCGGGGCGCTCTCGTTCATGGAGACGGTGTAGATGCGCAGCGCCCCCGTCACCTCTTCCAGCACGCGCTCGAAGTGGCGCAGCGCCGGGCCAAAGCTGGTGGCCTCCGAGTCGTCGAAGTGCGCGATGCCGGGAGAGTGGCGCTGGCTCTGCAGCGTCATCCAGCCCGGCACACCATACGGCGGCGGCGTGTGGCGGACCAGCCACAGGTCGTCCTCGTAGACGGGACCGCCAGGTATGGGCGTCTCCCCCGTGGCGAACTTGCAGACGGAGCAGGATGGGTCGTTGGACGGGTGTTTCATGGGTTATGAATTCAGCAGCGGCGTGATCTGGTCGGCGATGCGCTTGGTCGCGTCGCGCGCCGTGGACTGGCCGGCCCATACCGTCTTCAGCTCGTCGGTGAAGATCTTCTCCACCTGCGGCACCACGGTCAGGCCCTCCAGGTACGGGTGGTTGGCGTTGGCCATCTCACCCAGCACCCGCTTCACGTCGGTGCGCGGCTCCTTCAGGAACAGGCTTTCGTAAATCGGCTTGTAGGGCGGCACGCCTAGTTTGGCGGCGTCATTGAGGATGCTCTGCGGCGTCTGGTGCGTCGCGATCCAGGCCAGGAAGGTCCACGCCGGGGCCTGCACCTTCGTCTTGGGGGAGAGGCTGTAGAGCGTGCTGGCGCCGAAGCTGGCCTGTGGTTTCCCGGCCGCGGCCAGCGGCAGCGGCGCCGCGCCCCACTTGAAATCCGTGACCTTCAGGATCGCACCGAAGTCTGGCTCGCCACCGGCGAACATACCGATCCGGCCGGAGGTGAACGGCGTGGGCAGCGTGCGCAGGTCGGCGCCCTCGGCCGGCTGCGGGTGCACGCGTTCCTTCAGCGCCAGGTCGGCCATCCACTGGATGGCGTCCGCCGACGCCGCGTCAGCGATCAGTGCCTTCTTGCCGGTCTTGTCCACTACGTCGCCGCCGTTCTGCCACACCGCCGCGCGCCAGTCGTAGGACCAGCCGCCCCACGTCCCCGTCGGCGTGGTGGGGTTCTGGGTGAGCTTGCGCGCGGCGTCCACGTAGTTCGCCCAGGTCCAACCCGCCTTGGGTAGCGCCACGCCGGTACGCTCGAACATGCTCTGGTTGTAGTAGATGACGTTGCACGTGCCCTTGAACGGCATGGCGTAGGTCTTGCCGTCCTTCTCCGCACGCAGGAACGCCCAGGGGAAGAACTCGCTCTTCTTCACCTTGCCGTCCTTGGCCAGCAGGGGCGCCACGTCCGCCGCGACCCCCTTGTTGGCCAGCGACACGACGTTCTGCGAGTCCTGGTGGTAGACGTCCGGCAGCGTGTCCGAGGCGGCCGCTGCCACTAGCCGGTCGGTATAGCCGTCAGACGGGAAGTAGCCACCGTCGATCGTGATGTGGGGATTCGCCTGGGCGTATGCCTTGCCGATCGCCGCCATCATGTCGGTGAACTCCTGGGTGCCGCGCGCCCAGAAGCTGATCTTGGCAGGCGCCGTGCTGGCGCTGCCGCCGCCCGCTTCCCTGGCCGGCGCCCCGCACGCGGCCAGCGCCAGCGCGCCGGCGCCGGTGACGAGCGAGGTGAGATAGGTCCGCCGGGTTGCTGGCGCGGCCGGTGCGGCTGATGTCTCCGTTCCGCTCGTGCTCGTGCTCGTGCTCGTGCTCGTGCTCGTGCTCGTGCTCGTGCTCACGGTCATGGTGGTCCCTCTCTCTGTGCTGTCCATGCTGCTGTATACACTTTTTGGCGGTCTAGCGGCTAATCGTCGGGGCAGCCGAGCGGCATAGCGGGGGCCGCACACGATGCGGCCAGGGCCTCTGGTCACTCGACGGTGCGCAGCTTTTCCATCTGGAGCTTCGAGGCCGGGCAGCGGTGGGTGATGCGGTCACGGTGGCCGAGTACTCCGACGACGGCATCTTCGCCAAGGCCGTGCTGCGGCGGGACTGACGATCCGGTACGTAGCGCTCCGCCTCGCGAGTGGTGCACTCCAAGAGACCACGTGCGTCCCAAGTGCGACCAGGCAATGCCCGTGGAGACAGGGGGCGACAACACCCTCGCCCACGTGGTCGGCTTCTCCGAGCTGCTGCACGCGCAGCCAGGGGGGCGTCCAGAACGCGCTCCGGGACGGGCAGATGGGCAGATGCTTTTGGCCACGCCCCGCCTGACCGTAGGCCGGTACGTGTGATTGGGCACCATGCACGCGGCGGTGTGCTAAGATGGCCATCTATCTGGCTATTGGGAGGTGGCCTGTCCTGTGCCCAAGCAGTATTCGATTGCCCAGGCGCGCGACCACCTGACCGGCATCGTGCACGACGTGGAGCGCGGCGAGCCCGTCGAGCTGACGCGGCGCGGCAAGGCCGTTGCAATTGTGATGTCGCTCGACGAGTACCGGCGCGCCACGGGCCGGGCGACCAGCTTTCCCGCGGCGTGGGAGGCGTTCAGGCGGACGGCGGACCTCGACGGCCTCGCCTTCTCCGACGAGGAGCTCGCGCAGCTCCGCGACCGCTCGCCGGGGCGGGACTTCCGGTGGGAGTAGCCCGAGCAGCCCCAGTAGCCCGCTACCTGCTGGACGCCAACGTCCTCTCCGAGCTGCTGAAGCCCCGCCCTAACGCTGGCGTCGCGGAACGCCTCGGGCGCCACGGGGATGCGGTCGCCACCGGCGCCCCCGTCTACCACGAGCTCCTGTTCGGCGCGCGGCGCCTCCCGCCGGGCCGGCGACGCGCGGAGATTGAGCGGTACCTCGAGCAGGTCGTCCGCGCGACAGTTCCGATTCTGCCCTACGACGCGGCCGCCGCCGACTGGCACGCCGCCGAACGGGCCAGGCTCGCCGCGCTCGGCCGCACGCCGCCGTTCGTGGATGGGCAGATCGCGGCCATCGCCCGCACAAACGCCCTCACCCTCGTGACCGCCAACGGTGCGGACTTTCGCCCGTTCGCCGGCCTCGACATCGAAGACTGGCGCGCCTAGGCGTGCGGCGGATTGGACGACGCCTCCCCGCCTCCCACTGTGGCATAGCGTGGCGGCGTGACACGCGGGTCACGGAAGGAGGAAGCCTGTGCGTAGCACTGCGCCTCGGCGTAGGGATAGTCGAGCACCCGCCGCAGCGTCCCCGATGCGTCTGGCATGAGGTCCCACAGGCCACTGTTGTGCCAGTGGGTGGAGTCGTCCCAGTCGGGCCGGTCCAGGATGGGATACAGGCAGATGCTGTGGGAGGGCGAAACCTTAGACGCGAGCCGGAACTGCGCTGCTCGACGTAACAATGTCCCCAGAACGGGGGCGGCGGCAGAGTGGCAGGGAGTGGCCAGTGGGGCGCCCGCCGTGCACCCGTAGGAACCATGCCTTGTCTGCACCATTACCGGCGCGAGGCTAGCCCGTCCGGGCAGCGTGTGCCCGGACCAGCACCGCAATCGGATGGCGCCCGCTCAGTTAGGGCCCGAGTCGCCGGGCCACCGGCGTGTTTCACAGACGGATTGGGTTTTGCCCTCCCACACCCTTCCGGCTGCGCTGGTCTGCGCCCGGAGCGCTACGTGTCCCAAAACGGCGACGGGCGCCGCTCCCCAAGGGAGCAGCGCCCGAGTTACGCCTGGTAGTAGGGTAGGTGACAGGAGGCCCCTAGACGAGGTCTCGCCTGGCGCACGACCCAGGTGTTGTCCGGGATGGGCGTGACCGAGCTGACGGCGCACAGGTCTAAGCCCAGCTTGTACCACCACGACCCGGCGGTGAACTCGGCGGCGATGCGCACGACCGCACCCGGCCGTACCTGCTGCCACCAGCAGGACAACCCCGATCACCTGCACGGCGGCGGGGGCGAGCCCCAGCGCCTGCCACCCGTGGGGCCGCCCGCTCAGCGCGCGGCGCCGGCGGCGGCCGCGACCGCTGGGCCGGTCGGGCTCATGAAGATGAGGACGTACAGCAGCAGGGCGTAGATGAAGGTCATGGCCGCCGCGTCCAGGTTGGAGAGCGTGTGGTCCTCCTCGATGTACTCCAGCAGCACGTAGAAGAGCGGGAACAGCAGCAGCACGAGCATGGTGGTGCTGAAGGTGATGGGGATGACGTGCGCGGTGGAGCCGGAGAGGCCGAAGAGGCCGATGACGATCAGGGAGAACGGCCAGAGCAGGAACATCACCTGGGTGATGCCGCCGAAGACGTTGGAGAGCGCGATGCCCAGCTCGCCCTTGCGGTGCGCCTTGAAGACGATCACGTACTCGGAGATGCCGGCGAAGAAGGCCAGGCCGATGGCGGTGGGGATCTCGGGCAGCCCGAAGGCGTTGATGGCGGTGTCGGCGAAGCCGGAGACGGCCTCGCCCCCCAGCACGGCGCCGGCGATGCCCAGCGCGAACAGGCCCACGATGCCGCCCCAGCCGGTGGGGTGCCCCAGCGCGTGCGGGTCCGCCGGCTGCTCCTCCTCGGGCCCGTGCGCGAAGTTGCGGAGCAGGGAGACGGTGTAGCACCCAAAGACCACCACCAGCCCGGCGCCGACGAAGAGCAGGTCGCCGCCGGAGAAGGCGGTCTTGTGCGTCTCCCCGCGCAGCCCCAGCATGGCAAGCCCCAGCACGAGCGCGATGCCCGCCGCCGCGATGAGCAGCTCGCCGCCGGCCTTGGTGATGGCACGCGGCATGACGAAGGAGTCCCCCTCCCCCTTGCGCTTGGGGAGGAAGAACGAGTAGATCGAGAACGCGAGCGCGTTGTTGAAGATGGTCACCAGGGGCACCACGAACGCCACCATCGGGTCCACCGCCACCAGCAGCGCGATGACCACGAACTCGGGCAGCGTGGCCAGCAGCGACCCGGCGGTGCCCGCCACGAACCCGTCCCACCGGAAGCGCGCGCCGACCCGCTCGACCGACTGGATCAGCGCCTCGCACGCGCCCTGGATGAGCAGCAGCCCCGTCACCAGCTCCAGCGCCGCGACGCCGGCCGCCGTTGCGGTCAGGCCCTCCTCGTGCGCACCCGCATCACCGCCGGCCAACGTGCTGCGGACGAACAGGGCGATCCACAGGACGAACCCCCCGATCATGAGCAGCAGCCAGCCGGGAGGATGCCGCCCCAGCGGCACCGACGGCACTGAGGTCCCGGGCGCACCGGGCGTTGACGTTGGGGGCAGCGGTCCGCGCATGGGTCTCTCCTCCAGCCGGCGCACCGGCCGGTAGCTGCCGCCGCGGGGCCTTCATCGCAGCGTCACCTGGCGCGCGGGCCCTAGATGCGGATTCGCCAGGCGCCTCCTTCCCACAGGGCCGACCAAGGGCACTAGGGGAGCACGAGCGCCTGACCAACGGCCAACGTCGTGTCGGGGGTCTTGAGGTTGTTGGCGGTGACCAGTGCCTCCACCGAGGTGTGGTACCGCACGGCCAGTGCAAGCAGAGTGTCGCCCCCCTGGACCGTATGCACCCGTTGCCCCGACGCGCTGGCGGCTGCGCCCGGAGCGGCCGCCGCCGGCGCCTGAGGGGCGCGGGCCACCGCAGACGGGAGCACGAGCGCCTGCCCGATGCCCAGGATTGCGTCGGGGGTCTTGAGGTTGTTGGCCGCGACGAGCGCAGCGACTGTGGTCTGGTACCGCACAGCCAGTGCGAGCAGGGTGTCGCCCCCCTGGACCGTGTGCACCCGCTGCCCCGACGCACTGGCGGCCGCGCCCGGAGTGGCCGCCGGCGGCGCCTGACGGACGCCAAACCCCGCAGACGGTATTTCCGCAGACGGCGTGCGCACAGGTGTCGCCCCGGAAGGCGCCGTCGTGCGCGGCGTCACCTGTGCACCTGCCGCTGGAGTCGTGACCACTGCCCCGGTCCGCGGCGTAACGGAGGAGGACGGCGCGGTGGCCGACGCCCCGAGCCCGGCAGCGCCGGCAGGCCCGATGGAGCCGGCAAGCGCCGTGGTCGCAGCGGATGGGGTCGGCGCGACGAGCGACACCGAGAGCACCGGGGTGGCGCCAAGCGTGACTGGGTCTCCGGTGGCGCGTGCCGTTGTGCCCGCAACCGGCTGGCTGGTGCCCGCGCCGTCGCCGACGCTCGAGGCGCGGGCGGGCACGGCCGTTGTCGTGCGCTGCGCGACCGCGGCCGCCTCAGGCACCCCGGGAGGCAGCACGGGCGCGGGCGTCGCGGTGGCCGCGGTTCCGGCGGCGGCCAGTGGCGGCGCTCCTGTGGTGGGCTGTGCGGGCACCGCGGCCGCGGTGCCGCTGGTGGTGCTCGTGCCCACCGCCCGCGCCACGAGCGTGCCCAGGATGAGCACGCCGGCCACGGCGCCGCCCACGCACAGTCCCAGCGCAGTGCGGCGGCGCTCCGGCGGGCGCCGGGCGCGCACGTCCGGTCTGTCAGTCTCCACTGGTTCCGCGTGGTCGGACAGCCCCGTAGGCGGTGGTGCCCATGCCGGGCGCGCGGGCTGGGGCGAGGCGTCGTCGCTGCTCCGCATGTTGTTCGGGTTCCTTCCTGGCGACCACGGGCGGGAGGCTGCGGCCGGGGTCATCGACAATAACGGCGCAGGAGCCCGGCTGTCTCGCGCTGCCTAGCGACCGAGGACTACCTCCGCGCGCTCACACACATGCGGAGGCCGTTCTTCTTCGCGAAGCTGTGAGCACGTGTGCCGCAGTGGCGGGACCTTGGTGGCAGCGTTGGTGAGGAGCGGCAGACATGCGCGCAACCCGTTGACTCTCGCGCAGGAGCGGCGAAGAGTCCGGTCTTACCCGCTCCCGGTTCCAGCCACCATCTGGAGAACACGGGCGCGTTCATCGCCGGGCTTGTCACCACGGCTGGCGGCGAGGCCGAGCACCAGCGGCGCGAGCAGCTCCTCCGCCAGCGCCGGCAGAGCTGGCAACGGGGCGAAGACTATGAGACCTTCGCCAAGAACGAGTACCGCCTGAAGGCGTCCAACGACCTGACAGGAGAGAACGCAACGACCCCGTGAACTCAAGCTAGGTCGCTGGCGCCGATACCCATAACGCGCCTTCTGGGAACGTGAGGCGAGTGGGCGCTCCCGCGCTTATAGCTGGCAGGGAGAGGTGGAGCCGAGCACGCGCCGTGCCTGGCTTTCGTCATCAAGGTGGCCGTACAGCCGCGCAACCGGCAGCGGCCAGTAGCGCACCAGCGTGGGTGTCAGGATGATCCCCGCGCTGTCTGCGCGTTCGGGATGCGCGTCCACGTCCACCACGGTGAGGGTGCCGGTGCCCTGCGTCAGTTGCTGGACGAGTTGCCGCGCCTGCTCCGCGTACCGCTGGCTGCGCAGCGTATGCGCGTTGGTCAGGTACAGGATGAAGCGGTGCGTGCGTT
>CADCTC010000134.1:10833-11114 GCA_902805635.1 uncultured Chloroflexota bacterium
GTGTCCACGACGCTACTCAACCGCAGGTGTGCGGACGTATCCCCGGCTGAACGACGCGCAGCAACCCTGATCACCATCTTGTTTCCTTGCCTGGCCGCAGGAAAGGCCGGCTCCCGATGGGTCTCCCTACGCTGACGCTGCGCCCATGGTCCTACGCCTATGGTATGTAGACACGGGACACAAATGGTCGATACCAGGACTAAAGGCTAGAGGCACCGCGCCGCAGCGCACTGCCACCCGCTGCCCGGCGCGCCCGTGCGATGCGCGAGGTGGTTCGCAAT
>CADCTC010000135.1:0-7848 GCA_902805635.1 uncultured Chloroflexota bacterium
GGCACCATGCCCCATCCGGCCATCATCGACGCCTTCCGCACCGTATGCGACCGCTACGCCGCCCGCGACTCCGTCGGTGGTCTGGAGGCGTATCGGCGCCAGATCGCCCCGCACCTGCGGGCGGTAGCCGTAGCCGGCCCCGGCCAGGGCGACGGCGGCGGCACCATGGTCTGGGTCCACAAAGCCCTGCTCCAGCGCGCGGGCGTGCTGCGCACCACCTACTGCCGCTCCGGCAACACCTCCGCCCCCGCCTCAGTCATGGACAATGTCTGGGAGCACGCGCAGCGCGAAGATCTGCTCGTCGCGCGCCGCGCGAGTGCGCGATGACCGCTGACCCACCAGGCCAGCCACTGGGCGTGGCGCTCGTTGGGTGCGGCGCCGTGGCGCGCCTGCAGCGGGCGCGCATCTATCCGCGCGTCGCTCGCCTGGGGCGTGTCGTCGCCACCTGCGACCGCGACCTCGAACGCGCCCGCACCCTGGCTGGGCTGCTAGGCGAGGGCGGAGCTGGCGGGGAGCCACCTACCGCCTACGCCGGTCTCGACGAAACCCTGACCGACCCGCGCGTGCAGGCGGTGGACATCTGCACGCCCCATCCCAGCCACGCCGAGGTGGCGCTGCGCGCCATCGCCGCCGGCAAGCACGTGCTGGTCGAGAAACCCATCGCCACCACCCTGGAAGACGGCCGGCGCATGATCGCCGCCGCGCGCGAGGCCGGCGTGACGCTGGCCGTGAACGAACAGGTGCGCTTCATGGAGCCCGTGCTACGGGCGCGCGCCATGCTGGCGGCCGGCGACCTGGGACGGGTGGCGGTGGTGCGGGCGCACCGCGTCGGCTACCTGTCCGGCGACTACATGGCCAGCGGCTGGCGGCGCGACCCCTCGCTGGCGGGCGGCGGCATGCTGCTCGACCAGGGTCCCCACTACTTCCACCTGCTGCGCCGGCTGGCCGGCGCCGTCGCGGGCGAGATCACCCACGTCGCCGCGCTCGGCGCCACCATGCGCGACGACTGGCAGCCCGGCGCCGAGGACACCTCCGTCGTCATCGTGCGCTACGCCTCCGGCCTGCTCGGCGAGGCGCTCTTCTGCTGGGCCACCCGCACCCCCGACACCGGTGCCTGGGCCTACGCCTTCGGCGCTGAGGGCAGCCTGGAGGTCTTCTCCCGCGAGGCCGGGTTGCTCTGGCACCGTCGCGCGATACGAGGCGAGAGTTCCGCCGGGAGCGCGGGCGCCTCGCCCGCGGGGGCGGCAGAACAGGCAGCTGCACGCCCCGGCCCCGAAGTAGTGCTGCCGGCGCATCCCATCGATGACGCGCTGGAGGCCTGTCTTGCCGACTTCCTGCGCGCCGCGCGCGGCGACGCAACACCGCAGATGCCAGGCGAGGAGGGCCTGCGCGATCTGGCCGTCGTCGAAGCGGCGTACCGTTCCATACAGACCGGCCGGTTGGAGCCGGTGCAGTCATAAGTGCAGCACTGCTCCCGGTGGCGGTCCGCCGGGAGCGGAGGGAGACAACGAAGTGAAAACTCACCACACGCGCAGGACAATGTTCACCGCGGCCGCCGGGATCGGTGCGCTCTCCTGGGGGGCCGCAGGCGCAGCCTGCCTTCCGGGAGGGACCGGCGGGAGCACCACCGGTGAAGGCGGGCCCGTTAAGGCGCCGGCCCAGCCGGTGACTGTCACCTTCTGGCACGCGTGGCACGCCGCGCGGGTGCCCCTGGTGGACAAGATCCTGGCCGACTTCCACCAGCGCACGCCCACCATCCGCATCGAGCCGACCGTGCTCACGCCGGGTGTGGAGGTGCTGCAGAAAGTGCAGACCGCCGCCGCCGGCGGCGCGCCGCCGGACCTGTTTCAGCACTGGCGGTCCGACCTCCCACTACTGGCCGAGATGGGCGTCCCGCGCGCCGTGGACGACCACGCGCGGCGCGACAAGTTCGACCTCGGCCAGTTCTACGAGTCCGAGGTCGAGTCGAGCCGCATCAAGGGCAAGCTCCTGGGCCTGCCGGCCATCCCCCACAACGCCACCGGCCTGGTGAACTTCGGCCGCCAGCAGGTGCAGGCGGAGAGCCTGGACTTCGACCGCAACCCGCCCAAGACGCTGGACGAGCTGGAGGCCGCCGCGCGGCGCCTGGTCAAGCGCGACGGCGACGGGGCCAGCCACATTGGGCTGCCGGTGACGGTCAACTACCCCGCCCTGCGCGCCTGGATGGCCACCAACGAGCAGGCGTCGGTGCTCACCCCAGACGGCAAGAAGACCACCCTCGAGGATCCGCGCACCATCGAGACGGTGCAGTGGATGGTGGACTTCCGCCGCAACGCCAACGGCGGCCGCGAAGCCCAGGCCGAGGCCCTGCGGCGCATCGGCACCGGCCCGGGCAACTTCGGCATGACCACCGGCCGCCAGGCAATGATGCTGGCCAATGGCGGCCAGTGGTTCGTCATCCGCTCGGCCTCGCCCGAGTTCGACATGGGCATGTTCCTCATCCCCACCAGGCGCGGCGCAAAGCTCACGCTGCCGGCGATGTACCGCTCCTGGGACTACACCATGAGCACGGCAGCCAAGCAGCCCGACGCAACCTGGCTGTTCCAGAAGTTCTTCGCCGCCGACGACGCAGCCGCCGGCTACCTCTTCATCCAGCAGCAGCACCCCTCGCCCGTGAAGCGCATCAACGACCACCCGGACCTGCTCAAGGGCAACCCGCAGTGGGAGGTGGTCAAGCGCTACCTCTCCAGCGGCAAGACCGAGATGGCCCTGCCCGTGGACGCCGAGATCGAGCGCACGCTCGGCGAAGAACTGGCGGCGATCGACCAGGAGAGGGTCGCACCCGCAGCCGGCCTCAAGTCCGCCGCCGGCCGCATCCAGGCCATCGTGGACACCTACTGGGCCCGCGCCGGCAAGTAGCCAGGAGGTACTGGGCATGGAATCGCCGGCGTCCCACCTCTTCATGGTGCGGGCCAACGTCGCCCCGGAGCACGAGGCGGCCTTCAACCGCTGGTATGACGACGAGCACGTGCACGACGTGGCGCGCCTGCCCGGCTGCCTGCGCGCCGCGCGCTACCGCGTGCTCGAAGACCTGCCCGGCGACACCAGCTACCGCTACCTCGCGCTGTACGAGTTCGAGTCCGAAGCAGCGCTGCGCGCGGCGGTCGAGAGCCCCGACTTCCAGGACCTGATCCGGCGCTTCAACGAGGCGTGGGGCGCGCACACCGAGCGCACCCGGTCGTATTATGGGCAGGTCTACCCGCCCGCAGGCGGTGGAGGGTGAGGAGGGACACCATGAACGGAGTAGCAACTAGGGGAACCGCACCGGCCAGGCACGACCGACCGGCGCGGTGACGCGGCGGCCGGTACTGCGCGGGCAGGATAGAAGCCTGCGGGCGCCCGGTCACCTCTCTCGTACCGCCGCACTACGATTGGCGACGCTTGCAGTAGCGCGGCGCCTGGCCATGGGCACGGGCGTGCCGCGCATGGTAGGTCTTCCGCGAACGCGAAGTCGTTGCGCGCTGCGAGAGCGGGTTGCCGGGCGACGCGGCCGCGTCGCCCGCTCCCCATCCGCTGCGGGAGCGCTGGATGTGGACGCCGTGGCCGACACGAGTGCCTTGGAGGTTGGCGGCCTGGCTGAGCAGCGGGCACTATTGGCGGCGGCGCGTGAGGCGCTCACGCCGCTTGGGCCGGTCGCGACGTATGTGATGATGCAGTGGGCGGCCGGGGTGCCGGATGAAGTGGTGGCGAGGGCTGCCGGGTTGCGCGTTGGCGATGTGGCGGTGGTGCGGGAGCGGGCCTTGGCGGCGGCGCGGCGGGCGGTGGGTGGGGCAGGGTGGGAAGAGGTGGTGCGCAGCGGCGAGAGCCGGGTGAGTGCGGGGGCGGCGTTTCAGATGGGGCTGCCGTTGCTGATGGCGTAGCGGGAGCGCAGGTGATCGCCGGCGGGCGGGGGTGAGGCCGGCAGGCCGACGGCGGAGGCACCAGGAGTCAGGTCCTTCGCGCAGACGCAGGCGGGCGACACGCGGGCCGACCAGTAGCGCGCCGAACAGTCGCCATGCTCCACTCGCGTGATGGCCCCGCCACGTGCCCAGAGCGAAGTGCGCTGATTCCACCAGGCGTGCACAATTTGCCGTGAGGTTTCGCAGGCGCAGCGCCACATGTACGTAGCCGGTCGGCGCGAGCGGAAACTCAGACGCGGTGCACGCCTGGCGGTCCTTACTGGAGACGCACCCGTCTGGCCGGCGACGGAGCGTAGATGACCATGCTGGAAAGAGCGGCCGCTGATCTCATAGAGCGGGGGGAGACGGAGGAATGGGAGCGGGTGCTGCCAGCGGAGCGGGCGCGGCTGGTGCGGCTGTGCCTGCATCTGACGGGCAGTGCCGACGCGGCCGAGGACCTGGCGCAGGAGGCGCTGTACGAGGCGTGTCGGAACGCCGGCACGCTACGAGACCCGGCGCGGCGCGGGCAGTGGCTGTCTGGGATCGCGCGCAACGTGTGTCGCCAGTGGCACAAGCAACGGCACCGGGAGGTCGTGGGTCGCGTGCTGGTGTCCGGCGAGGCGGCGCGGGCGGAAGAGGCGCTGGCGGATGAGTTCGACGTAGAGGTGGAGCTGGAGCGTGCAGAGCTGGTGCGGCTGCTGGACCGGGCGCTGGGCCTGCTGACGCCGGACGCGCGCCGGGTGCTGTACGAGCGCTACGTGGCGGAGCTGCCACAGGCCGAGACCGCGCTGCGGCTGGGCCTGTCCGAGGGGGCGGTGGCGATGAAGCTCCAGCGGGGGAAGGTGGCGCTGCGCCGGGTGCTCTCCAGCGAGCTGCACGCCGAGGCGTCGGCCTACGGGCTGGCCCTACTGGGGGACGACGGCTGGAAGGAGACCAGCCTCTGGTGCGCCCGGTGCGGGGCGCGGCGCGTGCTGGGACGCTGGACGGAGGCGCAGACGCACCTCTCGCTGCGCTGCCCCGCCTGCAGCCCGGACCCGCACGACGACTCGCGGTTCGCGACACACTGCCCGCTGCCTCCCTTGCTGACCCAGGGGGCGCGGGTGACGGGGGCGCGGAGCTTCAAGCCGGCCTTTGAGAAGCTGCGGGACTGGAACGAGGAGCAGTGGAGCCGGATCGAGGACGGGGCGATGCCGTGCCCTGGGTGCGGCGCGATGACGTGCATCCTGACGGAGGTGCCGGAGGACGTGCCGTGGCGCGGCAGGCCGGGCTTCTCCAGCATGTACCGCCGGTGCGCGCGGTGCGGCTCGACGGCGCACTCGGGGATTGACAAGTTGAGGAGAGAGTGAGGGCGTGCGGGCGTGCAGTAGCCACGTGGTCGCAGGGTTCAGGCGGCACAGTGGAGCCGCGCCGCCTCTCGCCACTGCTCGAAGCGCTCGCTGCGGAGCTGGCGGTACTGGTCGGCGGCGAGGAGGTGACGGCGGGGGCGGAAGTGGTTGTGCACGGCGCTGAAGGGTTCCAGGAAGCGCTGGGCGTGCCCGGGCGACTTGAAGCGCTGCAGCACGCGTTCTCGTTTCCGGACGGGGCGGTGGGAGTTCTCCGCCCGGTTGTTCAGCCCCTTGTGCCGCCGGTGTTCGACTGCGGGCAACACCCGCTTGAGCGCGGGCGGGTAGCTCGCGAGCTTGTCCGTGATGACCACCCGCGGCGCCCACTCCTCTCCGTCGAGCACCCGGCGCAGGAAGCGCTCGGCCGCTTCCTGGTCTCGGCGCTCCTGCACCAGGATGTCGAGCACCAGTCCGTCCTGGTCAACGGCCCGCCACAGCCAGTGCTTCTTCCCCTTGATCTTCAGCTGCACCTCGTCCAGATGCCACTTGCCGCCCGCACGGCGCCGGTGGCGCCGCAGCCCCACGGCGAACGCGGAGCCAAACGTGCGGCACCACAGGCGGACGGCCTCGTAGCTGACCTGCACCCCACGCTCCGCCAGCAGGTCCTCGATGTCCCGGTGGCTCAGGTGGAACCGGTAGTACAGCCACACGGCATGGCTGATGATCTCGGCAGGAAACCGATAGCCTCGATAGAGCGGATCACGGGCGGGCGAGGCAGACACCGCCAGAGCGTACGGAACGGCTGCCGCTCAACTTGTCAATGCCGCCTGCGCGGCGCTGGGCGCCGCCGCGACCCAGGAAGCGGTCGAAGACAATGTCGTGAACTCCGCCGAGGAGGTGCGCCAGCGCTTCCGGACGCCGCGCCTGTCGCTGGTGCTGGACATGGCCGAGGTATGGTTCAATGAGCGCTCAGTGATCACATTTCACGATCCGCTCGCCGCCGCCACCCTTTTTGATCAATCTTTTGTGCGCTTCGAACGGGGTACCGTGGACGTGGAGCTGCTTGACCAAGCCGAGTTGGGCCGCACGCGACTCGTCCAGAGCACTCTCCCGGGTGAGGCGAAGCACGAATTTGCAGTGGCTGTCGATCGGCACGGTTTCTCGAGCACTACTTCAGCACCGTAGGGCAATAGCCGAAGAAAAGGAGGGTCTCTAATGGCAGCGGATCAAAGGTCGCGGATGAGCAAACGCACGCTCGTGGGGAGGGTGCCAGTGGTCCTCACCGCACTGGGAGTTGCAGCCTGCGGCACGCCGCAGACCGCTCCGCCCAAACCGTCCGGCCAGCCAGCAAACGTGCGCCTTGCCATCACTCAGGAGCGCATGAATTCCGGCATGAAGCTGGTCAGCGAGGCATTCAACGCGCGCGGCACCAACGTTACCGTCGCGCCGGAGGTGGTCACTGGCAACCTCACCACGTCGGTCCAGACCCAGGCCGCCGGGGGCGACCCGCCAGACTTGGCCTTCTCCCATCCGCGCGACTACCACACATGGGCGAACTCGGGAACACTCGCCAGTCTGGAGAGCTACCTCAAGAAGGATCGGCAGGTCGTGCCGGAGATCCTGCCGGCGGCGCTCGACTACTGGCTGCGCAACGGCGAGCACTTTGGCATGCCGCACAACCTGTCGGCGCAGAGCCTGTACTTCAACAAGGAGATGATGGAGCGCCGCGGCCTCAAGACACCGGACCAGTATGAGAAAGAGGGCACCTGGACCTTCGACGCCTACCTGGACCTGGCTAGACGGCTGACGACGGGCCAAACCGAGTCGAAGGTATACGGCGCCGTCTGGGACACCGGCCTACTCGACATCCAGCTCGCCTTCATCTGGCCCATGGGCGGCGACCTGTGGGATAAGGAAGGCAAGCAGACCGTCCTGGACAGCAGGGATGCGATTGATGCCATCCAGTTCATGGCCGACCTGACGCACCGCTATGGCGTTTCGCCCAACAGCGAGGAGTGGAAGGAGTTCGCGTCTCTGCCATCCGCCGGCTGGGGCGGCGCCTTCGGCCAGGGCCGCTCCGGTATAGAGATCCACAACAACGACTCGCTCGCCCCACACATCATCCCTGCGCCGTTCTCGAAGGGCATGGCGCCCGTGCCGAAGGGGAAGGCGGGCCGGATCAACCGGGGTGTCGCCGTTGGCGTGAACATGCTCAGCGGCTCCAAGGCCAAGGATGCGGCTTGGGAATTCGCCGCCTTCCAGGCCGGCAAGGAAAGCGAGAAGATTATGCTGGGGCTGAAGGTCACACTGCCCTGGCGCAAGCCGTCCATTGACTCGCTCGCTCAGTCGATGCCCCTCGAGCCGTGGCAGAACGCCACGTTCTACGCCGAGGCCATCCGCCGCCTCGACGGCCGGCCGCTGACGATCCGCACGCTCGACCTCGGGGCCGACAAGTACACCCAGGCCAAGGCCGCCAACCCGGAGCGCAACCCGTTCCTGGGCGACCGCAGCATCCGGATGTGCCTGCACGACATCCCCATGTTCAAGCGGCAGTTGCGCGCGATCATGCGCGTGACGGCCCTGCCGGGGGCCGACGTGCGGATCATGTT
>CADCTC010000135.1:7858-10976 GCA_902805635.1 uncultured Chloroflexota bacterium
TCAAACCCCAAATCAACGAGTTGCTGCGCGCGTAGGGCCGAGCCCATCCAGAACGGATTTAGGAGCAAGTAATGCCCATTCCTCTCCTACTCGATACAGATATTGGCGATGACGTTGACGATGTCTTCGCCTTGCTCCAGGCGGCGCTGCACCCGGACCTGTCCCTGCGCGGCGTCACCACCGTCTTGGGGGAGACGGCGCATCGCGCCCGCATCTGCAAGAAGATGCTGGAGCTCGCCGGCAGGCCGGACGTCCCCGTGGCCATCGGGCGCAGCCACACGCTCAGCGATCGCACCCGTCCACCCTTCGAGCACTCCGCCACCGGCTTCGTCGGGCCGGAAGGCTCGGACGAGTGGAACGCGCTCGGCGCTCGACTGGAGAAAGAGGACGCCCCCGACTTCCTCATCGAGTCGATCCGCACCGCGCCGGAGCCGCCAATCATGTGCACGATTGGGCCGGTGACCAACCTGGCTATCGCTATCCAGCGCGCGCCAGACATCGTCTCCAAGGTGCGCGGCTTCGTCTTCGCCGGTGGGCGCCTTGGGCCGGACGCCGACAGGGGCAACTACAACTTCGGCTGGGACCACGAGGGGGTCCGCACCGTGCTGTTCTGCGGCGGCCCGATGAAGATTGGCACCAACGACATCACCGAGCAGGTGACGTTCCGCACCGAGCACGTGCCACGTCTGCTCGCCGGCACTCCGGCAGCGCGCGCCGCGGGCGAGCAGCTGGCCAAGCACCTCCGTTTGCGCCAGCGCGAGAGAACGCCGATGTACGACCCAGTCGCGCTGACGCTGGCGTACACCGATCAGTACGTCAAGACGCAGCCGGTGGCGCTGACCACCACCTCGGTGGGAGAAAAGCTGGTGATGGGCATCGATGAGGGCAAGCCGCCGATGATCGACGCGAGCGTTGCCATCGATGTCGACGCCACCACCGAGCACATCCTCCAGGTGGTCGGCGCCGCTGGGCCGGCGAGCGCCTAGCACAGGCTGGCTGCGGAGCGATGGCCGGCGCAATCGAATGGCATTCGGACGGAGCCTGTGGTGCTTCTCTGTAGATGTTTACTTGAGGTGTCTCCCGACGTGCTGGGAGAATGGACCGGTGCACGATCTGATAGCCCTGGTCGCGTAGCGCGCTCCAGGGGGCGGTGCCCCGCCGGTAGGGGGAGTTCGAGACGTCGTCTGGTGTTGGTAGGGTTGGTGCCTGATGCCGCCCTGCCCCATCTGCCAGCAACCCGCCTCCAAGCGCGATGGCTTTGATGCCACCGGCCGCCAGCCGTACGCCTGCCGCCCCTGCGGGCGCGACTTCACCGAGCGCTCCGCCTCCGCCTTCGGAGTTCGCGACATCGTCTAGTGCTGGGGCCATTTCGGCCCGCTTGGACGAGGGACTGCACGGCACCGTCCAGAGTACGTGGCCGACTGACGGGCCTCTCCTGAGCCCTAAATGGCTCACGGCAGCGTGTGAGCACCAGCTAATGTCGCGAACTCCTGCAGGTGAAGTCGCCCGGCCGGGTGCGCCAGCCCGCGGGCAGATGAGCCTGCAGACACTGGCCATCATCGGCATGAGTCCACTGCGCGCGCTGCTCAGCGGCGCGCCGGCCAGCCTCGTCCCGGCGCCGGCCACGATCGGCGCAAACGCCTGCGTCATCCTGGTCTTCCTCGGCATCGTCGTCACCACGCAGCCCGCCTGGAAACACATCGAGGGGCACGATCCACACTGAGCACACCGCACCGTAGCGCCGCACCGTAGCGCCCGCCGGTCACGGCGAGGCGAGCAGCGCGTCCAGCCGCGAGGCCAGGCTGCGCGCCACTGCCGGCGCCGAGCGCGTGTTGTCGCGCAGCGCGCCGATTTGCTGATGGCCCCGCCTGTGTCAGCGGTGCCGCCATCTGCGCCTCGGTGACGCAGAGTACGCGACATCGCGGTGGGCCTGAGATAATGCGGTGGACAGAGATGGCCGAACCGCCGCTCGCCACGCCGTTGCGGGACAATCCGGCTGCCTGGCCGCGGGAGCTCTTGCCGCTTTTTGAGCGCTCGGTCACCGTCGAGTTCGCCACCCTCAGCCGTCGGGGGCAGCTGATCACCTCTCCCCTCACCCCGTATGTGGGTGACGACGGCCGCACGCTCGATGTGTCGACCGGCGTGACGTATCCGGCCAAAGCCGAACGCGCGCGGCGCAACCCGCGGGTGTGTTTGCTGTACGGCGACCCGGCCGGTGCCGGGCTGCCAGGCGGGCCAGTGGCCGTGGTGCAGGGCGTAGCGACCGTCCGGGACCACGACCTGCAGGCCAGCACCGACCGCTACCTGCGGCTGCAGGTCACCCGCTTTCCGAGGGCGATGCAGGGCCCCCGCTTCCTGCTCCGCGGCGCGGCCTGGTATCTGGCCCGCATGTGGATCCACGTGACGCCGATGCGCATCCGCTGGTGGCCCAACGGACGGTTGGACGAGCAGCCGCGGGAGTGGGTGGCGCCGCCGTCCACCGTCGCACCGGCATCGGACCCGGCGCCGCCCGGCAGGCAACCAACCTCCTGGACGCAGGATGCGGGCGACTGGCGCTCCGCTGGCCGGATGGCCGTGCAACGTCTCGACCTGCGTGACCTCACGGTGGTCGATCGGGACGGCACCCCGCTGTGCATCCCGGTGGACGGCGTGGCGGAGCACCGGGAAGGGTTCCTCTTGGCGCTGCCGCGCAGCGTGCTCCCCGCCGCCGAGGGGCCGGCCTGCCTCACCTTTCACACCCATCCACCGGGATGGCCCGAGACGAACACGCGGCAGGAGAACCGCACGTTCGTGGGGCGGCTCATGCCCGACCAGCAGAGCGGACCGGCTGCGATATTCCGCGTGGAGCGGCTGCTGGGGGACTGGAGCCTCAGCGGCAACCGGCTGAAGTTCCTGCTCGACTTCATCGCCAAACAGCGCCAGATGACGCCGCGGCTCAGGGCTGAGGCGGCGCGCCGGGGCCAGCCCGTGCCCCGCGTGCGCTTCCCCGACGAGCTCTGACGCCGCCCGTTACGAAGGGGCGGCGTACCCGTCATGTCCGCACCCTTGGCACTAGCGGTCAGGCCACAGCCGGTCGTCCGGAATGCACCAACCCCTGAACGGCGTTGTCGATTGACGC
>CADCTC010000136.1 GCA_902805635.1 uncultured Chloroflexota bacterium
TGGGGGGGTCCTCCTCGGCCACGGTCTCGATCTCCACCCCGCCCGACGCCGAGAGCATGCCGAGGTGCTTCTTGGCGCCACGGTCGAGGGTGAAGCTGGCGTAGTACTCCTCGGCGATGTCGGAGGCCACCTCGATCCAGACGATCTCGACGGTGTGGCCCTTGATGTCCATGCCGAGGATGTTGCCGGCGTGGGTCCGCACCTCGTCGGCGTCGTTGGCCAGCTTGATGCCGCCCGCCTTGCCACGGCCGCCCACCTGCACCTGGGCCTTCACCACCACCGGGTAGCCCACCCGCTCGGCGACAGCCACCGCTTCGTCGACGGTCCAACTGGGTTTCGGCGCCGGCACGCCCTGCTGTTCGAGGATGTCCAGGTTGAGGCACAGGTTGTTGGTGTAGACACCCACGGGCAGCGCGTAGAGCGTGCCCTTAAAGGAGAGCCCGTCCAGGACTCCATTTGCGTGATCGGCTTCCTTCACGGTGCCGGTATCGCGGCGCATGAGCTCGCGCAGGTTGCGGAAAGGGTTGGGACCGGCGACGTAGCTGGCCATGTAGTCTGGCCGCGTGCCGATCACGTCCACTCGCGTATCGCTGGCCAACATGGTGATCAGCTTTTCGAGGTTCTCGTTGCCACCGGCAATACGCTGCACCGTCACATTCGGGAACTGCTCGCCGAAGCGCGAGACCATCGCATCATATGCCTGCTTGCGGGTACCCGTATCGGAACTCCACACCAACCATGTCAGCTCGTCCTTCTGATTGCGGTCCACTGGACCTTGCGGCGCCGCTTCCTGGGCTGCGGTACCGCAGGCAGTCAGGATTGCACCCGAACCGGCGGCTCCGAGAAGCGCGCGGCGTGACAGCGCCTGAATTGGGTACATACGTTCACTCCGTGGGATTGATGTGCGCAGCATAGCATCGCCTGCGCTGAGGTGCGGCGGTCCCGTCGGCTGATGAAGCGGAGGCCGCGATTTCGCGGGAGGTGCTCTGTCCCGATGGGATAATGGGGCCCATGCAACTGATGGAGCCTGGGGAAGAGACCGGATGCTGACCGCGGGCGCGGCCAGGCTGGACATCACGCCGCCGCTGGGGACGCCGCTGCGGGGATTCTTCACCGAGCGCCGTGCTACCGCCGTACACGACCCGCTACACGTGCGAGCCTTTGCCGTCGAACACGGGGGAGCAGGCATCGCGGTCGCCGTGTGCGACCTGGTGAGCTGCGCCCGCACCTACCTGGACCGGGCGAAGGCGCTCATCGCAGAGAGCACGCCGCTCTCGCCCGACCGCGTGCTGATCGCCTGCACCCACACCCACACGGGCCCCGAGACGGGCGACGACACATACACCGCGTGGCTGTCGCAGCGGATCGCGGACGCGGTGCGGCTGGCGTGGGAGCGCCGGGAGCCGGCGGAAGCAGGATGGGGCGCGGGGGAAGAGCACCGGGTGGCGTTCAACCGGCGCTACCGTATGAAGGACGGCAGCGTGCGCACCAATCCTGGCCTAGCCAACCCGGACGTCGTGGAGCCCGTCGGTCCCATCGATCCAGAGGTGGGTCTGCTCTGCCTGCGTGCCTCGGACGGCCACGCCATCGGCGTCCTAGCGAACCATGCGCTGCACTACGTCGGCACGCCGGACGCGCAGCATGCAATTTCGGCAGACTACTTCGGCTGCTTCGCCACGCTGCTGCAGCGGATGCGCGGCGAGGAGTTCGTCGCGGCGCTCTCCAATGGCGCTTCCGGCGACATCAACAACATCGACGTGCTGGGCGGCGCGCGCCCGAAGAACGATCGCTACCAGCACACCGAGCGCGTGGCCGCGCTGATCGCGGCGCAGGCGCTGTGGGCGTGGCACGGTGCGACGTTCAGTGGTGAGGCGCCGGTGGGTGCCGCGATGCGGGAGGTGACACTGCGGCGCCGGCCGCCGCCCACGCAGGAGGACGTAGCCCGCGCCCGCGAGATCGACGCACGCGTGGCCGCAGGGGAGTCGGTGTTGATGGGCGACCGGTCGTTTGCGCGGCGTGTGCTGCGGCGCAATGAGGAGTCGGGTGCCATCTCGACCTGGGTGCAAGCGCTGCGCATTGGCGACCTGGCGCTGGTGAGCGCACCGGGCGAGCTGTTCGTGGAGCTGGGGTTGGAGATCAAGCGCCGCTCGCCGTTCGGCCAGACGATGGTGATCGAGCTGGCCAACGATGGCATCGGCTACATCCCCACGCGGCGCGCGTTCGAGGAGGGCGCGTATGAGCCCGAGGCCAGCGCGCTCCAGCCAGGAGAGGGCGAGCGCGTGGTGGAGACAGCGGTGGCGCTGCTGGAGGAGCTGCATGGCTGAGCTGGGGCTTGCGCTGATTGGGTGTGGTGGGATGGGGCGCAGCGAGGCGCGTGTCATCAAGGAGATTCCCCGCGCTCGCCTGGTGGCGGTCTGTGACGTGAGCGAGATGGCGGCGCGGGAGTTCGGCGCCGAGATGGGAGTGCCGGCGCACACAAACTACCGTGAGGTGCTGGCGCGCGAGGACGTGGGCGCAGTGATGGTGGTGACGCCCAACGGGCTGCACACCGAGATCGTGTTGGACGCAGCGGCGGCAGGGAAGCATGTCTTCTGCGAGAAGCCGTTCGCTTTCACCGTGGCCGAGTGCGACCGGATGATCGCCGCGGCCGAAACGGCCGGCGTGCGCCTGATGGTGGGGCACGTGCTGCGCCTGCTGCCGCTCTTTCAGCGGGTGATCGACGTCTTCGACAGCGGGGTCGTTGGCAAACCGGTGGCGGCGCAGATCACGCGGATCGGGTGGCTGGGCGATCCGACGGCGCGCTACCGGCTGCGCAAGGAGCTCACCGGCGGGCTGCTGTACGACATCACGGTCCACGAGATCGACCTGTTGCACCGGCTGTGCGGCGCGACGCAGAGTGTCTATGCGTTGCTGGACAACCACGTCCAGAAGCACGTGGACTACGAGGATGACGCGCAACTGCTGCTGCGCTTCCGCAGCGGGGCGAGCGGCCATCTCTTTGCCAGCCTGGCATCCCCGATGAGCGCGTCGTTCGGCACCATCGTGGGGGAGCACGGGGCGCTGCGCTACAACCACGCTGCAGGGGAGATCACCTACCAGCGCGCGGGTGACGGGGAGCAACCCGTAACCGAGACGGTGACGCGCAACGATGGCGAGAATGGCTACCTGCGTGAGCTGCGCAGCTTCACCGAGTGGGTGCTGGACGGCACGGCGGGCGCGGCGCCGCTGCTCACGGCGGCGGAGGGACGCGCCGCCATCCAGGTGGCGGAGGCGGCGTACCGCTCGGCGGCCACCGGACAACCGGTCACGATTGAGGACTAACCATGCCGAAGATCTACCTCAACAGCTTCAACTACCGGAAGTATTCGCTGGAGCGGGCGATGCGGCGGGCGCGCGAGTACGGGTACGATGGTGTGGAGATCTGGTCCGGCCACTTCACGCTGGACACCGTAGAGGAGGCACTCCGGGAAGCGCAGCGCCTGGGTAGGGAGATCGGCATTGGCGCGCCGGTGCTGAACCTGAGCGGGAACGTCATTGGGGACGACCCGCACGAGCGCCAGGCGCGGGTGCACCGGCTGGCGGAGGTGATCGAGCGCTGCGCAGACTACGGTGTGGAGCTGATCAACGGCTACGCCGGGTCGCTGATCGTGGACCGGAGCAACTGGGCAAACAACGGCTCGGCGGCCGCCGGCAAGGAGCATTACGAGCGGGCGGTTGAGGCATACCGGGTGCTGGGACCGGCGGCGGAGCGGGCGGGCGTCACCATCACGCTCGAGGTACACATGAACACCATCCACGACACAGCCGCCAGCGCGGTGCGGCTGCTGGACGCGATCGGCTCCCCCGCGGTGCGCGCCAACCTGGACCCGGGCAACATGTGGGGCGTGCGGACGAGCGAGCACCCGGTGGACGCGGTGCCGATCCTGGGTAACCGGATCGCGTTCGTGCACTTCAAGAACGCGCGGCGCGTGAGCTACCTGGACGTGGGCGTGGACTACGACTTCACCCTCAAGGAAGGGGAATTGGACTACTACGCGATCGTCTGTGCGCTGGTGCGGTCCGGGTTCGAGGGACCCTATGGGCTGGAGTGGTCAGGCAGCGGCGATCCCAGCGTACCCACACGCGAGGACATCGAGTACTTGCGAGGGCTGCTGCGCGATGTGGCGCTGGACGAGGCGCTCGCCTCCCGTGCGGCGCACAGTGTGCATGGCGCCATGAACTCAGACACGGCGGCTTCGGACCACAAGGAGCCGCTGTGATGGCGGCCGCCGGGGCTGAGCCGCTGGGTGTGGCGATCCACGGCGCGGGGTGGGTTGCGGCCGAGTACCTCAAAGCGTTCTCGCGCAACCCACACGTACGGGTGCGAGTGGTGAGTAGCCGCCGGGAGGAGAGCGCGCGAGCACGGCTGGCCGAGACGGGTGTGCAGGCGGACGTGGAGACCGACTACGAGCGCGTGCTGCGCCGGGCGGACGTGGACGTGGTGGCGATCTGCACGCCCAGCGACCGGCATGCGGCGGAAACGATCGCCGCCGCACAGGCGGGCAAGCACATCGTGATCGAAAAGCCGGTGGCGATGGATGTGGAGAGTCTGCGGCGCATGCGCGAGACGGTGCGCCGGGCCGGCGTGAGGACGGTGGTGGGGTTCGTCTTGCGCTGGCACCCGTTCTTCCGGACAATCAAGGCGCTGATCCGGGATGGCGCCCTGGGGGAGATCTTCCTAGCAGAGACCGGGTACTACTCGCAGATTGGTCCCTGGTACACGGGGTTCGAGTGGGCACGCACGCGGGCGCAGGGCGGCAGCACCTTGCTCTTCGCCGGCTGCCACGCGGTGGACGCGCTGCGCTGGTTCGCCGGCGACGTGGCGGAGGTGAGCGCCTTCGAGACAAGGGGGCATGAGCGGGCGTGGGAGTTCGCGCCGACCATCGCGGCGACGATGCGCCTGACGAGCGGCGGCGTCGCGGTGCTCGCGTCGAGCTTTGAGGTGCCGATGCCCTATACCCTTCCGGTGCAGCTACACGGCACGAAAGGGGCGTTCCGAGACGGGCGGCTGTACAGCAAGGAGAAGCTCCCCGGCCAGAGCGATTGGATGACCGTTCCCACGCTGGGGCTGGGCAGCGCGGACGTCTCCTTCTTCCCGTTTGGCGAGCTGGTGGATCACTTTGTTGAGTGCATCCTGAGCGGCGCCGAATCACACTGCAACCTGGAAGACGCAGCAAAGACGCACGAGGTCTGTCTCGCTGCAGACCGCTCGGCGGCTGAAGGTGGGCGCCCCGTGCGGCTGCCACTCTAACGACTGGGACGGCGAGCGGCGCGGGTCGCGCGTCGTTTTGTTGTCCCACGGCCCGTTATGCAGCTACCTCCCCGACCGCACCCTGACCGCTGTCGCAGTTACCTTCTTCGACATCACCAACCTGCCTCGGCCACCCGCCCGGCGTCCTGCCCCGCCGTCGGCAGCACTATGGGGACGTGCGGCAGCGGCAGCAGCGACATGGTTCGGGCCTTTCCCAGTAGGAGCTAGGGCACTAGCGAGGGACGGCGTAGAGCAGGACGCAGGCGTAGTGCAGGGCGCCGCCCGCCAGGACGAAGCCGTGCCAGACGGCGTGGAAGTAGGCCCGCCCGACCAGGTAGAAGGCGACCCCAAGCGAGTAGCTCAGGCCGCCCGCCACCAGCAGCGCCGTCCCGCCCGGCCCCAGCTCGGCCGCGAGCGGTTGGAGCACCACCACGACCATCCAGCCCATCAGCAGGCACAGGGCAACCGAGACCAGGCCGGACCGGAAGCCCGGCAGCGCTCCGGCGACCACCCCGGCCGCCGCGAGGCCCCAGACGCCCCACAGCAGCGCCGTCCCGGCCGCTCCTTTGAGCACGCTCACCAGAAAGGGCGTGTAGGTACCGGCGATCAGCGCGTAGATACAGGAGTGATCGAGCCACAGCAGGGCGTTCTTCAGGCGCGGCGTCCTGGTCGCGCCGGTCGCGCTGGCCGCGTGGTAGAGCGTGGAGGCGGCGAAGGCGCCCACCAGCGATGCGCCATAGACACCGACGGCGGCGGAGTGGGCGGCACTGCCGTGCCACGCCGCGCGGTAGGCAAGCACCACCGCCCCGACCAGGCTCAGGAGCACGCCGGCGCCGTGAGTCAGGGCGTTCGCCAACTCCTCGCGGTCACGCCCACGCTCAGCCCCGCCACCATGGCCCGCAGCCACATTGTGCGGTCGCGGACAGTCGGTCACCATGCCGCCCGACGCACGAACGGTGCCGCGGCCGACAGCCCGGCGGCGACGGTCCGGTGTGCTGTCCATGGCGGCGGTGACCTTCGCCCACTGAGGCGTCAACGCTGGCGTCTACGTCCCGCAGTTCGCCAGCGTCGGACGGTGGCAGGTGGCCTAGATCCGGAGCAGATCACGCGGCTGCGGGTCTGGCTGAGGACCAACACGCACGCGCAACGGAGCATCACTCTGATCCTCCACGAGCGCAACAACGTGTGAACCGACTGTCCGCTACTTGATCAATCCTAAGCGGCTGAACCGACCATCAGCCAGCCGGCGACTCTCGCTATGCCAGTTTTGATCAAATATTCTGCTACCATCAATGACGACGTGATGAGCCTGGGTACTGCTGCCGCAGATCAGGATGGGATGCTCGACGCCGTAGGGAGCGGTGAGGCTTCGCTCACCGCGTCGGAGCGGGTGCTGCAGCGGCTGCGGAGCGACGTGTTGGAGGGGCGCCTGCCTCCGGGCACTCGGTTGAAGATCGACGAACTGGCGTCGGAGCTGAGCGTCAGCCACATGCCTGTGCGTGAGGCGCTGCACCTGCTGGTTGTGGAGGGGCTGGCGACCCGGATACCGCGTCGCGGAGTTGTGGTGCGGTCGCTCTCGGCGGAGGACGTGGTCAGCGCCTATTCGGTGCTGGGGGTCCTTGAGGGCCTCGCCACCCGCTACGCCGCGGAGCACCTGCAAGCGGGTGAGCTGAAGGCGCTGGGCACGGTGCTGGATAGTGAGGCGGTACTCGTGGCGCGGGATGACCGCGATGGGCTGCGCGCGCTCAACCAGACGTTCCACGGCCGCCTCCAGGAGACGTATCCGAACGCGTGGTCGGCCGCCTTCGTCCGTCAGCTGCGGAACTACACCTATCGGCTGCGCCGGCTGTACCCGCAGTCGGTGGACCGTCTGCACCAGGTGGCTGCCGAGCATCGGGCGATCCTCGCCGCGCTGGCGGTGCATGACGGCGACGCCGCGGAGCGGCTGGTGCGGCGCCACAACGAGCGAGCCTGTGCGGAGCTAGTACAGCACCTAGCGGCAGACCAGAAGGACTCCGTTCAGCCCCAGAAGCAAAGGAGGCGTGCATGACTACCGCCGAAACGGCCGTGACCGCCTTGACCACCGCGACCTCAGCACCGGCGAGCGTCAAGGTCCCGCCGGCAACCAGATCAGCACCGTCGACCGCAGGCAAGGTACCGCGCCTCGGCTACCAGATCTTCGACATGGAGATCCACAACAGCTACCGGTCGGCAAAGGAGCTGATCGAGTATCTGCCGGAGCGCTATCGCCAGCGCTACCGCGAGGTCGGTACCCAACACGGCGGCCTTGCGTTCGACCAGCGCGGCGGCGGCAACCGGCGCGACGCCGTTTCCCCGGACGGCGATCCGCCGGCCACCAGCGCGCGCTTCATCGCCAAGCAACTGCTCGACCCGTACGACGTCGAGTACATCGTCTGCACCGGCGGCATGTACCCGGTGGGCACGCTGCCGGATGTGGAATACGCCGCGGCGCTGTGCAGCGCCTACAACGATTGGCAGACCGAACGCTGGCTGCCGCAGGACCAGCGCTTCCTGGGCACCATCGCGATCGCACCCGAAGATCCGGAGCTGGCGGTGGCGGAGATTGAGCGTGTGGGTCACCACCCGCGCATGGTGGAGGTCATCATGTCCGCCGCCAGCTCGCAGCCGTACGGCAAGAAGCGCTACTGGCCCATCTACGCCGCCTGCGAGCGTATGGCGCTGCCGGTCGCGACACACACCACCACCGAGGGGCGCGGGATCACCGGCAGCCCCACCAGTGCCGGGTATCCCTCGCGCTACCTGGAATACCACACCAACCTGGGCCTCAACTGCATGGCGCAGCTCGCCAGCCTGGTGTGCGAGGGCGCCCTTGCAGCGCACCCAGGGCTGCGCTTCATTCTGATGGAGGGAGGCGTCTCCTGGGTACCGCCGCTGCTGTGGCGCCTGGACCAAGGATGGAAGCTGCTGCGGTCCGAGATGCCGCAGCTGACCGAGCTACCGAGCGCGTACGTCAAGCGGCAGATGCGTTTCGGCACCCAACCCATCGAGGAGCCGTCCAACCCGGACCTGCTGTTGGAGACGTGGGCGCTAGTGAACGGCGAGCGCACCCTGCTCTTCTCCAGCGACTATCCCCATTGGGACGCCGACGACGCGTTCCGGGCCTTGCCGGTGCGGATGCCGGCAGACATGCGCCGGCGCATCCTGCGCGAGAACGCTCGGGAGCTGTTCGCCGCCAAGCTGGGCCAGATCGAAGGCGCGAGGCAGGGGCCGGAGAGCAGCCGATGACGGCGACTACGGCCGCTGCCCGGCCGGGGGAGGGCGTCAGCGCGCCGCCGCAGCCGGTGATCGACTGCGACGTACACGTCACGTGGGCCAAGCTAGAAGAGCTGCTGCCGTACCTGCCAAAGGTGTGGCACAACCGGCTCCTGCAGGGCAGCGGCCACGTGGGCAGGGGTGTGTACATCCATCCCAACTTCTACTCGCCTCACCGCGGCACGCACAAGGAGGCCGCTACCTCTGCGGCGGGTGGCGTGCCCGGCAGCGATCCCGCGACCGTGGTGAATGACTGGCTGGACCGGCACAGCATTGCGCACGCCGTGCTGAACCACCACGACATGCCGATCATCTGCACCTGGGGCGACATCGATTACCCGGTGGCGATCGCCCGTGCATACAACGACTGGCTCGTCGAGCACTGGCTGTCGCACACGCCTCGCTTCCTCGGCTCCATCGTCGTGGCGGCCCAGGATCCCCGCGCCGCTGCCGAGGAGATCGACCGTGTTGGCGGCCACCCGCAGGTCGTGCAGGTGCTGCTCGCCAGCGCCGCGCGCGATCCGTACGGGGTGCGGACTTTCCATCCTATCTACGAAGCCGCCGAGCGCAACGGGCTCACTATCGCGCTGCACACCGGCACCGAAGGGAACGGGCGCAGCAACCCGCCCACGGCAGCCGGGTGGCCAAGCTCCTACCTGGAGTGGTGGGCCTGCCAGCCGCAGAACCTCGCGGCGCACATCACCAGCCTGGTCACCGAAGGCACCTTTGTGACCTTCCCAAAGCTCAGGTTTGTCCTGCTGGAATCGGGCGCTGCCTGGGCGGCACCCTTCCTCTGGCGGCTGGACAAGAACTGGAAGGGGCTGCGCTCCGAGTGCCCGTGGCTGAAGGAGCCCCCGTCGGCGTACGTGCGGCGCCACTTCCGGTTTGGCACCCAGGGACTGGAGCGCGCCGGCGACCCGGATGACCTGTGGCTCTATCTGGACGAGATGGGCGCCGCGGAGACCCTGGTCTACACCAGCAACTACCCGCGGTGGGATCTGGAACCGCCAAGCGAGACGCCGGTGCTGTGTGGCGCCGCGCCACACGTCCAGCGCCGCATCGCCTTCGACAATGCGCGAGACCTGTACGGCATAGCCGTAGTAGACACAGTAGGCACAAAGGGAGGACGACCATGAGAGGACCAGCACACAACGGAGAGAGCGTCACGCGTCGGGGGGTCGTCGCGGGCTTGGGGCTTGGCGCGTGCGCCCTGCTGGCTGCCGCGTGCGGCGCCGGCACGCAGAGCGGCGCCCAGCCCGCCAGCGGCGCCGGACAGACCGGCCAGGCTGCCGTAAAGCCCACCGGCAAGGCGACGTACCTGTTCCACATTGGGGTGGGGCCGGAGTACGAGCAGTACCAGGAGGTCGCTAAGCGCTTCAACGCGCGTGGTACCGGCGAGATCGAGATCGCCATCTCCGAGGGCCAGGGGTACCTGGTCAAGCTCCAGTCGCAGATCGCGGGCGGCGACGCGCCCGAAGCGACGTTCATGGCTGCCTTCAATATGCCCGAGTGGGCGGAGCGCGGCGCGCTGGAGCCGCTCGACGCGCGCGTGGCACGGGACAAGTTCGACCTCAAGAAGTTCTTTGACGCGTCGGTCGCGCTTGGGCGCGCGCGTGTCCAAGGCGCCGAGCATCTGTACGCGCTGCCGCGCCACCCGTCACCGGCCGTGCTCTTCTACAACAAGTCCCGGTTCGAGGCGCGCGGCCTGAAGGCGCCGGACGCCACCTGGACCTGGGATACCTTTCTGGACACGGCGAAGAAGCTGACGCAGGGCGACGACTACGGCGTGATTGCGCCCTACCACCCTTTCTACCTGCACCCCTTTGTCCGCTCCTGGGGCGCCGAGATCCTGGACAAGGACCTCAAGAAGTTCCAGCTGGACCAGTCGCCGGGGCCGGAGGCGGTGCAGTGGGTGGCGGACCTGGCAGTGAGACAGAACGCCGCCATGCCGTTCAACAAGCTGGCCTCCAACAATGACCGCCAGCCGTGGTACCAGGGCAAGATCGGCATGGTGATGGACATCTACCCCAACGTGGCCAATACGGATACCAACGCCAAGGGTGCCTTCCAGTACGACGTGGTGCTGCTGCCGAAGGGGCCAAAGGGGCGCGTCAACCGCAATGTAGCCGGCACCTACGTGCTGCTCAAGGGGGCCAAGAACCCCGAGGTGGGCTGGGAGTGGCTGAAGTACCTCACGTCCAAGGAGACGATGACGTACCTCTCCACCACGATCTTCCCCGCCCAGCGGGAGGCTGCCCAGGCGCCGGAGTTCCTCAACCCACCGAGCGCGGCTACGAAGATCAACCGCAAAGCCTTCGTCGATGCGCTGGAGCAGGACACTTCGCTGCCGGA
>CADCTC010000137.1 GCA_902805635.1 uncultured Chloroflexota bacterium
GGAGGCCACCTACTACCATGACGCGCCCCCAATCGCGAGGGCAGCGACTCAATAAACTGAGCCTCTACAAAAGCCGGGGCGGTTCAAGTGGTGTGCGTGTTGAGTTCGTGACAGAGTCGTTAGACGACTCGCCCGAGGGCCAACTCGTCCGATACGTCCGTGGGTATGCCGCAAAGGTGGAGCACGAGAAGATACGCGAGCGGTCGATCCGAGGACGTCGCCAGCGGGCATTGTCGGGCAAGTTGATCCCGGTCGGGAGATCACTCTACGGATACACGTACTGTCGGGAGAACGGGGTGTACCTGATCAACCCACTTGAAGCACCGACTGCGCAGCGGATTTTCGCCCTCGCTGCCATGGGTTGGAGCACGAGGAAGATTACAGCGCAGTTTCTCAACGAAGGCGTGCCTGCCCCGTCTGGTTCGCGGTGGTACTCACGCGTCATTCACATGATTCTCAAGAACCCAAGGTATACGGGGCGGGCGGTTGCGTGGCTTACAAGGACGGAAAAGAACAAAGTGACGGGGAAACGGATGAATGTGCCCCGCCCTCCCGAGGAACAGGTGCCACTACCTGAGGGCACAATCCCCCGCTTGGTGGACGACGCCACCTTTGCTGCTGTGCAGGAGCGTTTTCGGCTCAACAAAGAACGTGCGGTGCGCAACAACCGCAACCCGGAGGCTAGTCTGCTCCGTGGTGGGTATGCGCGTTGCGGTCACTGCAAGGGGGTGGTCCAAGTGCGGGCAAAAACGAGCAAGGATCGCTGGGATGGCCTCCGCTACGACTATTTCTGCTGCCGATCGAGTGAGCCCGGCCATGAGCATCGCGATTGCCGCTCGTCAATGAGCGCTCCGCTCCTCGACGCCATCGTCTGGAATACGGTCGCGCGCATCCTCAAAGAGCCCACACTGATCGAAGCCGAGGTTGAGAGGATGAGTCAGCAAGAGCCGCGCGATATGGCCGGCGAAACCGCCGACATAGACGACGCGGTTGCCGACATCATCCGCCAGCAACGCAACCTGGCCGGGAGACTTGCCAAGATAACGGGCGCCGCAGGAGATCTAATCACGGAGCAGATCAATGCACTCGACGAGAAGCGCGAGCAACTTCTCCGGCGCCGCCAGACGCTCGCAGCACAGAGTGAGCGCGTCGAACACACTCGGTCACAACTGCGTGATCTTCAGGAGTGGTGCGGGTCAGTCGCAGCGAAGGTAGACTCCTTCACCTACAGTGAGAAACGCTTGGCGTTAGATGCACTCGGTGTGCGCGTCCAAGTTTGGCGCTCGGTCCATGATCCGCGCTTCGAGATCACGGCGAGAATTCCGATCAACGCGCCTATTGCGCTCAGTGCAGCTTGATCTCCACCCTGGAGAGCCCCGCGATCGGCGCCATCGTCAGCGCCGCCGGGGCACGCCCCTGCCACCCGAACCAGCCGAATGCCCCGAGGCACACAACCGCCAGCAGCCCACCCAGTCCGTAGCGCAGCCGCTGCCACTCCGGCGCCAGGCCGGCAGCAGCCGGTGCAGCCGACAGCACGGTCGTCGGTGTGGCTGCACGCTCGGCTGCCGTTTCCGCAGTTGCGGCTGCAGTTGGAGCTGCCGATGCACTCACCGGCGCCGCAGGCACAGCCGCTCGCCCTGGATCATGTACCACGATCATTGCGCCTGCTAGCGGATCGTCCGCGTCGTCGGGAGGCAGTGGCGGGAGTGCGGGGAGCGGTAGCGGCGGCGGTGGGGACGAACGCAGCGTTGATGGCAGTGGAGGGAGCGACGGGGGTAGCACGGGGCGAGCCACCGCACTTCCCGGCGGTGCGCCCGCCGGCTCATCGAAAGGTCCGCCTGTCGTGAGAGTACCTGCCACCATGCCCCCCGTAGTGTGACCCTATCGTACCCTCTGGAGGCTCCGCTGTGAAGCCCCCTCTTATGGCAGGTCTTAGCTGGTTGTCCCGACGGCAGGACTTCGCTGATGGTGAAGGCAGGGACTTCCACGGCCAGCGTCAGGAGACTTACCTCGACGGCCGCACAGCCGGCTTGACGTCAAGTTCAGCGTACAATTCGTAGTACAGTCACTGTCACGAGGGGAATTCTATGGCTACCCGAGCAACGCTCTATCTTGACGACGACGTGCTGGAGCGGGCGCGCCGCCACACTGGTGATCGCGGCCTGAGCAGGTTCGTCAGCGAAGTGCTGGCCGAGAAGCTCGATGCTCTGGCACGCCACCAAATCGCTGAATCCATGCGCGAAGGCTATGTCGCCACCCGAGACGACCGTGACGCACTCAACGCCGACTGGCAGGCCATTGACGGCGAGCGGTGGCCGGAGTAACCTGGCCGCGGCGCGGTGAGCTCTTCTGGGTTGCTCTTGACCCGGTGGTCGGCAGCGAGATCGCAAAGACGCGTCCGGCGGTTGTGGTGTCCAACGATATTGGAAACCAGTACGCCGACCGTGTCATAGTAGCGCCTGTCTCCTCAGGGAACACGCAGCGGGTGTATCCCTTCGAGGTGCTAGTGTCGGCTGGAGAGGGAGGTCTGACAGTTGCCTCCAAGGTGCTGCTGGACCAGATCAGGACCGTTGACAAGCGCCGGTTGGGGCGGCAGGTAGGCGAGCTGCCACCGGAGCGTATGCACCAAGTAAACGAGGCGATCCGACTCAGCCTGTCGGCCTGAACCTCCACGACAGCTACGGCAGGCCAGCGCTACGAAGCGGGCATGTTCCAGGAGTGTGGCCTGCTGGCATAGTGGCTGCCAGGGCAATGACTTCATCGCAGCTCCCAACTAACCCACCTAACCCCCTGGATCGCCTGCGCCAGGACGTGCGCGGCGGCGTCTGCTCCGGCTCCGCATCTGCCAACGCTGCCAGCGCTGCCAGCGCTGGTGCTGGTGGGCCGCTCAACGTGCTGCTGATCATGACCGACCAGCAGCGCGCCGACACCATTGGCGCTGCGGGCAGCCGTGACATCCGCACGCCCAACCTCGATCGGCTGGCGCGCGAGGGCACCCGCTGCGCCCGCGCCTACGTGCAGAACCCCATCTGCATGCCGTCGCGCGCCACGCTGTTTACCGGCCGCTACCCGCGCAGCCACCGCGTCTGGACCAACGGCGTGCCGCTGCCGGTGGATGAGGTCATGCTGCCTCATATCCTGGCGGCGGCCGGCTACCGCACGGCGTCGTTCGGCAAGCTGCACTTCACGCCCACCGGCGGCCCACCTCTCGCCGGCCACTACGAGTCCAGCCAGTTGTGGCGCGATCCGGCGCGCGCCGCCGAGCTGGCCGAGTGGCACGGCCCCTACTATGGCCTGGAGCACGTCGAGCTCGCGATCGGCCACAACGCCCCGGGTGGCCACTATGGCGAGTGGCTGCGCCGCGAGCATCGCGACGCGCTGCCGCTGTTCAAGCCCGAGGCGTCGCGCCACCCGCGCAGCGGCGCGCACGGCTCCTGGAAGTCGGCGCTCCCCGCCGAGCTGCACGCGTCCACCTGGGTGGCCGACCGCACCATCGCCTACTTGCAGCAGCAAGCGCCGCCAGCTCAAGGCAGCGGCAGCCCAAGCAGTCCCGGCAGCCGGCAGCCCTTCTTCGCCGTCTGCTCCTTTCCCGATCCCCACCATCCCTTCGCACCGCCCGAACCGTGGAGCGACATGTACGACCCCGCCACCATGCCGCCACCGGTGCGGCGCGAGGGTGAGCTCGACGACCCGCCGCCGCACTTCGCCGCCCACGCGCGCGGGGCGTGGCACCGCTCCGGCGCTAAGCCGCCCGAGTACCCGCAGGGCCTGCCGGACGCGCACCTGCGCGAGATCATGGCCCACTACTACGGCATGGTCTCGCTTGCCGACCACAACATCGGCCGCGTGCTCGACGCGCTGGACACACTGGGCCTGGCCGAGAACACGCTGGTGCTCTTCACTTCAGACCACGGCGAGCTCCTGGGCGACCACGGGCTGCTGCTCAAGGGGCCCTTCCTATACGAAGGGCTGGTGCGTGTCCCTATGCTCTGGCGCCTCCCCGGCCGCATCCCGGCTGGCGCTGTGCTGGACGCCCCCGTCGGCCACGTCGACGTCGTGCCCACGCTGCTCCATCTGCTCGGCATCGATACGCCATTGGGTGTGCAGGGGCAGTCACTCGTGCCCGCGCTCGCACCCGTCCTCGGCGTCACCGCCGACACGTCGCTGCGTCCTTGGGTGCTCACCGAATATCACACCGGGTTTGAGCCCGACCTCTCGCTCAAGCAGATCGACACGGGGCGCTACAAGCTGACCTACTACGGCCATGACGCATTTGGCGAGCTATTCGACCTGCAAGAAGACCCGCATGAGCTGCACAACCGCTTCGCCGATCCCGCCTGCGCGGCGCTGCGTCGCGACCTGCAAGGGCAGCTGCTTGAAGCGCTCTTCGCGACCGAGGACACGCTGCCGCCACAGATCGCATTCGCCTGAACCGGCCGAATCCGCTGGACCACTGAGTCGGCTGGACCCGCCGAGTCCGCACACCTCGCAGGGTAGGGCTAGCGGGCTTTGGCTACCGTGTCGGCAACACTACTGCACGTCGATTGGGGACCGGCTACGCTCATGCAATCGCCTGGTCCCGCGCCGCGTCCTTGGCCGGCTCTAGCAGCGCGCGGTCGTGTTTCACCTGCCATGCAGTGGCGAACGAGCCGTACGCGCGGCGGGCCAGTGCGGCGGGCGGGAGCGACGGGTCCGCGTCCAGCGCGGCCCACATGTCGGCGCGGTACGTCGGCCCCATCAGCACGCGCCGCCGGTAGGTCCGGTGGCGCGCCGCCAGCGCGGCCGGCGGCAGCACGTCGGCGTCGCGGTCGCGCAGCACGTTCGCCGGCACACGCAGCGGCCCATCGGCGAACCGCAGGTCTTCACCAACACGGCCCAAGTGAAAGTCGGTGCCGCTGCCGAGCAGATCGAGCCGCAGCCCTCGGTAGACCCCCGCGAAGCGCGTGAACCGCCGGTCCCGATAGTCTCGGGCGAGCCATGCGCCGGCCGCGGCCCAGAAGGCCCGCACGCGGGGGTGGGCCTCCGCGTTCATAGCCAGCACCCCACGGTGCAGCCGGTCCGCGTTGACCCAACGGTGATGCACGCGCAGCCACGTCATCAGCAGCGCCAGCACGCGCAGGTCCTCGCGCTCCAGCCCCTCGACAGACGCGACCAGCAGCGTGTCTTCGATGTTGACGTCTCCTGCACTGCACTCATCGCCATCGCCCGCATCACCACCGCTTCTCCCTCTAATTGTCGGTGCTGCGGGTGCCGCGGGTGCTGCGGGTGCTGCAGGTGCTGCGGGCGCTCCCGCTCCCACGAGGCCCATGCCGATGGCGGCGAGCGCCGTCAGCGCGTTGCCGAGCGCTAGGTCAGGCGCGGCGTCCGTGCGCCTAAACGCCATAGCCGAGCCTCCGCGCCAGGTCCGCCAGCGCGGCGTGCACGTGCGCCGGCCAGCCGGGATGCGCGTCCTGCGCCTCCACCCAGGGGGCGACCTGCGCCAGCTCCTCCGCCGATGGGCGGAGCGCCAGGCAATCGCCCAAGTCCAGCCCGCGGTCGCAGAGCGCGAACAGCTTGCTTCGGAGCAGGTCCAGCCGCCCAAGCGCGCGCAGCGTCAGCGCGTGCCCGTCAAAGGCGACGACCGTGTGCGCCCGCCAGTCCGGCGGCAGGACGTCCACGAGCGAGGACGGCCCGTTGTTGAGCCAGTCGTCGGCGAGCGGCTCCCCCGCAGCGCGCACCTGAGCGGCAAACGCCCGCGCCGCGGCGGCGATCTCGTCGGGCAGAGGCGGCTCCAGCACGTCGCAGTCACGCGTGGCGCGGCTCACCACGCCCAGCAGCACCAGCGCGGTCCCGCCGGCGATGATGGCGCCGAACCGGACGCCGCGCTCCGCCAGGAAGCGGTCAAAGCGGGCGATGGTCTCTGACGGCTGCACAGTAGGTATCAATTAGAACGATACCACGCATGTGCACATGAGGGACTTGTGCCCGTGCCCACGTCCTGGTGTGCCCTGGCCACGCTGCACCTACTGGACCCGCCGGACCCACCGGACCCGGTGGGACGGGTGGCCCACTGAGCCAGCTCAACCCACAGGGTAGGCTCAGCGAGCTTTGGCTACCCTGTTGGGAACACTAGCGCCGAGAGAGGGTCAGGCCAACACAATGGTCGCATCGGGTACAGCCGCGCATGCGTCGCCAAACATCGTGGTCATCGTCACGGATGACCAGGGGCCGTGGGCGTTGGGTTGCGCGGGCAACCCGGAGATCCGCACGCCGCACTTGAACCGCTTGGCGGCCTCGGGTACCCGCTTCCGCCACTTCTTCTGCGCCTCGCCCGTCTGCTCGCCTGCTCGCGCCTCCCTGCTCACCGGGCGCATCCCCTCCAACCACGGCGTGCACGACTGGCTTAAGGGCGGCAACGGCGGCACCCAGGAGCCGATTGAGTACCTCGCCGGCCTCACCGCCTACACCGACGTACTCGCCGCCAACGGCTACCACTGCGGCCTGAGCGGTAAGTGGCACCTGGGGGACAGTCCGCGCCCGCAGAAGGGCTTCTCCCACTGGTACGCGCACCAGTTCGGCGGTGGCCCCTACTACGACGCGCCAATGATCCGCGACGGCGCGCTCATCCGCGAGCCCGGTTATGTCACCGACAACATTACCGACGATGCGCTCGCTTACCTGGACGCGCAGGCCGCCGCTTCCACCGGGAGCGGGGTCACCGGCACAGGTTCGGCCACCCCCTTCTACCTGCACGTCTGCTACACCGCGCCCCATAGCCCCTGGATCGACAACCACCCGCAGGACCTGGTCGACTCGTACGCGGACTGCGCCTTCGAGTCGTGTCCCCAGGAAGAGATGCACCCCTGGGCCGGTTCCCTGACGCGCAACAACCACGGTAATCGCGCCGCGCTGCAAGGCTACTTCGCCGCCGTCACCGCCATGGACGCCAACATCGGCCGTATCCTCGACCGCCTGGAGGCGCTGGGCCTACGCGAATCTACCGTCGTGCTCTTTACCAGCGACAACGGCTTCTCCTGCGGCCACCACGGCTTCTGGGGCAAAGGGAACGGCACGTTCCCGCTCAACATGTACGAGAACTCGGTCACGGTGCCCACGATGATCAGCCATCCGGGGCACGTGCCAGCCGGCGTGGTGAGCGACGCGCTGCTCAGCCACCTGGACGTCTTCCCCACGCTGCTCGACTACGCCGGCTTCCCCATCCCCGACGCCGGGTCCTTGCCCGGACGCTCGTTCGCGCCGCTCCTGCGCGGCACCGCCGGCGGCGCCACTGGCGCCACTGGCGCCGCTGGCCAGGAGTACGTCGTGGCCGCCACTGATGGTGCCGGCGCCGGCGACACGGACGGCATGGGCGCCTCTCTCATCCACGACGAGTACGGCCCGGTGCGCATGGTCCGTACGCGCGAGTGGAAGTACGTCCACCGCTACCCCTACGGCCCGCACGAGCTCTTCGACCTGGCCAACGACCCCGGCGAGCGCGTCAACCTGGTAGATGATCCCGCCCGCCAGGCCACCCGGCGCGAGCTCAAGGGCGAGCTTGAAGGCTGGTTCGTGCGCTACACCGACCCCACGCGCGACGGCGTGCGCGAGCCGGTCACCGGCAAGGGCCAGCTCGATCTCGCGGGCCCCGCCGGAAGGGGCGCCACGGCGTTCGAGTAGGCAGTTAGCGGTTGTCGGCCTCGTGTGGCACCGCGTCGCACGTCTCGTGGAACCAGGTGAGTAGACGGTCCTTCAGCCGCGTCAGCTCATCCGCCAGCGCCGGGTCGTCGATCCGGTTGTGGCGCTCGTCGGGGTCGGCGCGCAGGTCGTACAGCTCGTCAGACCCGTACAGGCGGCGCACGTACTTGAAGTCGTGCGTGCGGCACATGACCGCCTTGGTGTGCTCCGGTCCCTCGCCCGCCTGCAGCCCGGAGCGCGGCCAGTACAACCCGCTGGGGTCTTGCGACGAGGTGCTCTCCAGCTCCATCGCCTGGCGCTCGCCGCGCAGGCGCCCGCCCTCGCAGAACACCGCGTCGCGGTGCGTGTCGGTTTCTCCCGCCAGCACGGGCAGCAGCGACCGCCCGAAGTGGGTGTGCCCCGGCGCGATTCCCGCCAGCGCTTCCACCGTTGCCGGGAAGTCCACCAGCTCCACCAGCGCGTCGGAGATGCGCGGCTGCACCGGCACCCACGCCGGCGGCTTGACCACCAGCGGCGTGCGCGTCAGGCAGTCTTCGAACGTGTTCTGCGTCTTCTCCACCAGCCCGTAGTCTCCCGTGTAATCGCCATGGTCGGAGAAGAGGAACAGCGCGGTGTCATCGTACAGGCCCGCCTCGCGCAGCGCCGCCACCAGCAGGCCCACCTGGTGGTCTACCCGCGCGCACATGGCGTAGTAGGTCGCGCGCAGCTCCGTCCAGCGCTCCACCGACCACGACTCCAGCCGCTGACGGTGGCGGATGCCCCGCTCGATGCTCGGCTTGGCCGCCGCTTCCTGCTCCGTTGGGGACGGGACGCGCGGCGGCACCAGTGCACGGTCGATCATGCTGTACCAGGGGTCCTCCACCGCATACGGCGGGTGCGGATACGTCAGCGGGAGGTAGATGCACAGCGGCTGGTCGCTGGGTCCCTCCCCCCGGCCGTAGGCGCGGATCAGGTCAATCGCGCCCTGCACGTTTGCCCAGTCGCGGTCGTAGTAGACCGACTCCCCTGCGGGCACGTCCAGGCGGCCAACGTGGAACGAGTAGTACGTGTCCGACTCGGGCGCGCCGCGCCACTGCTCCTGCCGGTCCATGGCGAACATCGGCTGCACCTGCCGGCCCGCGCCTGGTGGCGGCGCGTACTTCACGTCGCAGTACGCGGAGAACCCGTTCTGTGCCGGCACCAGGTCGTTCTTGCCGCCCCACCAGACGAAGTAGCCGTTGTCCTTGAGCGTCTTGAGCAGTACCGGCTCGTCGGGCCGCATCATGTGGTGCATGGTGCGGTGGCCACGCACGTGCGGGTACCAGCCGCTCATGAACGAGCAGCGGCTTGGCGTGCACACCGGGTTCTGCACGAACGCCGCCCGGAAGCTGACCGCGTCGGTGCGCACGCGCTCGTCAAGGTTAGGCGTGTACGCGGCGGGGTGGCCCATATGCCCCAGCACGTCACCGCGCCAGGAGTCGGGATTGACGATGACGATGTTGGGGCGCTTCAGTGAGCTGGGAGTTCCTGTCACGCAGCCATGGTATCGCCCCGCCTGGTGATGTCCCCGCATGAGGGTGTCTGTACCCCAGTGCGGTGACAGTACGTCCGGCGGTGCGGCCGGCCGATTGGTCACCGCTGCTAGCATGTCCTCCGAGGCGAGCGGCGCCGGCGCTCGCCTGACGCTCGCCAGGCTGATGCGCCGGACTACCAGAGAGCGCTGGAGAAGCGATGAAGGCATACGCGGTGCAGATGCACCTCCACGGCAGCATGAGCGAAGGCTCCGCCAGCTGCATGGCGCACGACCACATGGCCGCCGAGACCGGCCACGCCGATGTCATCTGGTGGACCGACCACGACTTCCGCGTCGCCAACTTTGGGAAGCTCCAGCGCTTCGCGTTCACCGGCCTGTCTGAAGAGATCGACCATCCCAACCGCGACCCCGAAGCCGTCGAGCGCCTGTCCAGGGTGGCCATCTCCTGGCGTCCCGTCGAGACCGACACCACGACGGGCGCTCTCGCCGAGGTCTCGACCGAGGCGCCATTTCGCGAAGGCAGCGGCTCGCTGCGCCTGGTGCTGCCACAGTCGTCATTGCCTGATGCAAACGGCAGCCCGGAGCAGCGCTGCACCTACGAGCTGCGTATGGGCGCGCATTACGAAACCTTTCCGCTTGCCACCCAGCCCGTGCTGCGACTCGCCACCCGCCCTGAGTCCACGCTCGGCGCGGATGCCCAGGTGCTCGTCCGTTTCGTGCTGAGCGAGCAGCCCCCCGATCTCAAACAGACCCGCATCACCTACGTGCTCGGCGGTTCCCCCGACGGCGACGTGACCCTGGTGCAGACCGAGCACGGCCCCGGCGAAGCGCTCGTCACGATTCCGCACCGCGCCGGTGAGTGGAACGAGTACGTCTTCGACCTCGCCGCCGACGCTATGCAGCTCGGCTTGCGCGGCGGGCTGGACAACTCGCTGCACCGGCTCCAGATCGGACTCACCAGCCGCGGCCCCGCCGTGGCAGCCTCCTTCGGCCACCTGGAGGTCTCGGTCTCCCACCGCGGTCCACGGGTACTGGACCTCCACCGCCGGCTCCTGGTCGATCTGCCAACCCGCGTGCGCCACCACGTCGGGTTGGAGATCTCCTACTACGGCCGCCACATCACCGGGTTCGGCGCCAGCGTGCCCATCCCCGACTACGAGGCGCTGCTGCCCGGCGGCCTCACCAGCGACCAGGTGGTGGCCCACATCCACCGCCACGGCGGTCTGGCCTGCCTCGCCCACCCACCGCGCACCGACCCGGAGGGCACCGCCACGCTCCTCGCCGAGCGCCGGCTGTTCGGTGCAGACATGATGGAAGTGGCCCACGCCGCCGCCGGTCTGCCCGAGCGGCTGCGCCTGTGGGACGCGCTGGCGCGGCGGGGGCTGGTGGTCACGGGCACCGGCGTGAGCGATGCCCACTCCGCTAGGGCCGGTTGGCGCCCTGCCGGCGGCGGCCCGGTCTCGTGGGTCACGCGCATCTGGGCCGCGTCGGATGAAGAGGCGGACCTGCTCGACGGCCTGCGCCGCGGCCACGCCTTCTTCGCCGATCCGTCCGAGTTCCGCGGTGACATCGACCTTGCCGGTCCTGGTGGCATCGAGATGGGTGATGCCGCGGTCATCTCGGGCACCGCGGCGGCGCCGGGGCTGGAAGCGCGCGTCTCCGGCCTCCGGGCCGGCGACCTCCTCACGTGGCTCTGCAACGGCGCCCTCGTCCGCGCCACCGCCGTGGCTGCCGGTGACTCGGGAGACACGCTGCTCGATCGCTGGCAGCCCACGGTGCCGGTGACTCAGCTGCTGGCCGTGCGCATCCAGGTCCACCGCCCTATCCGGGCCATGGTTGCCCACGAAGGCATCATCGCCTGCAGTAACCCGGTATACCTTTCCCCGACTGTGCCCGAGACAAGTCACCGCGTGCGGGTGCTGTCGTGAGCGCCGCCTCTTCCGACGTGCCGCGGATCGGCCTCGTTCTTGGTGATCCCAGCGGCATCGGCCCTGAAGTCTGCGCGAAGCTGCTCGCGTCAGGCGCCTGGCGCTCGCACGTTCGCTTGCACGTCGTGGGTGATCCGCGCGTGCTGGCCCAGGCGGCCCAGCAGACCGGTGTGGCTCTGCCGGACGATGTGCCGGTGGACGGTGCTGTGCCCTTTGACCCATCCAGCATCCGCCAGGGCGTCGCCTCCGCCGCGGCCGGCCGCGTGGCCGGCGAGTGGCTCAAGCGCGCCGTCAAGCTCGCTGTGGCTGGCGAGCTCGAGGGCGTTTGCTACGCCCCGCTCAACAAGAGCGCGTTGAACCTGGGCGGCTGGCACTACCCGGACGATCTGAACCTTTTCGCCGCCATCACAGCTTATGCCGGCCCCCAGGGCACGATCGGCGAGCTCAACGTGCAGCCCCATCCGCACGGAGACCTGTGGACCTCCCGCGTCACGTCCCATGTGCCGCTCAAGGACGTGGCGCGCCACGTCACCCAGGAAGCAGTGCAGGACGCCATCCACCTCATCCACAGCGCCGTGCGCCGCAGCGGCGTCGCCCAACCACGCATCGCTATCGCCGCGCTGAACCCCCATGCCGGCGACGGCGGCCTGTGCGGCGACGAGGAAGCCACGGTGATCGCACCGGCCATCGAGCGCGCCCGCGCCACTGGCGTGACCTGCGACGGCCCATTCGCCGCCGACACCATCTTCCTGCGCGCTAGGCGGCCCGACGGCGTCCAAAACTACGAGGCGGTCGTCTCCATGTACCACGACCAGGGGCAGATCGCCACCAAGCTGCTCGGCTTCAGCCGCGGCGTCACTGCCCTGGCTGGCCTGCCCGTCGTGCTCACCACCCCCGCCCACGGCACCGCGCACGACATCGCCGGAAAGGGCCTCGCTGATCCCGGCGCCCTCGAGCAGGCCGTCCGCCTCGCCGCACGGCTAGCCCGCCAGACCATTGTCCCGTCAGAACCGGTTTCGGACGCGGCAGTTCTTTGAGACCTACCGGGACCCTGCAATTGTCTCATCACTGGTGACACAATTGCCCTGGACTCACAACCTGATCATCCTTCAGGCGCTAAATGCGCCGACGCACGACATGGACAAGGCAACCTAGCCAACTGACGAGCACGGCACAGGCAGCGCCACCTCGGCGTACTCCGTGACGCACGGTGGCCCCTCCGCGTACAACAGCCGGCTGTTCGCCAGGTCATCGCCAAGGAACAAAACAGCCGAGGACCGCGTTCCACGGTCCTCCCCGTGCCGGCAGCGCGCCCGCGGCCCTTCATGTGTCGCGAGCCGTGTACGGAGCGTGGAGGTCACCTCGTCAGCCTCCATCCCTTCCGTGCCATCCGGCAAGCTCGGCGCGTCCTCCGCATCCAACCCGGTGTTCGTCAGCGAGTGCGGTCCCGCTGCCAGCCGGTGCACCATGAACCGCCCCTCGGCATCCGGCGCGACGTACGCTGCCTGGTCCCCTTGCGCCAGGAAGAGATGGCATGGCGCGTAGGCCAGCGCGTCTCGCTGTCCCAGTCCCTCTACCGCACTCTCCAGCCCGCCGGTGCGCAGCGACGACGCCACCAGCTCCCCACGCGAGCGCTCGTGCCGGAACGGGAACGGCTGCAGTTCTAGCTTCCCATTCGTCAGCGCCACGAACAGTCCCGTCTCCGCCACGCCGAACCAGGTGCCGCCTGCCACCAAGTCCACCGGCGCCATGAAACCCACGCCACCGTCCTCAGCCGGCCACCAGCGCGGCGGCGCAGCCGGGCGCGCATACGCCTCGTCTCGGTTCAGCCCTAGCGCCGCTCGGAAGAGGCCCGGACCAGGATGGTCCCATGGCAGATACAGCAGCGTGCACACATCTCAATTCTGCCGGTCGCGTCACCCGCGCGTTCGTCATCATGACGACGCGCTCAAGGCGAAGTATGCGGAGCATAAAGCGCGCAAGAAGGAACGGGCGCAGCAGAGTTGAACAGCGTCAGGTTGACTCCGGCGGCGGGCTACTCGGTCACCCGCCGTTCCAGCCGGCTGTCCTCTAGCAGCTCACGCTTCAGAGTGACGCCCAGACCGGGCCCCGTTGGAAGCGCCAGTCTCGCCTCGCCGTTCTCCCGCACCAGTTCCGGCAGTCCGTCCACTAGCTGTGGGAAGACGTGGCGGTAGTTCGAGCGGATAGTCTCCAGCAGGTACAGGCTGGGTACGTTGGCCGCCACGTGTGCCGACGCGACGTGGTGCACCGGGCCGCCCTCGTTGTGCGGCTTGATGGGCCGGCGGTAGGCTTCAGCCATGGTGGCCATCCGCTTGAGCTCGCCGATGCCGCCAGTCCACGTGAGGTCGGGGTTCACAATGGTGGCGCCGCCCATCTCCAGCAGCGCCCGTAGCCCGAACCGCGTGTAAATGCGCTCGCCGCTCACCACCGGCGCCTGGCAGGCGGCGGCGAACTCTGCCTGCGCCTTGATGCTCTCGGGTGAGAGCGCCTCTTCCACCCACTGCACGTTGTACCGCTCCAGCCCGCGCGCGATCTGCAGCGCGACCGGCAGGTTCCAGCGCCCGTGCATCTCGATGCCGATGCCCATGCGGTCGCCCACCCGGTCGCGGATGGCGCGCACCGGCTTCAGCCCCTCATTCATGTCTGCGACGGACAGGTACTGCCCGTGCGACTTGGGAGCGAATGGGTCGAACGGCCAGATCTTCATGCACCGGATGCCCTCCTCCAGCAGCTCCTCCGCCAGACCACCCGCGTCTTCGTGGAAGCGCTGGTAGTCAGGAATGGGCCCCTGGCCGATGCAGGTGTTGTAGATGGGAATACTGTCCCGGCTCGCGCCTCCAAGTAGCTGGTACACCGGCACCCCGCACGCTTTACCCAGGATGTCCCACAGCGCCTCGTCCACCGCCGCCAGCGCGCGCAGCTCACTCCCCGCCGGACTGAAGACGCGCATGCGGTCGTAGATCGTCGTCCAGAGGTGGTCGATCCGCCCGGCGTCCTGCCCCAGCAGCGCCCACCTCGCGTAGTCGTGCACCACCTCCGCCGCCGCCTTGGCGTAGTGCCCCACCTCGCCCAACCCCACCAGGCCCGCATCTGTGTGGATCTGCACCCACACAAAGCGCGCCCACTGCGGGTGCCACAGCGTCTCTACTCGCGTGATTTTCATCTGGTGGCCGGCACTGTACCAGGGTTAGGCGCTCAGTGATCCCACAACCTGGAAGATCACAGAGGGCGCGGGGAAGCCACCAGACCCGCGCCGCGGGCGCCCGCGCTCCTATACTCCCGCCGTGCCACGCCGCCTCTCGGTCGCCCTCGTCAGATCGCTCGTCCACGCACAGTCGAATGACGTCTGCATCGCCGTCGACGTGCTGCGCGCCACCACTACGCTCGCGGTCCTGTTCGGCCAGGGCTGCCGCGGCGTCTGGCTCGCGCCCGACGTGGACTCCGCCCTCCGGATCGGCCGCGATAGCGGCCGCCTGATCTGCGGTGAAGCGGGAGGTCTTCCGCCGCCCGGCTTTGACCACGGCAACTCGCCGGTGGAGTTCTCGCGCCTTGATCTGACTGCACGCGAGGTCGTCTTCGCCACTTCCAACGGCACCGGCACCCTGCGCGCCTGCGCCGCCGGGCGCCATGCCTACGCTGGGGCTTTCGTCAACCTCACCGCGACCGTCCAGGCAGCCCTGCGCTCGCTCGACGCCCTCGGCGACGCCGCCGGCCGCCTCCTGATCGCCTGCGCCGGCACACACGATCGTTTCAGCACCTAGGACGCCACCTGCGCGGGCCTAATGATTAGCCAGGCATTGCGTGACAGCCCCAACGCCGAGCTCGATGACCCTGCCGAGGCGGCCCGACGTCTCTACCAGTCGTTCGGCAACCCCGTCGAGGCAGTGCAGGCCGCCGGCAACGCGCGCCGCCTGCGGGAGCTCGGTCTCGGCGATGACGTCCTCTTCTGCGCCCAATTGGATGTGACCACCGTCGTGCCGGAGGTCGCTCGCGCAAGCCAAGCACCACCGTGGCCGCTCCACGTCACCCGCGCCTAGCATATTGTCAAGCGTCTAACCGCCCAATGCGCCGGGCCTCAGCGCCGAATGCTCTCAGCTGCGCGACCCGATCAACTGTGAAGTAGTTGATAGACACGTTCCACCCTGCGGAGTAGCCTGCCTCTTATCTGGCAGGCTGGGGAGCCGTCCGACGTGGACCAGGGATCCGTTCATAGCGCGCGCATTTTGATCATCGACGATCAGCTGACTAACGTCCGTCTGCTGGAGATGATTCTGCGCACCGCCGGGTTCACCGCGGTGCACGGCAGCACCGACCCGGAACAGGCGGGGCTTCTCTTTGTAGAGTACGCGCCGGATCTTGTCCTGCTCGACCTGCACATGCCGCGCGTCGATGGCTTCATGGTGCTGGAGCAGATCAAGCACCTGATAACGCCCGGCGATTTCCTGCCTGTCGTGATCCTCTCCGGCGACGCTACCCGTGAGGCCAAGCAGCGCGCCCTCGCCGGAGGCGCCAAAGACTTCCTGACTAAGCCCTTCGATGCCACCGAGGTCCTGCTGCGCATCCGCAATCTCCTCGACACGCGCTCGCTCCACCTCCGCCTGAGGGAGCACAACCGGCTGCTGGAGGACAAGGTGCTCGAGCGCACGCGCGACCTCGAGCAGGCCCAGCGCGAGATCATCGAGCGGCTGGCGCTCGCCGCCGAATACCGCGACGACGATACCGGCCAGCACACCTACCGGGTTGGCCATAGCACCGCCTTGCTGGCGAATGCCCTGGGATTAGGCGCGGCGCGTGCCGAGCTGCTGCGCCAGGCAGCCCCCTCCATGACGTCGGCAAGATCGGCGTCTCAGACCTGATTCTGCACAAGCCGGGCTGGCTCACTCCCGAAGAGTTCGAGACCATGAAGCGCCACACCACCATGGGCGCGCGCATCGTGGACGGCAGCCGGTCGCCCCTGCTGCAGCTGGCCCAGGACATCGCCATCTCCCACCACGAGCGCTGGGACGGCGGCGGCTACCCCCACGGTGCTGCCGGGGAAGACATCCCCCTGATTGGCCGCATCGTCGCCGTCGCGGATGTCTTCGACGCGCTGACCAATGTCCGGCCGTACAAGGAAGCCTGGCCGGTAGACCGCGCCATCGCTGAGATCGAGCGCCAGAGCGGACTGCAGTTCGATCCGCACGTGGTTGCCGCCTTCTCTTCCCTGGTCAAGAACCAGCATTCCGAAATCGTGCAGACGGCGCCCGTCGCCCAACCCGTCGTCGTCCCCGCCGTCGCTGCACGCGGCTGAGGCCGATGAGCCAGATCCTCCAAGAGCTCCTCGCCATTCGGAATGCCATCGGCCTGTGCTGGCTCGGCAACAACGGCTGGCTCGTCCGTGCCGGTGGCAAGCTCGTCGCCTTCGATCTTGACCTCGACCGCGCCAGTCGCCTTCGGCCCTCGCCCGTGCCCACCGCCGACCTGGCGCCCGTGCTCGACGTCGTCTTCATCACCCATCAGCACGGCGACCACTTCGGCGAGTCCACCGCGCGCCTGCTGGCCGAGCGGTCCCGCTGCACCTACGTCGTGCCTGCCAACTGCGTGGAGCGTGCGCAGAGTCTCGGTCTTCCGGACTCTCGCATCGCCGTCGCTCGCCCCCGACAGCCATTCACCATCTCTGGAATCCCCGTCGAGCCCCAGCGTGCCCTACACGGCCACACCGATTTTGGCGTCTACCGCGGCGCCAATCTCGACGACTGCGGCTACGTGCTCACTCTCTCAGGCCGCCGCCTCTTCCAGCCCGGCGATACCGTCCTCCTTCAAGATCACCTTGAAGACCTCGGCGATATCGACGTTCTCTTCGTCTCCCCCACCCTGCACAACACCCACATCGCCGCTTCTCGGACCCTGATCGAAACCGTCCGCCCCATCTTCGTCTTCCCTCAGCATTTCGGCACCTACCAACCCACCGACCAGAACAGCTACTGGACCGTCGGCTATCCCGACGACCTGCGCGCCGTCCTCTCCCCAGCCATGCAGTCCCGCTTCCACAAGCTCGACCAAGGCGTCATCTTCCGCGTCCCACCAGCCTCTCCGGCACAGCCGCCGTCCACCGGGTAGCGTGGTGCCCCAGCGTCACCTTCGGAAGCGCAAGGTCAGCACTACACCGAACAGGCAACCCACGAGGACCCCAACCCATGAGGCGGCATTACCGTCCACCAGCCCTCCTAGGTAATACCCGCCAAGCGCCAGCGCGAAGGTCAGCCCCGCGAATACCAGCGCGCGCTCGGTGTAGCCGTCTTCGCGGTTCACCCGCGCCGCGCACAGGTCGCACCTGGCGGACACCGCCGCGTAATCAGCGCCACCCGCCGCCGTGCAGTGGGTAGCGCAGAACCGCCGCCGGCAAATCGGGCAGCTTCCCGTCGACTCACGCTCGCAGCCTGGGAACGCGCACCGCGCATCAAAGATCACGCCAGCCCAGTGTAGACTGCGCCCCGCTGCGGTGTAGACCTCCGGCCACCATCACGACTCGCTACAGGCACTGGGACAGCTGGTAGACAATGATGTCTACCAGGGTAGAATAGCTTCAAGATGAGCCTGAACATCAAGAACGAAGAGACTCACCGGCTGATACAGCAGCTCGCGGCGCTCACCGGCGAGAGCATGACCGCGGCCACTACCGTGGCGGTGCGGGAGCGCCTGGAGCGTGTGCAGCGTACCACCGGTGGGGGGCTGGCGGATCGTCTGCTGGCCATCGGCCGTGACTGTGCTCCTCGTCTGGTGGAACCGTATCGCTCGGCGGACCACGGCGATCTGCTGTACGACGAGCAAGGTCTCCCCCGATGATCGTCGACACCTCGGCCATCATCGCCATTCTGCGCGATGAGCCGGAGGCGATGGCGTGTGCCCACGCGATCGAGCGCGCTGCTGTCCGCCGCATCGCGGCCGCGACGTACCTCGAAGCGGCCGTCGTGATCGACGCCAGCCGTGACCCGGTGGCCAGCCGCCGGTTCGACGATCTCATCGACGCGGCTCAGCTGATCGTCGAGCCAGTGACGGAAGCTCACGCTCGCATGGCGCGCGATGCGTACCGCGACTTTGGCAAGGGCAGCGGTCACCCGGCGCGGCTGAACTTCGGCGACTGCTTCGCCTATGCGCTTGCCCGAAGCGCCGGCGAGCCCCTGCTGTTCGTGGGACAGGACTTCACCTACACCGATCTGCAGTCAGCCCTCGTCTGAGCCACCTGCCGGCCGCCTGTGTCTACCATCGTGCCAGGGAGATCGCCACACCCCATGCCAGACACGCCTGATGCACGGCCCAACGTCCTGTTCATCATGTCCGACCAGCAGCAGTACGCCACCGCCGGCCCCGCTGCCGCTGGTCGTTCGCCACACTTGGAGCGGCTGGCCCAGGAGGGCGCCTGGTGCCGGCGCGGCTACACCGTCACCAACCCCTGCGCCCCGGCGCGCGTCTCCATCGTCACCGGCCTCTACCCGCACCGCCACGGCGTGCTCAACAACCTGCACGTCCCCTACGCTATCGCCCGCGAGGCGCGCCCCGACTGCGACAGCTGGGGACGCCGCCTGACCGACGCCGGCTACCGCATGCGCTACGTCGGCAAGTGGCACGCCGGCTACGATCGCGGTCCCGCCGACCTCGGCTTCGACACCCAGCCCCGCACCTTCGACGCCGCCGCCTACCGCCAGCGTTTGGGCCTGCCCGATGGCTCGCAGCGCCACGCCGCCGGCGCCGCGGCCGGTCCCGGTCCGGACGTGTGGGGCTTCCACGACGCCGCCGGCGTCTACTGGCGCCACTACGGCCGGCAACCTGGCCCACCCGAAGCCACCGCCACCGCCATGCAGGCCGAGGCCGGCATCGAGCAGCTGCGTGCCCTCAGCAGTGAGAGCGGCGTGGCGGCCGCCGCGCCCTGGTGCCTGTGGATGAACTTCACCGGCCCGCACAACCCCTATGTCGTGCCCGAGCCCTACGCCTCCATGTACCACTGGCGCGACGTGCCCGTCCCCGCCAGCTTTGACGATGATCCCAGCGCCAAGCCCGCCTACGTCCGCAAGGTGCGCCATCGCTGGTTCCGCGACATCACCGAGGAGCACACCCGCAAGGCCATCGCGCACTACTGGGGCTACTGCACCATGATCGACCATTATGTCGGCCAGGTGCTCGCCGCGCTCGACGAGACAGGCCAGGCAGAGAACACCATCGTCGTCTACACCAGCGACCACGGCGACATGATGGGCGCCCACAACCTCTGGTTCAAGGACGTCTACGGCTACGAAGAGACCCACCGTATGCCGTTCATCCTGCGCTGGCCGCGCGGCATCGCCCCCGGCACCGTCATAGACGACTTCGTGCGCACGCTCGACCTCGGCCCCACCTTCCTCGACGCCGCTGGCGCCGAACCACTCGATCCCTGCCACGGCGTCTCGCTCCTGCCGCTGCTGCGCGGCGAGCCCGGCGCCGCCGAGCGCCTGGAGCACCAAGAGCTGTTCGTCGAGGAGCACGGCAACATCTTTTACTTCGTGATGCGCCAGGTCTGTGACGGCCGCTTCAAGCTCACCTGGAACGCCGCCGACGTGGACGAGCTGTACGACCTCCAGGACGATCCCCACGAGATGCGCAACCTCGCCGAGCCGCCGCAGCCCGCCCACCAAGCGGAGTACCTGCGCCTCTGCGACCGACTCTGGGACTGGATGCTTCGCTTGGAAGACCCCTACGCCGGCCGCCAGTACGCTGCCAACGTCACCCTCCCCCGCAGCACCCCACCCCCCATGCGCCCCGACGCCCGCGGCCGCGTCGCCGCAGAGACCGGCCACATCTAGTTCGCCCGACTCGGGATTGGGCTCCGCACGTGCCGCCGACGGCGGGCAACCTGGGTACACTGCCATCCCATGACCACGGCTCCTGATTGGCAAGACTGGCCCAAGCCCGCCCTGCACCTGAGCGATCTCTCCGACGCATCGTTGCGCCACGCGGTGCAGCTCGGCGCCGTTGGCATCAACGTGCAGGGCGCTGCCATGGGCCCCTGCGGCACTCTGGAGATCCTGAGCCAGCCCGAGACGCCGGACCCCGCCCCCGACCTCGAACGCATGCGCCGCCAGGTGGAGGCGCACGGACTGGAGGTGCTCTGCATTCAGCTGCCCGCGCAGGCCACCAACGGCGTCCTCACCGGTGGCCCGCGCAGCGACCGCGAGATCGACCACCTCTGCGCCGTCATCCGCGGCGCCGGCAAGGCCGGTATCCCCACCGTCTTCTACAACCTCACCCCCTGGCGCAGCACCGATCCCTGGTGGCGCGGCAACCCCGGCGTCCCCGATCTTGGCCCCGACGACGTGCGCCACGGCAGCGGCCCCGGCCGCTATTACAAGCGCGCCGGCCGCGGCGGCGCCATCCTGAATACCCACGAGACCCGGCGCGTCCACGAGGACGAGGAGCGTACGCCGGAGGAGACGATCGCCCCCTACGGAGAGATCGATGCCGAGACGCTCTGGGACCGCGTCCGCTACCTCTACCAGCGCATCATCCCCGTTGCCGAAGCAGCCGGCGTGAACGTCGGCGCCCATCCCAACGACCCGCCCGAGCCACGCTTCCGCGGCGTCGAGCAGATCCACATCACCCCCGAAGGCCTGCAGCAGCTGATCGACCTCGTCCCCAGCCCCCGCAGCGGCCTTCTGCTCTGCATCGGCACCCTGCACGAGATGGGCGCCGGCCCCGCCGACACCATGGCCGCCCTCGACTCCTTCCTGGGCCAGAAGAAAGTATTCGGCACGCACTTCCGCAATCCCAAAGGCACCGCGCGCAACGGCTACTACCAGGAAGACTTCCTCGACGAGGGCGACCTGGACATGTTTGAAGTGATCCGCCTCATGCGCCGCCACGGCTTCTCCGGCGGCCTCGACCCCGACCACGCCCAGGGCATCGAGGGCGATCAAGGCGCCCGCGAAGCCTGGGCCTGGCAGCTCGGCTACATCCGCGCACTCATCCGCGCCGCCCGCACTGCTGAGCGCCGCTGACATTCACCTGAAAATGTGCGCCGTTCGCCCTTTCTATCTCAATAGAGAGGGGTTGTCGAACACATGGCAGGCACGGCCCAACGTACCGGTAGCGGAACAAAAGTAAGAGAACCTGCGCCAAACTGCGCCAAACTGTTCAATCAATCGCGAGCCGCCGCCTCACGCCGCCGCGCGCTGCGCTTGCTGGCGGGGGCGGGCCACCATCGACACCACCAGCGCCAGGGCGGCGACGGCGGTGGAGCAGCCGAACGCCAGGCGGAACCCGGCCATCATCTGCTCGGGCGGCGCTTGCGTCGCGGCCTCTACCGAGAGCCCGGCGCCACCGGCCGCGGCCAGCACGCCCACCGACCACAGCACCCCCGCTGCGGTCTGCCCGATCGACTGCCCCAGGTTGCGGTACAGCGCCTGGAAGCCGCCCACCACGCCGTACCGCGACTGTGGCACCGAGGCGTACAGGGAGCTGCTGTTGGGCGAGTTGAACAGCGCCAGCGCCAGGCCCAGCACCACCAGGCGCGCCACCGCCCACAGCGGGTTCTCGTCGACCGAGAGGAACACCAGCGATCCCAGCCCGACCACCTCCAGCGTCAGGCCGGCGGCGGTGATCAGGCGCGGCCCCAGGGGCCCCAGCCGGTCCGAGAGCAAGCCACTCACCGGCGAGAGCAACATCATCGCCAGCGGCTGCGCCGCCAGCAGCAGCCCCGTCTGGTCCGCCGGCAGGCGCAGCACGTACTGGAAATAGAAAGGCATCAGCAGCACGGTCGCCGAGATCGCCAGGAAGCTCAGGAACCCCGCCGCCACCGCCGCCGAGAAGCCGCGGTTCTTGAACAGCTGCAGGTCCACCGTCGGCTGCGCCACCCGCTGCTCCACCCACAGGAACGCCGCTGTGGCGCCCACGCTGAGCGCGAACAGCCCCAGCGTGGCCGGCGCGCTCCAGCCCGAGAGCGGCCCCTGGTTCAGCCCCAGCATCAGGCTGGCCACCGCCGCCATGAACAGCGCCGCGCCCGCAGGGTCGAAGCGCTGGTCACGGTTGGTTGCCGAGCGCCGCAGCAGCCGCCAGCCCACCGGTGTCGCCACCACGCTCACCAGCACGATCACGTAGAACGCCCAGCGCCAGCCCAGGTAGGCCGTGATTACACCGCCGATCATCGGCCCTGTGAGTGCCCCCGCCGAGACGCAGCTCCCGATCATCCCCAGCGCCCGCCCGCGCTCCTTTGCGCCGAACGCCTGCGTCACCAGTGCACCGCTGTTGGCCTGCACCAGCGCGCCGCCGATCCCCTGCAGCACCCGCGCCGCGATCAGCCAGTGCAGCGACGGCGCCAGCCCGCACAGCGCCGCCCCCGCCGCAAACACCACAAACCCGCCCAGGAACACTTCCTTCCGCCCCACCATGTCCGCCAGCCGCCCCGCCGGCAGCAGCAGCCCCGTGATGCACAGCACGTAGCCCAACACCACCCACTGCGCCAGCACCAGCGACGCGTCGAACTCGCGCGTCAGCACCGGCAGCGCCACGTTCACGATCCCGTTGGAGAGCGTGGACATGTAAATGCCGGCCCCCGTCACCGCCAGCACCGTCCACTTGTAGCGCGGCGAGTCAGGCTGCACAGGATGCGCGGGTGCACTTGCGCCGCCAGCGGCTGCGGGCGCGGGCGCAGTGACAGCGTTCATGACGGCATGCCCGAGCCGGAAGCAGGGCAAGGGCTTGTCCCTTGCCGTTCAGTTGCGGCGCGAGGCTCCGTGCCCGTTCCACGTAGCACTCCGGGCAGTGTAGCAGCGTCCGGAGACCTCGGCGGCGGTACACTGCGCCCGGCGCCGCCGCGCGTGGCGGCCAGGAGAGAAGGACCATCGCATGAAGATCGAGAGCATTGAATCGCTCCACGCCGACGCCGGCTGGCGCACCTACGACTACCTCAAGCTCACCACCGACGACGGCCTCGTCGGCTGGAGCGAGTACAACGAGAGCTTCGGCGGACCGGGTGTCTCCGCCATCATCGACCGGCTCGCCCCCGCCCTCATCGGCAAGGACCCCCGCGCCTTCGAGGCGCACGTCGCGCTGATGTACGCCCTGCGCCGCCAAGCGTCGGGCGGCGCTGTCCAGCAGGCGATCGGCGCCATCGAGAACGCGCTGCTCGACGTCAAGGCGCGCGCGCTCGGCATCCCCGTCTACGAGATGCTCGGCGGCCCGATCCGGGAGCGCATCCGCGTCTACTGGTCGCACTGCGGCACCTACCGCGTCAGCTACGCCGAAGCGATGGGCCTGCCCCCCGTCAGGACGCTCGACGACATCGTCGCGCTCGGCAAAGAGGTCGTCGCCAAGGGCTATACCGGCCTGAAAACAAATGTGCTCCTGCTGGACGGCCCCGGTGAAGACAACCCGCGCGGTCCGCGCGGCCACGTGCCGGGCTTCGCCCGCGGCGACAGCTTCCCCGAGCTCAACCCCGAGCGCTACGCCATCGACGCCATCCGCGACCAGCTCGCCGCCTTCCGCGAGGGCGCCGGCAAGGGCATGGACCTGCTGGTCGACCTCAACTTCAACTACAAGACCGAGGGCTTCCTCAAGATGGCGCGCGCCATGGAGCCGTTCGACCTCTTCTGGGTGGAAATGGACACCCGCGACCCCAAGGCGCTGCACTACATCCGCAGCCACACCACCATCCCCGTCGCCTCGTGCGAGTGCCTCTTCGGCCGCAAGGACTACCGCCCCTACTTCGAGAACCAGTCGATGGACGTCGCCATCATTGACGCCCCCTGGAACGGCGTGGCCGAATCGCTCAAGATCGCCAACATGGCCGACACCTACGAGGTCAACATCGCCCCGCACAACTTCTACAGCCACCTCGCCACTATGATGAGCGCCCACCTGTGCGCACTGGCCCCCAACCTGCGCATCATGGAAACCGACCCCGACTACATCCCGTGGCAGGACGACTTCGTCACCGTCAAGCCCGACATCCGCGACGGCTACCTGCACCTGCCCACCGGACCCGGCTGGGGCACCGAGATTAACGAAGATGCCGTCCGCGCCCACCCCGCTAAGACCACCTACCCTCGCCAGCAGGGCGCGCAGCGCTAACGCGCGGCGCAGACCGAAACCACCGTAGCGTGGTTTCGTTATAACGAGCGGGTCCCCGCCGCCAGGATGTCCCCCCAAACTGGCGGCGGGGACTCTTCTTTCTGCTCCGCCAGTCGGCCTGCCGGCGTTTCATGGTGCGCCTCGCCGCCACGTCCGCACGCAGGCTGTAGGCTGGGCTAGCGCGCCTGTGCGGTGCTGGCCAGGATCCGGTCGATGGCCTCCTTGGCGCTGCGCATCGCGTCCGGCACCGACTTCTTGCCGTCCAGCGCCGGCGCCAATTCGGCGTCGAAGGTGGTGCGCACCTCGCCCCAGTGCCGCGTCACCGAGAAGCTGCGCGCCAGCTTGAGCACCTCGCGCCAGGTCTTCCCGTAGTTGGCCGGCATGCCCGCGCCGTTGAAGACCTCCGCCTCGGTCACCTTCACCACCGCCGGCACCACCAGCCCCTTCTGCGCGTAGACCCTGGACGCCTCCTCACCCGACAGCCAGCTCACCAGCTGCCAGCCCGCGGCGGGCTGCTTGCTCGCCCGAACCACGCCGTGCGCCGACGAGGCCTGGGCGTACGCTTTCACCTTGTTCTTCGGCACGGGCGCCGCGTCCCAGTCAAAGGGCTTTGAACGCTGCAGGTCGAGCGCGAACGCCTGGTTGGTGGTGTTCGTCGCCAGGCGTCCGCCCATCATGAACTGGTTCAGGCTCTGCGTGCCGTAGTCGGCGGGTGTCGGCGAGACCCGGTGCCGCACGCGCATGTCCACCGCGAACTGCGCCGCCTCGATCGCGGCCGGTGAATCCAGCAGCGACTGCGTGCGCTGCTGGTTCATGATCTCGCCGCCGTTCTGCCAGATCATCTGGAACAGGTTGAAGCTGCCCGCCGAGGCGAACGTGCCGAACACCTTCCCCTCCTCCGCGTCGCGCGTCAGCTTGCGCGACCAGTCCAGCCACTCGGCCCAGGTCGTGTCGCCGGTCGGCTCCTTGACGCCGTTGGCCTGAAACATCGAGCGGTTGTAGAACATCACCAGCGCCGAGGTCTCGCGCGGCAGCGCCAGCAGCTGGTTCTCCCAGCGGAAATCGTCGACCGGCCCCTTGTACCAGGCGCCCAGGTCGAACCCCTTCTCCTTCGTGTAGGGGGTGAGGTCGGCGGTCACCTTCTGAGCCGCCCAGTCCAGCGTGTGGTTGCCGTGCACCCACACCGTGTCCGGCGGCGTGCCACCCGCCAGCATGCTGGTCAGCTTCTCCGCGAACGGATCGGCGCCGCCTTCACCCGCCCAGATGATGTCCACCTTCACGTTGGGCGCCTTATCGGTGAAGTCCTTAATCAAACCGCGGTAGATCTCTTCCTCTGTTGCCCGCCCGCGTCCCATATAAGAGATGATGACCGGCCCTGCGCTCGCCGCCCCTCCCCCACCCGGCGCCGCTCCCTGTGTCGCGCCGCACGCCGCCAGTGCCGCTCCCCCCGCCACCGTTGCCGCCGCTCCAACCACGCTCCGCCGCGTATGCGTGCGCCGGTCGCTGCGGTGTGGAGTACGTCCCTGCCGTGAACCTGCCATGTCGTGCTCCTTCTACTCGGCTTCCTCTGTCATGGCAACTCCTGTTCCTCGCGCACGACCCCTGCGTTTGCGCGTCGCCGCCGAATGTAACACGGCCGCGGGAGCACGTTGCTCCGGCGGCCGTGGAGATGGTGACGATGACTTGCCGATGGTTACGCCTGCGCCACCGCCTCCACCGGGTACTCCTCCTCGGCCAGGATCTCCTTCACCCGGTCGAGCGAGATGGTCCCTTCATCATATTCGAGGTGGACCTTCTGCGTCGGCACGTCCACCCGTACCTGCTTCACCCCGGCCTCCGGCTGCAGCACCTTGGTGATTGCCTGCGAGCAGTGCTCGCAAGAGATCTCTGGTATGTCCAATACGACTTTGCTCATTGCTGTGGTCCTTTCTTGAATGCGCGTGTGCTGTGTGCTGTGTGCTGTGTGCTAGTGGGTAGTAGGTGTTCACGTACGCCGGGGGAGCGGGCAGCGTGCCGCCCGCTCCCCCGCGAGTGGTAAGTCCGTATTAGCTGGCGTCGACCGCGATCACGAAATCTGCGGTGACGACCCGCCCATCATTGGTCTGAAACTGCCCCCAGACCTTGTACAGGCTGGCCGATGGAAAGGTGTAGTGGAAGGCGATCTCCGGTCCGTAGCTGACTGCAGGATTGTGTCCGCCCGCTGAGTGTGTGTCAGCGCCGCCGCGCTCAGCCGCCCGGGCGGCGGGTGCGGCACCGTGGCCGTTGGAAGCCGGTCCGCCGGCGGCCGGCACTTCCCCGTGTACGTGGGCAAACGAGGCACCATCCGGCGTGGCGATGACGACGTGTGCCGGCGCACCCAGGTACGGCTGGAGATTGCGCAGTGGCTCGCCCGTGGCGGCCTCTTCAACTCGGAAGGTAAGCGCCGCTTCCTCACCGGCGTGGATGTGCCCCGCGCCGAGCAGCGCTACACGTACGGTGTCCGCTGCCTTCGGCGCACGATCCACCACCAGCGGTGTCACCGGAGCGTCCGGCTCGCCGGCCCGTAGCGTGTCTCGAAGGAGTACCGTCTGCCCACCGCGGCGCTCGAACTCCGCGAACAGCAGGTACTCTGCGGGCGCCGGGAAGGTCACGTCCAGTGCGTACTCGCCGGGCACACCGGTGGGCTGCGGGTGGACGTGTTGGAACTGGCGCAGATCGCGGCTGAGTACCACGAGGTGCAGCGGCTGCTCGTGCGATACCACCATATCCGTCAAAGGTACGCCGGAGCGGGCATCGGCCAGGCGGTATGTCAGCCGTGTTTGCACGCCCGGCTCCACGCGTGGCGGGGCAACCAGCGTTGCCGAGACGCCCGCCTGTGTAGCAGAAACGGGCGCCCGCATCGCAGCGGTACGGTGTGTGTCAGCCGTACCGCCGCCCATGCCGTGCTCGTCGCCTCGGCCGAACGCCAGCGCAGTCGCCCCTACTCCGAGCGCGATGACCGCGATACCGGCCAGATATCCGAGCTCACGCAGGCGCGACCCAAGCGACGGGTGGAGGATCTCGGCGGCGCTCGCGGGGCGACGGAAGCTGCGCAGGCGCAGTGCGTTCGTCACCACGCTCACGCTGCTCATCGCCATAGCCGCCGCCGCCAGCACCGGGTTCAGCAGCACCCCGAAGAATGGATACAGCGCGCCCATGGCGACGGGGATGAGCAGCACATTGTAGGCGAAGGCCCAGAACAGCCCCTGCTTGATGGCGCCCACCGTCTTACGCGAGAGCGCGATGCCGGTGACAATGCCACGCAGGTCGCCGCCAATCAGCGTCATGTCCGAGGCAGCCATGGCCACGTCGGTCCCGGTGCCGATCGCGATGCCCAGGTCGGCCTGCGCCAGCGCCGGGGCGTCGTTGATGCCGTCCCCCACCATGGCGACCACACTGCCGGCCGCCTGCAGCTCCTTGACTTTGTCCGCCTTCTGCTCCGGCAGCACTTCCGCCAGGACGTGCTCGATCCCGACCTCGCGTGCGATCGCTTCGGCGGTGGTCTGGTTGTCGCCGGTAAGCATCCACACGTCTAGCCCCAGCGCCTTCAGCTGAGCGACGGCATCGTGGGATTCGGGTTTCAGCGTGTCCGCCACCGCCACGATGCCGAGCAGCTGCCCGCTGCCGGCGACGCCGCGCGCCACAAACATTGGCGTCGCGCCGCCGGCCGCGATGCGCTCAGCACTCTCCAGCAGTGACCGTTCCGAACCCGCCGCTCCGTCCAGCGGGATGCCCCACTGCTCCATCAGCGCGCGGTTGCCGAGCAGAACAGCATGACCACCGATTACGGCGCGCACACCCTTGCCGGTAATTGATTCGAAACCGGTCGCAGTCGGGAGCTCTAGCCCTTCGTCGCGTGCGCGTTCGACAATTGCCTCTCCGAGCGGGTGCTCTGAGCCCACCTCTACGGCAGCAGCCAGCTGAAGCAGCGTCCGCTCGTCCACGGCGCCGCCGGCAGTCACCAGCTGCGTCACGGCCGGCTTGCCGCGGGTGAGCGTCCCCGTCTTGTCCAGCACGATGGCGGAGATGCGCCTGGTGGCCTCCAACGCCTCGCCGCCGCGGATGAGGATGCCGTTCTCTGCGGCTTTACCCGTGCCCACCATGATCGCTGTGGGCGTGGCGAGGCCCAACGCGCAGGGGCACGCGATGATCAGGATCGCGATGGTCGTCTGGATAGCAAACGTCAAACGGGGCTCCGGACCGACCAGCATCCAGGCCACGAAATTGAGCGCCGCGACGACGAGGACCGCCGGCACGAAGAAGCCGGAGATGCTGTCGGCCAGGCGCTGCATGGGCGCCTTTGACCCCTGCGCTTCCTCCACCAGCCGCACGATCTGTGCGAGCGCGGTGTCCCGCCCAACCTTGGTTGCCTTGAAAACGAAAGATCCCGTCTTGTTCAGCGTGGCGCCGATCACCTGGTCGCCGGGCACTTTCTCCACGGGCAGGCTCTCGCCGGTGAGCATGCTCTCGTCTAGCGCCGACCAGCCTTGCTCGACAATGCCATCCACCGGCACTTTCTCGCCGGGACGCACGCGCACCAGATCGCCGGTGCGGACCTGCTCGATTGGGATGTCTAGCTCGGCCCCGGCGCGGATTACTCGCGCCGTCCTGGCCTGCAGTCCCATCAGGGCGCGGATGGCGGCGCCGGTCTGCTTCTTGGCGCGCGCCTCCATCCAGCGCCCCATCAGGATGAGGGCGATGATGATGACGGCTGTCTCGTAATAGAGGTGGAACTGGAAGCCCCAGCGCTCGGCCAGCTGCGGCCACAGCGTGACGAAGGCGCTATAGCCATACGCCACGCTGGTGCCGACGGCGACGAGCGTGTTCATGTTGGTGCTGCCGTGGCGGCCCGCCGCCCAGGCGGCGCGGTAGAAGCCGGCGCCGGCCCAGAACTGAACCAGTGTGGAGACCAGCAGCAGCGCCGGGGCCAACAGGCGCATGTCTATGCCGACCGGGACGTACATCAGCGCCATCATGGCGACGCCGGCAGCCAGGCTTACCGTCCATTTGCGCCTGAGGCTGTCGATCTCGCGCTGCCGCTCGCGCTCGCGTTGTTCCACCGGGTCGTCGGCGTGCGCCGCGCCGGCCGCACCGCTGGAACCGACGGCTTCATGGAGCTCAGGCCCCTGTTCACCCGCCGCGACAACCGGCCGGTCTGGCGCCGCCCCAGCGTCGGGCAGCTCGCCCACGCCGTACCCCGCCTTCTCGACGGCCTTGCGCAGATCTACAAAGGAGACGACGCTGGGGTCGTAGGTGACGCGCGCCTTTTCCGTGGCCAGGTTGACACTGGCCTCTCCGACGCCCCCCACTTTGCCGAGCGCCTTCTCGATGCGGCGCACGCACGACGCGCACGTCATGCCGGTCACCGGAAAGGTGACCTGCTCCGGCGCCTGGCTGCCGGTGGGCTCCGTGGCGCTCGTGGCGTCCGGGGTTGTGATGATCGGTGCTTGGGCCATTGGTGGTGTTCTCCAGGGATGATGTGAGCCGATGCGCGCCGCGAGTTCGTCGTTGCGCCCGGCCTATCCCCTTAGACGCGCTCGCCCGCCTCGGTTACACCCCTGTCGGGTTCATCTGGGCGGCGGACGGCGCCCTGCTCGAACAACGCGAGCAGCTCGCCAATGACGCGCTCGCGCTCTCCGGCCTCCTCGCCGCGGATGGCAGTGGTGACACAGCTCTGCAGATGGTCTTGCAGGAGCAGCGCGTTCACGCGCCCGATGGCGCCCTGCACCGCCTGGAGCTGCTTGATAACGTCCATGCAGTAGGCGTCTTCGTCCACCATCTTGATGACACCGCGCAGGTGGCCATCCACGCTCTTTAGGCGGTTGAGGATCTGTGTTCTGCCCTGATCAGTCGGCATGGCGCTTAGTGCTGTCTCATCTGCTGGCTGGCCCACCCCCCTGGGGGAGGGGTATACCAAGACTATAGCGCCGCGGCGCAAGTGCCGTTCTGGATGTCATGCCGCGTATTTCCGTGCGCTTTTGCCTCTATCCTTTTTGAATCAATTCGCTAGGGCCGTGCTCAAGCACCGCCAACGGGATCAGGCAAGGAGACGACGATGCGTATTGGCATCTTGACGGGCGGCGGCGACGTGCCGGGGCTCAACCCATGCATCAAGGCGGTGGTCAACCGCGCCGAGGACGCGGGCATGGAGGTGGTAGGTATCCGTCGCGGGTGGGGCGGCGTGCTCCACTTCAACCCCGACCGGCCGGAGGACAGGGACACGTGGCTGGAGCCGCTCAACCGCGCCGCCGTGTGCACCATCGACCGTTACGGCGGCACCCACCTGCACATGTCGCAGACCAACCCGCAGAACGTGAGCGAGGCCGCACTGCCGGACTTCCTCAAGGGGAAGGTCCAGAAGACGGCCAAGGGCACGTACGACTGCACGCCGCACACGCTGCGGGTGCTGGAGCACCTGGGTATCTCCGCTCTGATCCCCATCGGCGGCGATGACACGCTCTCCTTCGCGGTGCGGCTGCACCAGGAGGGCGTGCGCGTGATCAGCGTCCCTAAGACGATGGACAACGACGTCTTCGGCACCGACTATTGCATCGGCTTCTCGACGGCGATCACGCGCAGCGTGGACTTCATCAACGCGCTGCGCACACCCAGCGGCTCGCACGAGCGCATCGCGGTGGTGGAGGTGTTCGGGCGCAACTGCGGCGAGACGGCGCTGGTTTCCGCCTACCTGGCGGACGTGGACCGTGCGGTGATCTCCGAGGTCCCCTTCGACGTGGAGAAGCTAGCGCACTTGCTGGTGGCGGACAAGGAGCGCAACCCGAGCAACTACGCCATGCTGGCCATCTCAGAAGGCGCGACGATGATCGGCGGACAGGTGGTGGAATATGGCCAGGAGGATGCCTATGGCCACAAGAAGCTGGGCGGCATCGGGCAGATCACCGGCGAGGCCATCAAGCGCATCACCGGCGTGGACATCATCTACCAGCCGCTGGCGTATCTCATGCGCGCGGGCGCGCCGGACTCGTTGGACCGCATGGTGGCCATCTCTTATGGCAACCTGGCGGTGGAGCAGCTGATCCAGGGGCACTCCGGACGCATGGTGGCGCTGCAGAGCGGGCAGTACACCACCGTGCCCATAGAGACGTGTGTGCAGGGCGTCAAGCGCGTGGACGTGGAGGAGCTGTACGACGTGGAGGCGTACCGACCCAAGGTGCGTCACGTACTGGGCAAGCCGATGTTCCTGTACTGAGAACCGGCCGTCATGTGGCGACTCTGCCCGCCGATTGACGGTGTGACGCGTAAGAGCAATCGAGTGACTGCTCTTACGCGTTACACCACTCCTCGTTACTTCTTGACGTTGGCCGCCAGGTTCACTAGCTGCCGGTTCAGCTCCTCGAAGGTCTGGCGCACGGGTTTGTCTTCGCCTAGGATCTGCCACATCGCCGCCTCGATGGTCAGGGTGGCCTGGGGCACTTCTACGATGGAGTCCTGGGTGCGGACGTACTGCATTTGGTCGAACGTGACCTTTGCATTGGGGTTCTCTGCCAGGAACTTCTTGTAGTCCGGCTGATCGGCGGCGTCGGTGCGCACCACCATGTAGCCGGTCTGCTGCGAGAAGTAGATGGTGTTGGGCGTGTTCGTCACGAACTTGATGAACTCCCAGCCGGCCTCTTTCTTCTCGCGCGGGATGCTGTTGAGGATGGTGAGGCCAGAGCCACCGCCCGGTACGGCGCGCTCCTTCTTGGCCGGCAGGAAGGCCGCGCCCAGACGGAAGGTGGCCGCTTTCTCGTTCTGGGTTAGCTGCGCGGTGGACTCAATGGTGAAGGAAAGCTGCCCCTGCATGAACGCCGTCTGGGCTGGGCCGGGCGCCTTGTAGGCACGCGCCATCTGGTGGCGCTTGACCATGTCCACCAGGAGTTCCATAGCCAGGATGTTCTCCGGCTGGGTCAGCGTCGGGTTGAACTTGTCGTCCGAGTACTTGCCGCCGAACGCCCACAGCATGCTCTGGAAGCCCCACCAGTAGGCGATCGACGGCGCCGCACGCTGGCGCGGCTCGTCGCTGGCTGCCTGCGGTATGCCCGCGCGGGTGAGCTTCTGGCCGATCTCCACCAGTTGGTCCCAGGTGGAGGGTGGCGTCTCGGGCAGCCCTGCCGCCTTGAGGTGGTCCTTGTTGTAGTAGAGCAGCGGTGTGGAGCGGGCGAACGGGATCTGGTACAGCTTGCCGTTGATCGTGCCGTTCTTGATGAAGCCCGGCGCGTACTTCTCGAACTGCGCGCTCTTGTCGCTCTTGCCGAACTCATCCAGCGGGTGCAGTGCGCCCTGACGGGCGAATGCCGGGGTGTGCTGGTCCACGGTGAGCAGCATCACGTCGGGCGGCGTGTTGGCCGCGAGCGAGGCGGTGAGCTTCTCGGCCGCCTGGGCGTAGGCGCCGACGTGCTCCAGGCTCACATTGACGTCGGTGCGCTTGGCGTTGAAGTCGTCGGTCAGCTTCACCTGCGCCTCGTGGCGCGGTCCCTCCAGCGACTTCCAGTACGTCAGCTGCACTGGCTGCTTGAACGTGAAGCCGTTGGGCCCCAGCCGCTCAGAGCCTTCTGACGTGCCGGCGCCACCCGATCCACCGGCGCCACACGCGGCTACCAGCGCACCGCTGCCAATCGCGCCTAACGCGGCGCCGATCCTGAATACCGACCGGCGCGTCGTACCGCGCCGCGTGTCCTCTGTACGTCCCGTCTCCATGTGTAGTGTCCCGTCTTCCTGCGCCCCGGCCGTCCTGTGGGCGACATCATCTAAAGCGCAGCCCCATCATACTCCGGTTTCGTTACGTGAGCCAGATCAAGTGTTACGCGACGCCCCGCCATCCGGCTAGGCGAAGGTCCGGCCACGTGCCCGATGGCAGGTCGCGCCTGGTGAGCGACCATAGCGTATGTTAGGCGGGACCTGGACGAGGGTCTCGCATCAGATGGGAGAAGAGCGATGAACTGGTGTCCAGAGCACACGCAGCTGGCGCGCAGGACCGACTGGAATGCGTTGCCCATCCAACGGCGGGCGCTGGTGCGGTTGGGACTAGCCGGGAGCCTGCTGCTTGCCGGGGCTGCCGGGATCGTTGCGGCTGTTCGCCCTGGTGCGGCGTACGCGCACGATGCGCTGGCGGAGATTTTGGGGATCACCGTCTTGGGTGAAGGCGCCGTGGCCGTGCGGCCCGACGCCGCCACGCTGCGCCTTGGTGTGGAGGCTAACGCCCCCTCGCCGGCAGGGGCATTGACCCAGGCCCAGCAAGGCGCCGAGCGCGTGCTGCAGCGGCTGCGCAATGCAGGCGTGGCGGAGAGCGACGTGCAGACCGGAGGGTTGAACGTCTTCCCCATCCAAATGGAAGGCATGGGACGTGGACCCGCACCATCTGGTCCGGGCGCCCCGCCGGCGCCGGCCACCGTCTATCGCGGCAGCGTCTCCATCACCGTGCGGGTGCGCGACGCGTCACGCGCCGGGCAGCTGCTGGACGTGGCGATCCAGGCAGGGGCAACCTCTGTGAGCGAGCTAACCTTTGGCGCCGCCAACACCGCGGCGCTGCGCCGCGAGGCGCTGGCCGTCGCCATCCGCGACGCTCGTCCAAAGGCGGAAGCCGCCGCCGCCGCTGCCGGTCTGACACTGGGCGGCGTGCGCTCGGTGGTCGAACAACCGTATGGCGGTCCGCGCCTGGGTGGCGCAGGAGGCATGGGCGGGGGTGCTGCCGAGGGCATCGCGCCCGGCCAGTTGGAGGTGGCGACGCAAGCACAGGTGACCTACGACGTGGTCCGGCCCAGCGCCGGTGCCAGTGCCGGTGCCGGGCAGCTAGCCCCGACCGTGGGTACCGCGTCGGTGCCGTTGGAACCGGTGGGACGCGCGGCGGTGTCCGGCACGGTGACCGCCAGAGGCACGGAACAGGGCACGACACTGGTCTTGATCGCCAACGGCCTGGAGCCGGGAGTCACCTATCGGGCGCAGCTCCAGGTCCGCGGCGCCGCCAGCTTCGGCACGCTAGGTGAGCTGGTGGCGGACACCCAGGGCCGCGCGCAGCTCACTGCCACCGAGGCGCGCGTCTCCGCCTCCGGCGCGCCCACGCCGCTCGATTACGTCGCGCTGGTTGACGGTGAGCACGTCATCTCGGTCGTCCTGCCTGGGACAGGAGTGGTGGCGGAGGCCGTAGTCCCGCGGGCATAGCGACGCGTACTACAATGCGACTTCTATGACTGCCTCAGGGGACCCTGCCGGGCCCAGCACGCCAGGCGCGGCCCGCTCTGCGCTGCGCATCCTGTTGACCGGCGCGTCTCATTCACTCGGCTCAGCCGCCGCGGCTGCATTGCGTGGGGCCAGCTACGAAGTAGACACGACGGGCACGGAGCTCACCGACCCGGCGGCGGTAAATACGCTGGTGGATGGCGCGTCCGCCATTGTGCACCTTGCGCCGCTGGCAATTGCGGGTGTGCCGGAGGCGGCGCAGACCGGCGAGCTGCTGGATGAGGCAGCGCGCGGTACGCACGTGCTGATGAAGGCTGCCCTAGACGCGGGGGTGCGGTACGTGGTCCAGGGCAGCACCTTGGCTATCATGGATGCGTACGGTGACGACCTGGAGGTCACCGAGCAGTGGCGGCCGCGCCCGCGGCCGGAGCCGGCGCAGCTGGCGCCGTACCTGGCCGAGCTGGTGACGCGCGAGTTCACACGCGATCCGGCGCTGCCGCACTGGCTGCACGCCATCTGCCTGCGCTTCGCGCCACTGGACGGCCCGGATGCGCTGCGGCCCGAAGATGCCGGCACCGCCATCGTGCAGGCGCTGGCTACTCTGCTGGGCGGCGAGTCGCGTGCCGCTGCGCGGGGACACTTCTGGCAGGTGCTGCACGTGGCGGCGCCGGCCCCCACGGCACGCTACTCGTCGCACGCGGCGGCGCGGACCATTGGCTACGGAGTGGCGCAATGAAGCTGGTGCTGTACGGCGTGGGCGGGCCGGTGGGCGAAGCGGCCATCGGCGGGCTGGAGCCGCACCATCAGCTGCGCCTGGCCGACATCCGGCCGCCGGACCAGCCGCACCCGCGCCTGGCCGAAGCGAGCCGGCGCGCGGATGACTGGCCCATGCGCCCCCACCGGCGCGAGCACGAGTTCGTGCAGGTGGACGTGACCCGGCCGGACCAAGTCCTGGCGGCGGCCGAGGGTATGGATGCCATCGTTAACCTGAGCGTGATCCGCCCCGACCCGGTGCTGAGCTTCCGCGTCAACATGCTGGGCGCCTACAACGTCATGCGCGCTGCCGTCGCGCATGGCATAAAGCGCGTGGTGCACACCGGGCCGGAGGTGATCATCGGCGGCTACTGGAACGACTTCGACATCAACGTCGAAGCGCCGCCGCGCCCAGGCACCAATTACTACCTCTTGACCAAGTACGTGGGCCAGGAGGTGGTGCGCTCCTTCGCGGAGCACCACGCGCTGGAGGTGGTGGCGCTCTATTTCCACGTCTTCCAGCCGTCCGACGCCGCCGAGCCGATGCGCAGCGCGTCGCCGTTCCTGGTGTCCTGGGAGGACACCGGTCGCGCTTTCCGTGCTGCGGTAGAGGCGCCGCCGATGCCCAACCGCTACGAGCCGTTCATCATCACCGGCACTCTGCCGCACGGCAAGTTCAGCGCGGAGAAAGCGCACCGCCTGCTGGGCTGGCAGCCGCAGCACTCCTTCCCCGGCCACTGGCAGCGCCGCAATCCCCGACCTGCTCCAACACAACCCTGAGCGTTACGTGAACCCGACGGCACAAGACTGGTCTGAGGAGACACCCTGATGCCACTCGTCGATTGGGATCTGCCGCGCCTGCGCGAGTACCGGCCGCCACTGACGCGGGAGCCGGACTTTGACGCGTTCTGGGATGAGACGCTGCGCCAGGCGGGCGGCATCGCGCTGGAGTCGCAGGTTGTGCCGGTGGAGGACTATCCGGTGCCGGACGCCCGCGTGGCGCGGGGCTACTTCACCGGCTGGGCCGGCGCGCGCATTTGCGGTTGGTGGCTGACGCCGCCCGACTGGGCGCCCGGTGCGCGAGAAGGGCGCCGGCCAACCATGGTGTTCTACCACGGCTACAGCGGCAACAAAGGGCAGGCCGACCAGTATCTGGGCTGGGTGCTGCAGGGCTACAACGTCTTTGCGGTGGATACGCGCGGCCAGGCGGGCGAAAGCACCGACCCCAAGGGTTATCCGGGGGGGCACGCCACCGGCTGGATGACGCAGGGCATCCTGGATCCGCGCGAGTACTACTACCGCGGGGCGTACGTGGATTGCGTGCGCGCGCTGGACTTTGTCTGTGCCCAGCCGGAGGTAGACCCGCAGCGGATCGGGTTGACGGGCGGCAGCCAGGGCGGGGCGCTGACGCTGGCCGTGGCGGCGTTGGACCCACAGAAGCGTGCCAGAGTGGCAATGCCCGACGTGCCGTACCTGTGCCACTTCCGCCGTTCGGTGGACGTGGCGTCGCAGGGGCCCTACCCGGAGATCGCGGCCTATTGCCGTCACTGGCCGCAGCACGAGGAGCAGGTCTTCCGCACGCTGTCGTACTTCGACAACATGAACCTGGCGGAGCGGATCAGCTGTCCGGTGCTGATGAACGTGGGGCTGCAAGACGTGGTTTGCCCGCCGTCCACCATCTACGCCGCGTTCAACCACCTGGGCGCCGAGACGCGCGAGATGAAGGTGTTCCCCTACAACGGCCACGAGGGCAACCCCACGCACTTGCTGGACAAACTGCGCTGGGCGCGCCGCTACGTGTACGACGCGCGCTGATCCACTGATCCCGGCGCCCCTGGTGGGGACGCCCACAGTGGCAGGGCAGAACTCGGAGCGTGCCGCGCCGTTGCTGTCTATTGACAGACAACGCACGGGAGTATCTGCCTATCATGAGTGCGGCACGCGGACTCGCGGCGCTAGGCTGCGCCGCGGCATTGCTGGCGACCACGGGATGGGGCGCCGCGCTGCCGGCGGCGGCGCAGGGCATGCGGGTGGTGATCGACCCCGGCCACGGCGGGAGTGACCCAGGCGCTGTGAGCACGCTCCTGGCGCAGCCGGAAAAGGCCGTCGCGCTGCGGCTGGGCCTGCTGGTAGGGGCTGCGTTGGAGCGACGTGGCGTGGGCGTGGTGTACACGCGCAGCGACGACCGCGACGTGGCGCTGGAGCAGCGCGCCTCGCTGCCGGCGCGCGCCGGGGCGCAGGCGCTGCTTAGCCTGCACCTGAACGCCGCGCCAAACGCCGGGGCATCCGGCGCGGAAGCGTGGTACGGCGAGGCCGCAGGAGGCCAGGAGCTGGCTGGGGCGGTGTTGGGCGCGCTGGCCGGACCGTTGCGCGAGGCGGGCTCGCCGGTGCGCGGACTGCGGGCGGGACCAAACCTGGCTGTGCTGCGTGGCAGCGCGCCGGCCGCGCTGCTGGAGCTGGGTTACATCTCCAATGCAGACGACGCGCGGCTGCTGGGACAAGACCGTTATTTGGTGGCTGCTGCCGAAGCGACCGCCGAGGGCGTGGCGCGCTTCGCGCGGACGCGTCCCGCAGCGGCGGCTGCGCGGGCGACGGTGAGCAGCGGCCCGTCCCGGACATTACCGCTGGCCTGGCCGCAGGTGTACTTCGCACAGGCCGGTGATACGCTGGCGGCGGTCGCCGCGCGGGCCGGCGTGCCGCTGGACCAGTTGCGTGCGCTCAACGCTGCGGTGGCGGCCGGCGCCCTGCAAGTGGGCCAGCCCGTGCAGGTGCGTGGCTCAGGCGCAGACGGCGCCGAGCGGGGGGCGCAGCAGCCAGGCCACGCACCGCAGCCGGCGGCGCCGGTTCTCGTCGCGTCGTATCGCACGCGGGCATCGCTCGCCCCGGCAGCCCCCGCTGCCCCGAAGGCGCCTGCTGGAACTGTTGCCAGCCGTGCAAGCGGGCCGAACAATGCGCCGTCGGTTGCGCCTTTGGCGAAACCAACAGCTGACGCGCACGTCATGCGACCCGGCGAGACCCTGGGCGAAGTGGCGCAGCGCTACGGGGTGGGCGCGGCAGACCTGGCGCAGTGGAATGGCGTAGCCGACCCGCACTGGGTCCAGGCGGGCAAGCGCTTGCGCCTGGCTCCGCCGCCGCCACCACCCGGCGCTGCCTACGCGGTACGTACCGGTGACACGCTATCCGCACTAGCGCGTGAGTGGGGCGTGACGGCGGAGGCGATCCGGCGTCGCAATGGACTGACTGAGGATCGGCCCCTGCTGGCGGGCGTGACCATCACGCGACCATAGCGCCGGCCGCCGGGTCAGTGAGCGGCGGCGGGGTCGAACTGGGTTGGGGCCGGTGTGTACGGGATGCGGACGCCGCCCTTGAGCACGGCTTCGACGCCGCCACCCTCCTGGATGCGGCGGCGCTGGTCGGCCTTGGCGCGCGCGTCGATGCCCTCCGGCGTCTCCGGGGTAACGATGGCGCGTAGCTCGGCGGCGCACGCCGCCACTGCCGCGGCGTGGGCCGGGTCAGCGGCCAGGTCGCGCGTCTCATCCGGGTCGGCCAGCATGTCGAAGAGTTGGGGCGTAGAGCCGACGTACTCTACGTACTTGTAGCGCTCGTTGCGCACCATGTACATCGCGCTGGGCGAGAAGATGGCGTGGTACTCGGAGAAGACGGTGCGGGGCTGGTCCGACTCCTGTGCAATCCGGAGCAGCGAGCGGCCCGGCAGCGACGCGTCTTCCGGCTGGGGCGACACGCCGGTGGCGTCCAAGACGGTGGGGAAGCAGTCCACCAGCGAAACGTTGGTGCGCACCGTCTTTCCCCGCGGCACACCCGGGCCGGCGAGCAGCATCGGCACGCCGGCCGAGCCCTCGTAGAGCACGCTCTTCCACCACAGGCCGTGCTCGCCCATCATGTCGCCGTGGTCGGTGGTGTAGACGATGCGCGTGTTCTCCTCCAGGCCCGCCTCGCGCAGCGCGCCGAGCACCAACCCGACCTGATCATCCAGGTACGAGCACATGGCGTAGTACGCCTGCAGCGCGGTGCGCACGGTGTGCTCATCGAACGGCTCGTCCAGCGCCTGCTGGGCGCGCTTGGCGTCGATCACCGGGTGGCGCGGCCACTCATCCTGGCGCCACTGCACGGGCAGCGGGAAGGAGTCCAGCGGGTATCGCTGTAGGTATTCCTCCGGCGCCTGGAGTGGGAAGTGCGGCTCGACGAACGAGACGAACAGCGCCCACGGTTTGGCCTGTGAGGTGCCCTCTTGCTTGAGCCAGCGCACGGCTTCGGCGGCGATGGCCTGGTCGTAGCGCGTGTACTCCGACTCGCCCTCCTTCACGTCGATCACGTGGTGGCGCGACGTGGCACGCACAGGCATGCCGCCGCGCAGCAGGCCGTAGAGGTCGCCCACGCCGTCCAGCACGTGCATGGGCAGACGCTGGTCGGTGAAGCCGGACGGGTCGCCCACCTTGCGATAGTGCAGCTTGCCGATGGTGGTGACCAGGTGCCCGGCGTTGGTCAGTCGGTGGCCCCAACTCGGCGCCTCGGTACCAACGTACGGCGTGGCGTTGTCCCAGGAGTTGATGGTGTGGGCGTAGCGGCCGGTGGCAAGGCAGGCGCGCGCGGGGACGCAGATGGGGAAGTTGGTGTAGGCGTTGGTGAAAAGGGTCCCGCGCGCCGCCAGCGCGTCCAGGTGCGGCGTGTGCATAAAGGAGGCGCCGTAGCAGCCTAGCGCCTTGCGGGTGTGCTCGTCGGAGCAGATAAAGAGGACGTTGGTGGGTTTGGACGGTTCGGGTGTGCTCATGTGAGAGGCATGCTACCGGTCGCGCTGCTTCTCTCGCGCCGTTTCACCTCCGGTGATGGCGGTGGCCCTGGCGGCTTGGGCGGCCGACATGGTCACTGCTCCTCGTCGGTTGGCTGGACCTGGCCGAGCAGTGGACCGAGACACAGCCCGGCGCACGGCGAGCTTCACCAGGTGCTCGCCGCTACGCGGGCTCTTCACCTTATGGACCGGCATGCGCTCGCGCTGCTTCCGAAGCCGCTCGTCGCGCCGGTTCTGCCGCTCGTCGATCTCCATGGCCAGTGTTTTCAGTCTATCGCGCGCTAGCGCAATAAAAGGCAAACGCTTTGCCACCCGTGATCGGTGCGCGGCTCAATTGGCCATGGTCATCGCCGTGGACGGCCCTTCCGCCACGCGCTGAAGGCAGCCCACGCCATGCCGGCGAGGACACCAGCGGCGACGGCGTAGAGCTGCCAGGCGACGTTAATACCTTCCATCTTATGACCGTTAGCCACTCTCAGGCTTACCGGTGGGGCAGGGTAGCAGGTATCCTGCCGGCGCGATGGCAGCTTCCGTAGGCTCTGCAGGCTCCGAAGGGGCAATAGGGTTCGTTGAGTCGGCAGAGGTGCGCGCACGTGCGCCGATCCGGCTGGACCTTGCGGGTGGGTGGACCGACGTGCCGCCGTTCTCGGTGCGGGAAGGTGGGGCGGTGGTGAACGTGGCGATCAACCGCTACTGCTACGTCACGGCGCGACGGCGCGAGCGCGGGGTGGTGGTATATTCGGCCGATTTCGACGAGCGGGCGGAGGCGGCGACACCCGATCTGCTGCCCGCTGCCGGTGGGCTGGCGCTGCTGCGGGCGTCACTGCTGGTGGCGCAGGACGAGGCTGGCGCTCGCATCGGCCTGGATAGTGGCGACGGTGGTGGCAGCGGCTTGGAGCTCTTCGTGCGGTGCGACGCGCCGCCGGGGTCGGGCACGGGGTCGTCCGCGTCGGTGGGTGTGGCGGTGGCGGGGGCCGTCGCGGCGTGCCTGGGGCGGCCGCTTGCGCCGCACGAGGCGGCGCTGCGGGCGATCCGCGCCGAGCGCGAGCACCTGCGCGTGGCGGGCGGGACGCAGGACCAGTACGCCGCGGCGCACGGTGGGGCGAGCTACATGGCCTTCAATGACCCGGTGGCGCACATCAGTTCGCTGCGTCTGGCGCCCGGGACGGTGGCCGAGCTAGAGAAGCGCCTGGTGTTGGTGTACACCGGCGTCTCGCGCGTGTCGGGCGGCATCGTGTCCAACGTGATGGGCGCCTACGACGCTCACGAGCCGAAGACCGTGGCGGCACTGCGCACGCTGCGCCGCCTGGCGGACGACCTCAAGGGCGCCCTGCTGCACGGGGACGTGGACGCGCTGGGGAACATGATGGCCGAGAACTGGCGCTGCCAGAAAGACCTGCATGCCTCGGTGACCAGCGCGGCGATAGACCAGTTGTACGATCGGGCACTGGCGGCCGGGGCACTAGGTGGCAAGGCGCTGGGCGCTGGCGGTGGCGGCTGCTTGCTCTTTCTGGCCGCCGCGGACCGAGAACACGAGCTGCGCGCAGCACTGGCCGCGCAGGGCACGCAGCCATTGGACTTCAGCCTGGAGTGGGGCGGCTTGCAGGTGTGGCGCGCGCCAGTGCCGTCCTGAGACTTTTTGACAGAACCAAGACGAGACGTGTCGTACCTTGAGCTCAGTGCGCCACGTATTCATAGCCATGGGTGCTGGTCAAGGAGTGTCATGAGGCGGAGTACTGGGGCGGCAACGCCGCTTTCGCCCGGTGCGCGCGCGTACCTCTGGCTGGTCGCAGCCGCATCCGGCGTGGTGCTGACTGCCACGGCGGTGCACTGGCTGCTACGGCAAGGTGTGCCAGCTGTGCCGGTCCCGCCGCACACGCTGGTGGCGCTGGCGCAGCTGGCGGTGCTGAGCGTGGTGGCGCAGCACTTCCCGCTGACGTTGGGGGAGAAGCGGAAGTTCGACTTCGCGCAGCCGGCTTACCTGGTAATACTGCTGCTGGCGGGGACGCCAGCAGCAGTATTGCTGACGGCGCTGGGACAGGTGCTAGGCCAGGGCACGCTGTGCCTGCGGCGCAACGCCTCCTCCGGCAAGCCGATGCGTGGGCCCGCGGGCGCCGTCTTCAACACGGCGCAAATCACCGTCGCGGTGGCGCTGGCTGGGCTAGCGCTGGACGGCACGCGTGCTGCCTCGGGCGGCGCCATGCTGGGTGGGCTGACGCTGGACGATGTGCTTGGCGCGCTTACGGCGGCCGTGGTGCTGTACGCCGCCAATACGGCGTCGGTGGCGGTGATGGTGGGGCTGACCACCACCGCGCGGCCACAGGACGTGTGGCTGCACCGCCGCGGCTGGCACGCGGTGCAGTCGGGTGGGCTGTTCGCCATGGGAGTACTGGCGGCGCACACAGCGGCGCAGAGTCCGTGGACGCCGGTAGCGATCGCCGTGCCGGCGGCGCTGGTGTACATCTCCCTGCGGCGCACCGCATCTGCCGAGGCGGCGCTGCGCATGCGCGACGAGTTCCTGGGCGTGGCCGCGCACGAGCTGCGCACGCCCCTAACGTCGTTGCGTGGCTATGCCCAGCTACTGGCCGGCCAGGCGGAGCGGGGTGTGCCCATCGACGACGCCAAGCTGGCGCGCTCGTTGCGCACCATCGACCGGCAGTCGAGCAAGCTGTGCGAACTGATCGATCAACTGCTGGACCTGTCGCGCATCCAGGCCAATTCGCTGCGCCTGGACCGCAGCGACCTCGACCTGGTGGAGCTGGCGCGCGAGTCAGCCGTGGCGCTGCAGCCGCTAGCGCCCGGCTTCGAGATCCACGTGCGGGCGGATGGCCCGGTGCAGGTCACCGCCGATCGGCTGCGCCTGGAGCAAGTGCTGGCGAACCTGGTCACCAACGCGGCGCGCTACGCCGGCACGGGAGAGCGGATAGACATCGAGGTAGCCGGCGCCGAGGAGACCGGGGGCGACGTAGTGCTGGCGGTGCGCGACTACGGCATTGGCATCCCGGCCGAGTACCGCGAGCGGATCTTCGAGCGCTTCTACCAGGTAGGGACCGATGGCAAGGCCGGTGGGCTGGGGTTAGGCCTGTATGTCACGCGGCAGATCGTCCAGTTGCACGGCGGCGCCATCCGCGCGGAGTGCCCGCGCGATGGTGGCACGCGCTTCGTCGTGTCGTTGCCTGCGCCACGGCCTGAAGTGCTGCCGGTGACGCAAGAGGTCGGTGCGTCGCCGGCGAAACCGGCGAAGCCCCAGCTCGTCGCGGAGGCCGCGGCCACCCTGGCACGGCCGGGGCCAATCATGGCGGCCTGAGCCAGCTGCGTGAGCTATACCGGGTCTGTCTTGAGGCTCTCCCAGAGCTGGAAGCACGCTGCCGTGGCGTAGGGGCGCCAGCGGCCCGTCTCAGCCAGCTGGTGCACGGCAGCAGGCGTCGGACGCGTCTCCAGGCCGTAGACACGCTGAGCGGCGGCCTGGATTCCCAGGTCGGTAGCCGCGAGCACGTCCGGCCGGCCGAGCGAAAACATCAGGAACATCTCAGCTGTCCAGCGGCCGATCCCGCGGACCGCGATGAGCTGCTCGACGATCTCGTCATCTGGGAGCGATTCCAGGTGCGCCAAGTCGAGCCGGCCGTCGAGTGCGCGTTCCGTCAAGTCGCGGATGGAGCGCAGCTTGGCGCCGGACAGGCCGCAGGCGCGTAGCGCTTCATCGGTGAGGGGCTGGAGCGCGACGGGGGAGAGCGCGCCGCCGGCGGCATCCACGACGCGGCCATAGATAGACATCGCCGCCTTGGTGGAGATCTGCTGTCCACAGATGGCGCGCACCAGGCGGGAGAAGTGCTCGCGTGAAACGGAGCGCGTCACGATGCCTTGGCGCGCCGCAAGGGCGGCCATGGTCGGATCGGTCTGGAGCAGGTGGGCGTGGGCGGCTGCGGCCCAGTCATCTAGCGGGGATTCGGGACTGTTGAGAACGGGCGCGGTCACCCGCGGATGGTACGGGGCTCTGTCGGCGCCAGGGGCAGACGGTGCCGCGGGGTCCCAGCGGGTAGACTACCCGCCACTACAGCGAGACGGCGAGGGAGATAGGCGTGGCGCAGTACAAGACGGCGATCATCGCGTGCGGGACGATTGGGCGCGTGCATGCGCGCGGGTGGAGGGGGGTGCCGGGGCAGCCGGTAGCGATAGGCGCCATCGCCGACACGCACCCCGACGCGCGGCGCGAGTTCGGCGAGTTCTTCGGCGTGGCCGACGACCATCGCTACGCCGACTACCGCGAGATGCTGGACCGCGAGCGGCCGGACTTCGTGGACGTGTGCTCCTGGCACCGCCAGCACGCGGAGATGACCATCGCCGCCGCGGCGCGCCGGCCCAAGGTAATCCTGTGCCAGAAGCCCATGGCGCTCAGCCTGGGCGAGGCGGACGAGATGGTCACCGCCTGCGAGCGCAACGGAGTGAAGCTGATGATCGCCTTCCAGCGCCCGCACCATGCGGTGTGGCAGAAGGCGCGCGACCTGATCCGCCAGGGCGTGATCGGCACGCCAATTCAGGTGCAGATCGACGACGGCGGTAATATCCTGAACACCAACTCGCACAACATCCGACTGGCGCTGTTCCTGATGGACGAGCCAGAGGTGGAATGGGTGATGGGCGCGGTGGAGCGCACCACAGACCAGCAGGAGCGCGGCCTGCCCGCGGAGGATGCGTGCATGGGTCTGGCCGGCTGCAGCAACGGCGCCACCATCCTGATCATGGGCAACCTGCTCACCCACAACCAGGTGGGTGGGAGTGACGGCAGCCCAAGGCGCATCCGCATGGGGCAGGGCGCGCGCGTGATCGGCACCGACGGCATGATGGAGCTGTATACCGGCCGGCCGCCGCGCGACCAGATCCCGACCGATGGCGCGATGTACCAGCCGGAGGGGCCGAGCGCCGGCTACAACGTCGAGTTTGGCGTGGCGCGCTACCTCAATGGCTCGTCGGGTGGCTGGGTGGACGTGCAGGCGGAGTGGTACGACTGCTGGGCGCACCAGTGCCAGGAAGCGATTGACTGGGCCGACGGCAAGATCGACGATCCCATCAGTGGCTACCGCCACGGGCGCAAAGTGACTGAAGTGATGATGGCGCTGTTCGAGAGCGCGCGCAAGAAGCAGCGCGTTGAGCTGCCGCTCAAGACGAAGGTCAACCCACTGATGCTGATGGTGGAGAACGGCGACCTGCCGGTGGAGTGGCCCGGCGCCTACGAACGGCGCGCGCGCATCGTGCGCGGTGAGGCCATGACCTGGCACGGCGAGCACTGACACGACTACCGCCAGCAGATGAGCTGTCAGCTGCCGGCCGGAACAGCTGACTGCGAGCGAAGTCGGCGTAGTGGCGCCGGCGACGCACCCAGACCGTGGATTAGTTCCTTCAGTAGTGGAACGCCCGCCAGCGGGGCGCTCGCTCCTTACGTTCCATGTCACGCCGGCGCATGAGCATGAGGATCGCCTCCACCCGGTCGGACAGCCGGGTGGCGCGCTCCAGGAGTGCGCGTTGTTCCTCGGGCGCAGCTTGAGGACACCCGAACCCTTCCATGCGGTTCAGGACGCAACGGAGCTTGGCCGTGGCGCGTGCATACTGCCGCTCAAGCGGATCGTGATTCACTTAGTCCCCACACGCAAACACAACTGCCGACGCGTGCCGGCCCCACCGCACCAAGCGCTGCCGCCAGTCAGCGGCCGCGTCCACCTTGGGCGATGGATTCTCTCTCTGCCTTCCATCCTAAGCTTTGCGGCTTACACTTCCCTTACACCGCGTGCTTCTTCCCTGGTACGGTAGTGGGGAACCGGTTGTGCAATGCAGAGTTGGACGTATGCGACGGTGACCGGCGGACCTAGCCCGCCAGTATCGTATGAGCCACCGTCTCAGCGGTCCACCGTCCGCCGCCAGCGACTGATTGCGCAGCTGCACGAGCTAGTCCATCACCGGCTGCTGATGGTGGTGGCGCCAGCCGGTTACGGCAAGACGACTCTGCTGGACGACTTTGCGGCGGACTGCGCCGCGGGTGACCTGCCCCTTTCCGTGTGCCGTTACGCGGCGAACGCCTGGGATGCCGATGGTGCGGGGCTTCTCGCGGGTGTTACGGCCGCGCTCCGTGCCGAGTACTCCGCAGTCGGTGGACGGACGCTAACGCTGCTCGACCAGGCGCGCTCCGGAGGTGGAGACGAAGCGGCTCAGGTGGTGACGTCCGCGCTGGCGGGATTGATTGCCGACGTGGAAGCACATGTGGTGGACTACACGCTGCTGGTGATAGACGACTATCACTTGCTGGATGAGAGCGCCACCGCACGCGGGATTGTCGAATCGCTGCTAGAGCGATTGCCGCCGCACGTCCATCTGGCACTGCTCAGCCGCACCGTACCTGCTGTGGACACAGCGGCGCTGATCGGACAGGGCCAGGTGGCAGCGCTCAACGTGCGGGAGCTCGCCTTCACCGGCGAGGAGCTCGCGCTCTTCCTCCGACGTAGGTTCGACGTCGAACCAAATCCCGCGCTGGTGGCCGAAGTCCAGCGCTGGACGGAGGGGTGGATCGGGGGGCTGATCCTGGCAATGCCAACCGCGCCGCCGGGGCTGGAGCGGTCGCCCGGCCGCCGCCTTCAGGCACTGGTGGCCACGCTCTCCGGCGCCCGGCGCGCCAGCGTTGCGCTGCACGAGTACTTGGCGGCCGAACTGATGCGCCAGCAAGGCCGAGAAGAGCGCGAGCTGCTGCTGGCGGCAGCCATGCCGGAGGTGTGCGACGCTGCGCAACTGGACGGGGTGCTGGGCCGCAGCGACTCCGCGGGTGCGCTGGCGCGGCTCGAAGGCGCCGGCATGCCGCTGGCTGGACAACGAGACGCCCCAGGGCGCTACCGCCTACACGCGTTGCTGCGGCAGTACTTGCGGACGCACCTGGAACGCAGTGATCCTGCACGTCATACCGCGCTACGCCGGCGCTGGAGCGAGGTGGCCGAGGCCCACGATGCGCCAGCCGAGGCGTTGGACCACGCCATTGCGGCGCGCTGGTGGGAGCAAGTCACACGCCTGCTGGAACGGCACGCGGAGCAGTGGCTAGCCCAGGGGCGGCGCCAGGCCGTTGCCGCCGCCCTGGATGCGCTGCCGCCAGGCGTGGTAGCCAAGCGGCCCGCTGTCCAACTATATGGCGCCCGGCTCGCGCTGGTCGAAGGAAAGCCTGGCGTTGCCATCGAGCGTGCACGGCACGTGTTCTTCGCGGCGCGCGAGCGTCGCGACTCACGCACGGAGGCGCGGGCGCTGCTGCTGGAGGCGATCGCCACTATGTCGGCACGGCGGGTGGAGGAGGCGTTTCAACTCTGCCTGCAGGCGCTGGAGCACCGCGCCGTGCGCCGGGACAAGCGCCTCCAGGCGGAAGCACTCCGCTACCTGGCCACCGTGGAAGCGATGAGTGGGGCGGCACGCGCCGCGGTGGAGCATCTGGATCGGGCGCTCGCGCTCTACGAAGGTTTCGGCTCACTATGGGACGTGGCGGCTGTGCTCAACAACTTGGGGAATGCTCACCGGTTACTGGGCAACCAGGAGCAGGCCGCACGCTGCCATACCCGGGCGCTGGCGCTGCGTGAGGAGATGGGCGACATCGTCGGGATAGGCAAGAGCCAGAATAACCTGGCACTGCTCCTCATGTGCGGAGGCGACCTAGAGCAGGCGGAACGACTCCTGGCTGACTCGATCGCCCTGGCGCACAAGGCAGCGCAGCCCGCGCTCGCGGCTGGTCGGCTGGTCAGCATGGGAGACCTGCGCCGTGCGCAGCAGCGCCCCAGTGAGGCGCTGGGTTGCTACCAGGAGGCGCGGCTGCATTTGGCAAATGCTGTGGACCCGCGGCTGGTAGTCTGGACCCACTTGGGCGAAGCCGCGGCGCACCTGGCGCTCGGAGAGTGGAACGCGGCCGATGAGGCGGCTCGACTGGCGCTTGACCTCGCGTCAGAGGCCGCACTTCACGAACTGAGCGCCCAGGCGCGGATAAGCGCCGCCGTTGCTGCACTGCGTGCTGGCCGGCGGCGTGAGGCCGCCGCGCTACTGGATAGGGCGCGCGAAGATGCCCGCCAGACGCGCAGCCACGAACTACAGGCACGGGCGTATCTGTGGTCAGGACAGGTGGCGTACGAGCAGAAGCGGTGGGGAGAGGCGCTGGCCTGCGTGCAGGTGGCGGTTGAAGCCGCGCAGGCACTCGGGGGCCCAATTCCCCTGGCGCTGGAAGGGCGCACGGTGGCGCCGCTGCTCAAGCTAGCCGCAACGCGGGACGTGGTGCCGCACCTGGTAGCTGCAGCCCTGGAACTGCTGGACCGACAAGTGGCGGGGCAGCTCCGCGAGGCAGTCGCGCCCCCGGTGACGCCGGTGCTGCCGGAGGTGCGGCTCAGCCTGCTTGGTCGATTCTCCGTAACGGTAGGGGGAAGGGAGGTGACGGCAGGGGTGCCGGCCGGGAGCCGCACGCGCGAGCTCTTGGTGTACCTGGCGCTACACCCGGCTGGCCGCCGCCGCGAGGAGATCGCCGCTGACCTGTGGCCGGAGGCTGAAGTCGGCCAGGACGTGACTCTGGTCTACACGACAGTGCATCGCCTGCGCCAGGCGCTCTTCCCGGAGTTCGTGGCCTGCGACACGGTGTGGGGCGCCGAGTATGCGGTGGAACCGACGGTTCCGCTCCACGTAGATGTGCACGCGTTCGAGGCGCAGTTGGAGGCTGCCGCCGACTCGACCATCGACGATGCTGAGCGGAGGCGGCGATTGGCGGCGGCGGCGGCTGTCTATGCAGGGCAGTTCTTCCGGGAGTGCTACAGCGAGTGGGCAGAGCACCGGCGCCTCCAGCTTGAGCACCAGTACGTGAACGTGCTGGCCCAGCTGATCGAAGTAGAGTGGAAGGATAGGCGCTACCGGCGCTGCCTGGAGTGGTGCGGCCGTCTGCTGGCGGTAGAGCCATTAGACGACGCGGTGCACAGCCGGGTGCTGGATTGCTATGCCGAGCTCGGAGAGCCACTGCCCGGCATTCTTCACTACCGCAGGTACCTGCGGGAGCTCAGTGGCGGGCCGTCTGACGGTCAGGGAGAAGCTGCTGTGCGTGGCGAGGGCGGACGCGACTCAACCATGTTGCCGGCTTCACGCGCCCCGCTGCGCCTCCCTTCGCGGGGCTTGACGCAGTCCTATCGACGACTTTTGAATGGGAAAGAAGGGATCGCGTGAGGCGGTTTCCCAGGGAACACCGGGAGGTGTAAGGGAAGTGTAAGCGGCGAGGTCTAGTGTAGTTGGTGTCCCTCAAAGCGACGGGACCTGCACGACGGGCTTGTAGGGCACACCGGTGCCTGGCCATTCGTGTGTGTCACGCACCGTAAGGAAAGCACCAATGAACCGCTGGACTCGATTGACGACCCGTGCCACGATCGGCGCGCAGAAGACAGCCCGCCACTGGCGCCTGCTGTGGATCCTCGCTTCGCTTGGACTGATCGCGCTCGGCGCTGGCGCGCCGGATGAGTGGGATATCCCTTGAGCGTCTTCTGGCTCCCAGTAATCGTGGGGGCCATGGTCGGGAAACTGTGCGGCGGCCGACTCGCCAACGTGGCGACTCTTCAGTTGCGCTACCTCCCGGTGCTTATTGCGGTGGCGGCGGTGCAGATCGTTCTGGTCTTTGCGCCGCCCACCCCACCCGCCCAGAGTGTGGACCCGATGCGGGTAGTTCTGCCAATCCCCACGGCCGCTGTGGGACTGGTGGGTGTT
>CADCTC010000138.1 GCA_902805635.1 uncultured Chloroflexota bacterium
AGCTCGACGAGCGACAGGTGGGACGCGTTGGGCGCGACCCGGGCGGGCGCAACCCGCCACTGCGGCGGGGGCAAGCCGGCGTCGCGCCGCGTCCACACCCCGTCGGGCCCGCGGAAGTCCGGAATACCGGAGTCGGTGCTGACGCCGGCGCCCGTGAAGGCGACGATGTGCGTGCCCTGAGTGATCCAGCGAGCGAAGGTCTCGATGTGCTCTTCGAGGCGCTGCTCCTCGGGCATGACGCTCCTCCTCGCGCGGCCGTTCGGCGGGAAGACGGTATAGCAGACGGGGGACGCGGTCCAGCGGGCACACGCGGAGCTGGCCGGCGCGCTCCGTGGGCTGAAGCAGGCGCAGGCGCAGGTGGTGCAGCAGGAGCGGCTGCGGGCGCTGGGCAGCTCGCCTCGGGGATCGCGCACGGCCTGAACACTACGCTCGCGCCCGTCGTCGGCTTCTCCGAGCTGCTCCAGTCGTAGTCGTGTGCGCGCAGCGTCAGCTTCAGGATGCCGTACGTGCCGGAGTGGCGCACCTCGCTGCCCGGCTGGACGGCCCCAAAGCCGTAGTGGCTGCGGCCGCCGGTGCCGACGACGAACTGGCGCACGCCGTCCGCCGGGGATGGCCGCCCCTGCGCGTCCCGCGGCGCGAAGCGCTCGTACGTGTGGTCGTGCCCCGCCAGGTACAGGTCTGCCCCGCCCTCGTGGAGGGCCCGCCAGAGCGCCTGGAGGGCGGGGTCGTTCCCGTGTCCGCCCGAGCTGAACCGCGGGTGGTGGCCGTACGCCACCGTGCACGCTGCCCCGGCGGCCCGGCCGGCCGCCAGGTCCGCGCGCAGCCAGCGCTCCTGGGGGGAGCCGGGGCCGCACCCCACCACGTGGCAGTTGGTGTTGAGGACCACCACGTGCCACGCGCCGAGGGCATAGCTGTAGTAGCCCGCCGCCGCGTCCCCCGCCGCCTCGCCGAAGTAGGCGAAGTAGCCCGCCGCGCCGGGAGTGCCGTACTCGTGGTTGCCGGGGGCGGGGCGCGTGCGCCCGCGGTGGCGCCCCCACGTCGGGCCGTAGCAGCGCGCGAACTCCGCTGGCGTGCAGCAGCGGTTCGTTCTCCTGCCCGTCCACTTCCATGAGATCTCGCGCAATATCGATCTCTGGACCTTCCAGCGTGGCGTGCACGGCTAAGCGCCGCGCGATCTATGCAGTACTAGTGCGCTGGTGCTCGCTTATCGGTTGCCGCCGCTGCTGGCCGCCCGCTGGACAGCACGGTTCACGACATGCTCTGCCAATCGCCTAGCAGCTCCGGAGTGCCCCATGCCAGATCAGGCACCCACTTCTCCCAACCGTCACAAAAAGGGGGCAGTCGGCGCTCGATCCGCTCGATGACGCGCTCCGCCTCTGTCCGGATAGCTTCCGCTTCTGCCGCCGTCAAATGACCAACGTCCACCGACCAGGCGAACACGTCCTCGTCTTTGATTCGCCACGAACTCAGGTCCGGGGCCACCACGATGTCCAACCTGCCACGGTGCACCTCAGATACATGGCGCTCCGATGCGGCGCCGTTCTAGAACGCTTGGCGCCGCGTCTACTCCGTGCGCTGGATGACCGCGTCCGTCCGGCTGGGCATTGTCAAGTTGACGGAGGAGAAGCTGAACTTATGGCAGTGAGCGGGCGGGCGTCCAGATCAGCCTGACCGGCGGCGCCTCGCGGGCCGTCCTCGAACGGATCATGGCGGCCGAGGCGGCGCTGCGGGAGGAGTTCGGCGACGAGGCCGCAGGCGCGATGGTCCGCAATGCGCAGGGAAGTCTCGAAGGGATCCAGGTGCGCCGCCGGCTCTTCGCGGTTGCGCGGCGAGTCGCCCAGACCACCTGAGCCGCCGGACGCGGGGGAGGCGGAGGGGCTGCCGTATACTGCGCCCATGCGCGTGGCGGTATTCCTCCCCGAGCGGCACGACTGGCCGGCGATGGTCGAGGCGGCGCGGGCGGCGGAGGCCGCCGGCGCGGATCAGGTGTTGCTCCCGGACCATCTCGCCTACGGCGCGCCCATGCTCGAGGCGTGGACGACGATGGCGGCGCTCGCCGCCAGCACGAGCCGGGTCGGGCTCGGCTTCGCCGTCCTCAGCGCCACGTTCCGCCCGGCGGGGCTCCTGGCCAAGATGGCGGACGCGCTGGAGCAGATCTCGGGTGGTCGGCTCGCCCTCGGCGTCGGCGCCGGGCTCGACCCAGGCGAGCATGAGCGCTTCGGGCTGCCGTTTCCCTCGGCGGGGCGCCGGATCGCGCTGCTCGACGAGTACTGCGCGACGCTGCGCCGGCTGTGCGAGCGGCCGCTCCGGCTAGTCATTGGCGCGTCGGGCGACCGCGCCCTGGCGGTCGTCGCGCGGCACGCTGACGAGTGGAACTGCGGCGCGATGTACCTGGACCGCGCGTCCGAGCGCCTGGCTCGCCTGGCGAGCCTCACCGACCGCCCGATCTTCCGGTCGGTCCTCGTGCCCGTGGTGCTCGGCGCGCCGCGCGACCCCCGGATGGCGCGCCGCTACAACCTCCACCTTGGCCTGCACGGCACCGTGGACCAGATGGTCGCCCGCTGTGCCGAGCTCCGCGAGCTTGGCTTCGACGGCCTCTGGCTCGGGACCCATAACAGGCAGGCGTTCGAGCGTGGCCTCGCGCTGCTGCCGCGCCTCCGCGAGCTCTAGCCGGCCTCGTTCACCTCACCGTGGGCTTTCAAATTACCTACCCGCCTGTGGGGAGGCTCCTATAGGTCGTCCGTATGCGAGGATGGGGTGGGGCGGGTGTGGCTTCTCCTCAAGGTTCCTCGCGCGGACTCGCTTGAAGTGCCCCTTGCCCTGCCTCGCCCTGGTCTGGCAGATACAGATGTGCGCCGCGAGATCAGGGACATGCCCACCAGGAGCTTGGAGCTGCGAAAGGGGAAGATCCCGCGGCGGCGACCGCGCCGCCGCGGCGGCGACGCACGATCTCATCGGTCACGTGGTGGCGATGCGCGGCGAGACGTTCGCCGCGGCCGGACGATGCATGGCCCACCTGGAGGCGAGCCTGGCGTGCGCCCGGGCGGCGGGCGACGCCTGGCAGACCGCGCTCGGCCTCAACACGCTGGGCGTCGTCTTCCGCGCGCGGGGCGGGCACGCCCGCTCCTTGCTGGAGGAGGCGCTCGCACCGAGGCGGCGCCTCGGCGATACGTCAGGCATCACCACGTCGCTGAGCGACCGCGGCCACCTCGCCCACCGCGAGGGGGACGACACCGCGGCGCGGGCGTGCTACCAGGAGAGCCTGGCGCTGCGGCGCGCTGGGCGACGCGTGGAGACTGCTGATGTCGACCCTCCGGTTGGCCCACCTGCACCTCGCCGCTGGGGAGCTCGCCGCTGCGTGCGGGTTGGCCGACGAATGCCTGGCCATCGACCGGCGCATCGCGACCGGGGGACCGGCCGGCACTGCTGCTTTAAAGTCTCGTGGCCTGCGCGGAAGCCGAGCACACCGCCGCGCGGCGGCTGCTCGCGGCGGCGCTGGAAGAAGACCGCCGGCGCGAGCAACCGCTGGGCCCCGTGCTGCGCGCGTTCGCCTGCCTGGCCGCCGCCGAGCGCCAGCCCCCTCTCGCCGCGCGAGCGGGAGGTGGCGGCGCTCGTGGCTCAGGGGCTGAGCAACCCGCAGATCGCGGCGCGGCTGATCACCTCGGAGCGCACCGCCGCGCGGCATGTCGAGCACATCCTCGGCAAGCTCTGCTTCGCGTCGCGTGCGCAGATCGCCGCCTGGCCTGCCCGACACTCCCCCGCGCAGGCCACGGGCGATCCCTGAGGGCGCCGGATCGATGTGGTGCCTACTATGACGTTCTGTTCGGCAGCGCGGAGGCAACCCGGCCAGGAGATGACCCCAGTCGCCCGGACGAAATGGAACGTCCGAGGATGGCGCGCTTCGGCACCTCCGCCCTCTACTATGAGGAGCGGATGTCCTCCGTCGTGCTTGGGTCGTCCGTACCTGCATCGCCTCCTCGAACACCCGAGTACTACGCCTGGCCAGCACACACGCGCTTCGGGTTCCAGGGGAACAGCGGCCAAAACGACGCGCTAGCGCCTCAGGCCATCGACGTCTACCCCGCCGCTGCCATGCGGACGGCCTATCGAACCGGAAAGCAAAGTATCGAAACGATTGGGCAATTACTGGCCCAGCGACCCGATCTAGCATCGATCCTTCCCTCCCACATTACCGATAATTCGGAGAATCCGTCGCCGGAACGGAGGACCTATTACCGTCTCTTCCCGCCCATGCACGCAGGGCGCTGGCGGCGACCACGAGACCCTCTAGGTCCTCGTCGCGCGTGCCCTTCCACACAGTGTCCGCCATGCTCAACGCGATGCTCCGAGCCACCGCCCCTTGGTCCTCCCAGCCCCTTCACAATCTCGCCCCTCTCACTACTACTTGACACTGCAACACAGGTGCTCTTCAGTCAGGCGCGGGTGCGGAGCTGGCGCGACCGATCACGTTCCAGGCAGCCTCGGCGCCCGACAATCCCCGAGTCAGCCCCAGCCCCGCCCCGCAAGCATGCACAGAAAGACAATCCCTGCGAGGGAGACTCGCTCCACCGCGCGGAGGACTGTGACCACACGCCTACGCAACTGGTAGCGCAGTGTCAGGCGGGGCCGACACTGCTCGTGACTGCTCGGGCGCATCCTCCAGGGCGAGGGCAAGTGCTTGGTCTGCCGTCATGGCCAGGCCCTGCGCCCACGCGGCCGCCGCCGCGTCCGGGCCAAGCGCCTGCCTGGCCGACGCGAGCCAGCGGTCGAGCAAGTCCTGCCCAAAGGCCATCAGCGACGTGCCGATGGACTGGAGGATCGCGGTGCCGGCCCCAGCCAGGCGCAGGCTGCGCTCCGGCTGGGCCCTCAGGGCGGCGACACCGGCGAACACGACGATCACCCATCCAATCCCATACGTGTCGTCCAGCGCCTGGACGTGCAACAGGCTCTCACCCAGGCGCAGTCGCGCCTCGTGAGCGTCCGCTTGGTCCACCGCGGCGGCGCCCAGGAGGCACAGCGTCAGGGCCATGCCCCACGTGTTGCCCAACTCCTGGTCGGTGGCGAGCGCTTCTTCGAAGAGCGCCTGCGCCGCGACGGGCTGCCGGAGACCGAGAAACACGTCCCCCAAGGTGACCAGCGACCTGGCCGTGCCCCACTTGTCGCGCAGGTGCCGCCGGATGGCGAGCCCCTCCTCGCAGAGCGGACGCGCGGCCGCGTAGTCGCCGCGGACCACCACCGCTGCCTGCCCGAGGTGATCCAGGAAGAGGGCGATGGTCCACTGATCCCCCCGCTCGCGAGCGAGCGTCAAGCCCTCCTGGAAGCGGGCACACGCAGTGTCGCCATCGCCGGTGATGTATGCGACGTCGCCCAGGATGTGCAGCACGGCACACGTGCCACGCTCGTCCCCGAGGCGGCGCCAGATGGCCAGGCTCTCCTGACACAGTGCACCCGCCACGGCATACTCGGCCCGATGGAAGACGAGCTGGCCCGCGCCACACAGCGCTTTCGCACGGCCACGCGTCGGCGCCGCCCCGGCGGGGAGCGCCAGCAGCTGCGCCAGTCGCTCCCGCCCCTCGCGGACGTGCCCGTGCTCCCACCAGTACCAGGCCAGCGCGCCGGCCAGGCGCAGCCCGGTCTCCACATCCACCGCGCCGCCGCCGGCGAGCGCCCCCTGCAGCACCGCGCGCAGGTTGTCGTGCTCGCGGTCCAGGCGGGCGAGCCACCCCGGCTGGGTCGGGCCTTCGAGCTCCGGCTCCGCCCGCTCGGCCAGCGCCAGGTAGTACGCGGCGTGCCGCCGGCGCAGCGTCTCGGCCTCCCCACTGGCCGCCAGCCGCCCCAGGGCGTACTCGCGAATGGTCTCCAGCATCAGGAAGCGGGCTTCGCCGACCGGCGCTTCCTCCTGCCTCAGCAGGTGCGTGTCCACCAGCGCGGCCAACCCGTCGAGCACGACTTCCCGGCCGAGGGCAACCTGCGAGGGGCCACCGGTCGTTGCCCGCGCTGCTTGTCCATGCGCCGGCTGCCCTTCGTGCGCTGCTCGCACGTCACGCGCCGGTTGCCCATCCTGCAGGTCATCGGCGCAGACCGCCTCAGCGGCCTCGAGGGTGCAGCCGCCCACGAACACGGCCAGCCGGCGGAACAGCACCTGCCCGCCGGCATCCAGCAAGGCATGGCTCCAGTCGAGGGTCGCACGCAGGGTCTGCTGCCGCGCCGGCAGATCGCGCGGACCGCCGGTGAGCGTGCTGAGCCGGCTCTCGAGGCGGGCCAGCAGCGCCTGCGGGGGCAGGACCCCACTGCGCGCGGCGGCGAGCTCGATGGCCAGCGGGAGCCCGTCCAGCCGGGCGCAGATCTCGGCCACGGCCGGGGCGTTCTCGTTGGTGACCCGGAAGTCCGGCTTGACGGCGGCGGCGCGCTGGCTGAACAGGGCCACGGCGTCGTACCCGCAGAGCGTTTCCCAGTCCGGCAACCGCTTGGGGTCGGGCCGCGCCAGGGGCGGCACGGGCCATTGGTGCTCCGCCGCCAGGCGCAGCGCCGCCCGGCTGGTGGCCAGCACCTGCAGCTGCGGGCACGCGGCCAGCAGGTCCGCCACCGCCGGCGCCGCGTCGAGGATGTGCTCGAAGTTGTCGAGCACCAGCAGCGCGCGCTTGTCCCGCAGGTGGTCCGTGAGCGCAGCGACGGGCGAGCGGTCGGCCGCCTCCTGCACGCCAAGCGCCTGGCAGATGGCGGAGGGCACCAGCGCCGGGTCCGCGACGGAGGCAAGTGAGACGAGCCCCACGCCGTCTGGATACGCCTCGAGCGCGTCGGCCGCCACCTGGAGCGCCAGGCGGGTCTTGCCCACACCGCCGGTGCCGGTGAGCGTGAGCAGCCGCACGTCCGGACGCAGCAAGCGCTCGCGCACCGCATGGACCTCGGCCGCGCGCCCGATGAACGGCGTGGGCTGCGACAGCAGCGTATGGCGGCCGGTCGCCAGGCCGGGGAGCCCGGCGGCGTTGCTGTCGGCTTCGGGCGCCTCGCACGGGGACGAGCGAGCAGCCGCGCCGAGCCGGCGTGCCACGGCCCCTGCGAGCGTCGCCGCCTCGCCGGCGGCCAGCCCCAGGGCGTCGACCAGGAGAGCAACGGTGTCGCGGCGGGGCGCCTGGGAGAGCCCGCGCTCGAGATCGCTCACCGTGCGGGCGCTGATCCCGGCGCGCTCCGCCAGCACCTCCTGCGTCAGACCGGCTGCCAGCCGGTAGCGACGTAGCAGGGCTCCAAACGACAAATCGTGCTCCGTTGGCATCGCGACCCTCGTGTCCGTGTGTGCCTTTCGCGAGGTGTCTTGGCGGATGGCGAAGTGCCTTGTCCCAGTTCGCCGCCAGCATAGCACGCCGCGCCGGCACCTGCACCGGTAGGCGCCGGCGGAACTGTGGGTCTTTCTGTGGGTCGGTGCTGTGACTCCTCATGGTGTGAAGCGCCTACCGGGCCCACACTCGTAGTCGGTGCAGCGGCCCGTCGAGGCGCCGGCGCACCAGCGCACCAGCGCACCAGCGCACCAGCGCACCAGCGCACCAGCGCACCAGCGCACCAGCGCACCAGCGCACCAGCGCACCAGGGCCAAGGAGAACGGCGATGGAAAAGGAGCACAGGCGATGAGCACAACCACTGCATCTACTGCGTCGACCACACCAGCAGTCATCGCCACGGCGCAGGCGACGGAGACAGCGGAGGGGGCAGCACCCTCTCCCGACGCGGCCAAGACGGAAGCCTTCGTCGGCCGGGTGACCCAGGATTTCGCCGGCATGGCCGTCTCGCTGATGACCGCCGTCGGCGACCGGCTGGGCCTGTTCCAGGCGCTGGCAGCGCATGGTCCGGCAACCAGCGCCGAGCTCGCCGGACGAGCGGGCGTGCAGGAGCGCTACACGCGGGAGTGGCTGAGCGCGCTGGCGGCGGCCGGGTACCTGCACTACGAGCCGTCCAGCCGTCGCTTCACGCTGCCGCCGGAGCACGCGCCCGTCCTGGCGGAGGAAGGCGGCCCCATGTTCTTCGGCGGCGCCTACCAGGATTGGCTGGCCTGCCTCGGTGTGCTGGATCGGGTGATGGCGGCGTTCCGCCGCGGGGGTGGGGTGCCGTACGAGGCCTACGGCCCGGATCTGTGGGAGGGCATCGACCGGATGACCACCGGCTGGTTCGACCACCTGCTCGTCCAGCAGTGGCTGCCGGCGGTGCCGGCGGTGCCGGCGGCACTCGAGCGCGGTGCGCTCGTCTCAGACGTGGGCTGCGGCCACGGCCGGGCGCTGATCCGGCTGGCGCAGGCCTTCCCCGCCTCGCGGTACGTCGGGTACGACGTGCACGGGCCGAGCGTCGCCCGAGCCACGGCCAACGCCGCGGCGGCAGGTGTGGCCGACCGGGTCCGGTTTGAGCAGCGCGACGCCTCTGAGGGATTGCCGGAGCAGTACGACGTGATCACGGCCTTCGACATGCTCCACGACGCCGTGGCCCCGCGGGCGCTCCTGCGGGCGATCCGGCACGCGCTGCGCCCGGACGGGACTTTCCTCTGCCTGGAGTTCAACTGCCCGGACCGGCTGGAGGACGACATCGGCAACCCGCTGGCGACGCTGGGCTACACCGGCAGCATCGTGTTCTGCATGACCACCTCGCTGGCGCACGGAGGCGAGGCACTGGGCAGCCGGGGCCTGCCGGAGAGCAAAATGCGCGCGCTCTGTGCCGAGGCGGGGTTGGGCAGCGTCCGCCGGGCACCCGTTGAGAACCCCTTCAACATCCTCTACGAGATCAAGGCATAACGCCCGTGCTGCCCAGGGTCAGGCACCACCGTGCCGCGTCGCGTGCCCCAGCGTCAGCGGCGCCCGGTGCACGTGCTACCCGAGCGTGAGGGCGACCGCCACTGGATCGGGCACCTGGATGGTCTGCTCGTGAGCGTCACCTACGAGACGCCGGAGGCCAGGCACCGTCTGGGAAATCGTCCGCCACGATTTCGCCGTCCCACAGCTGCCTCTCCTCGGTCAACTTTGACGCAGTTGACTGTACGTGCCCACCCGGCCACAACAGAACCGCGCATCGTCCCGTACCTCCTTGAGCTGCCCGCCGAGCGCCTCCTCGATGTGGCTCTCCAGAGCGAGCATGTCGCCCACGTACTGCTGCACCGTGTTCAGGTTCTTGTCGTCCATGTGCGCACCTCCGTGCGTTCGCCTGACGGCGCTGAGTCGCGGGCCCCTAGGTGCCTGTCGCGCTTCCCGCCCGAGCGCCGCCTATTCCTAGACGAAGCCGCGGCCCGCGATCGCCGCGCGTCAGGCCACAGCATCATCGGCCTGGCGGTGTTCGGCCGGTCGGCTCTGCGCGCCGAGGCCATCGGCCGCTGCTGGCCGCGGGGCCGCGTGCTGTCGTGGCTGGCAGATTCCTAGTCGCAGGCGTTGCGGTCGCGGACTCGTTTTCCACCTGCGCTGCAACGTGGTGCTGCCGGGGGTTCGAATCCCTCCGGGGATACCGCATAGCGTGTGCACTGCCCAGAGAGAGCCTGGTTGTCCAGTCGTGACGACCGGGCTCTTCTCGTGTCTACTGACCTAACGACTGACCTAACGCCGGTGCCCCTCCGGGGAGTGGGATCTATGGGATGCGCCCGCATGGGTTGTACGTGGGGGCCGCACTTCCCTTGGCGCGAGCCGCTATGTCGCCGTGGCTGAGGTTGCCAGCCGAAACGTTCCTGCACGTACCCGATGCTCGCACCAGCCTGCTGCTGATGCAGCGCTCGCCTGTGCCCTGCTTTGGCGCTGGCGCTATCATGGCCCGGTGGACCGCAGTCGTGGTGCCGGCAGTTGCCGGGGACGGCCATCCCGCGATGACCGCAGGGAGGACGCGATGTCCATCTGGGCGAGTGGGGCGGCGTACGAGCCCTACGTGGGCCGCTGGAGCCGCCTGGTCGCGCGCGAGTTCCTGGCCTGGCTCGACGTGCCCGCGGACAGCCGCTGGTTGGACGTGGGGTGCGGGACCGGCGCGCTGAGCGCGACCATCCTTGCTGTGGCCCGGCCGGCCACGGTCGCGGGGATCGATGCGTCGGACGGCTACGTGGCGTATGCCCGCAAGCAGATCCGCGACCGCCGCGCGGTGTTCCGGTAGGGCGACGCGCAAACGCTTCCCTTCGCGCGGGCGAGCTTTGACGCCGCGGTCACCGGGCTGGTGCTGAACTTCCTGACTCAGCCGGGGCGTGCGCTGGCGGAACTGGCCCGGCTGACGCATCCCGGCGGCGTCGCGGCGGCCTACGTCTGGGACTATGCTGGCGAAATGCAGTTCATGCGCGCCTTCTGGGACGCCGCCGCGCGGCTCGATCCGGCCGCCATCGACCTGGATGAGGGCCGGCGCTTCCCGGTCTGCCACCCCGAGACGCTGGAGCGGCTCTTTGCGGAGGCGGGGCTAGAGGACGTGGCGGTACGTGCCATCGATGTACCAACCGTCTTCCGCGACTTTGATGATTACTGGTCGCCGTTCCTCGGCGGGCAGGGGCCTGCACCCGCGTACGCGATGTCACTGGCAGAGGAGCGCCGCGCAGCGCTTCGCGACCACATTGAAGCGAGTCTGCCGCGGGCAGAGGACGGCTCCATCCCCCTCATCGCCCGCGCCTGGGCCGCGCGCGGCCACTCTGCACACAGCGAAACGGCTCCGTCGATGCGCACGCCGCGTACGCGGGTACATCGGAAGCGAGGTGCGAGATGCCCGCGAATGGGCGCACGAGTCGTCCCTCGGTGTGTGAGCGCGTGGTGTCGTTCTGGATTGGGGCACGCGGAGAGAGGAGTTGGCTTCGGTAGTGCTGCCGTCAACCGTCGCCGTTACGACCACCTGTACTGGCATGACAGCGGCGCTAGGATTTTGTGTGGCGGTGGGTTTCGACCAAACCAGGGAA
>CADCTC010000139.1 GCA_902805635.1 uncultured Chloroflexota bacterium
CCGCATCCCCCTGCGGGACGGCAGCCGGCGGCGACGGTGCATTCATGTTGTCATGCCCCTGTCGGCGCACCCAGCGGAGGCCCAACGCGACCCAACGCGGCAGGACCGCACAAGCCGATTCTAGAGGAACGGTTTCCCACTCTGGGTCTCCCGCTCCGCGCAATGCGCCCGCGGGTGCTCCTCGCGACAGTCGGCGTCGAGGGGCTGACGCAGATCCGCCGCCGGGAGGCAGCCCGCGCCGCCCTGGACGCGCTCCCCGCGCAGGCGCGCCACATCCTGCTGCGTGCGGGCTACCGATCGGGCGATGAGGTGCGGCGCGCCTCCGACGCCGAGCTGCTGCAGCTCAACGGGCTGGGACCGCGGCGGCTCGCGGCCGTGCGCCGACACCTTCCCGCCACAGAGCGCGCCAAAGAACCCGCCGGGGACGGACCTGTCGCACCAGAGAGCTCATTGTCCCCACCACCCGCGCCCTCCTGAGTCCCGCCAGAACAAGGGGCACTCCCCCTGGCACCGGCGGTGGCGTCCAGAGGCTTCCCGTGCATCGCGGCCATCCGTACGTCCAGCAGGATGATGCCGGCGCAGAACTCGGGACGGCCGGCATCCAGCAGGCGGCTCAGCAGAGATGCCGTCTGCGCGGCCTTGACAAGTTGAGGGTTGGGCCCCCGGTACGCTCAGGTGGTGCTTGTCTCGCCCGCCACGCCCGCTCGTGATCCGCTGTACCGGGCTATCGGTTTCCTGCCGAGATCATCAGTCATGCCGTGTGGCTGTACTTCCGGTTCCCCCTGAGCCACCGCGACATCGAGGACCTGCTGGCGGAGCGGGGCATCCGGGTCAGCTACGAAGCAATCAGGCTCTGGTGCCGCACGTTTGGCCCTGCCTTCGCCGCCGGTCTGCGCCGCCATCGGCGCCCCGCGGCTGGCAAATGGCACCTGGACGAGGTGCAGCTCAAGATCAAAGGCCGGAAACACTGGCTGTGGCGGGCGGTGGACCAGGACGGACTCGTGCTCGACATCCTCGTGCAGGACCGCCGCAACCAAGAAGCGGCCGAACGGTTCTTGCGCCGGGTGCTCGACGGGGAGGGACAGGCGCCGCGGGTGGTGGCCACGGACAAGCTGGCCAGCTACCCGCCCGCACTGCGGCGCGTGCTCCCGGGCGTGGAGCACCGGCGGCACAAGGGGGTGAACAACCGCGCAGAGAACTCCCACCGCCCCGTCCGCAAACGAGAGCGCGTGCTCCAGCGCTTCACATCGCCCGATCACGCCCAGCGCTTCCTGGAACCGTTCAGCGCCGTCCACAACCACTTCCGTCCTCGCCGCCACCTCCTCGCCGCCGACCAGTACCGCCAGATCCGGACCGAGCGCTTCGCGCAGTGGCGGGAGGCGGCGCGGCTCCAGCCCGCCGCCTAAGCACGGCAACCAGGCTCCGTACGCCCTCGCCTCCCCGATCCCTCGCCAATTTGTCAATCTCCCCGCGAGCGCCAGCGGGATGCCGAACACAAAGAAGAGCGCGAGCGCGCCCACGACGGTCCGGCCCAGTGCGAACCGTCGCGCGACGCGGGAGGCGATCGGCGATCCGAACAGCACTCCCACCCCGCCGCCCAATCCGAACACCGCTCCCAGGGCCGCAGCAAAGGAGCTGGTCTGAAAATACTCGCGGACCGTCAGCACTGAGCGTACGACAGCGGCCCGGCACCCGGCCATTTTCATCTCCCGGTGGTGCTCCAAAGGAGCATGAGGAACTGTTGAGAAACCATGGAGGTTTGGCCAAAACGCTGCGATGAGCGGACTACTCCGTCACTCCCGACCTAGAATATGTGGTGCCATCGAAGGGTTTCGAGGCTGCTGCCGCACGGCCTGGCGGTGCCGGAGCGGCTGGCAGCTCCGGGGGATCGCCGCCGCCCGTGTCTCCGCAGGAGCCGGCTGCTGGTGGGTCGGGCACCCTTCCGAACGCTGCCACGCGACCACAGAGCAGGACCACAGGGCCAGCTGCCCGCCTCCCGAGGCGGAATAGAAGCGCTGCCCTGATCCAGCGATGGCTGTCGGCGGAGCGCACTGCCCCACCAACGGCAGCAACGGCAGCGGCGGCTGCACGGCCGTTGCAGCGGGTGAGGCCGTGGCACCTCGGTGTAGTAGGGATAAGCGCGCTGGGTCTGGCTGTCGCGCTGATCATCGATGGCCGGCGTGGCGGGTATGTCGCTGGTCCCGCGGATGGCTTCCCCCACAGTGGCGTGCCAACAGCAACCAGCGTGGGTGCGCAGCGCCCCAGTGCGGCCGGTCTCGCAAGCGGACCCGTATCTGACGGCACACACTCCGGCGCAGCCGTGAGCCCGTCGGCACCACCCGCCCCCTTTGAGGCCCGGAGTGTGCTGGACTTGTTGCGCTCGTCAGTGGGAGCGCTGTTCGGCGGCCAGGCAGCGGTCTCGGACACAACTGACTCCTCGCGGGCCGCGACCACGCTCTCCGCTCCAGACGTTGTTCCTGTTCCCGGTGTTCCGGATGCTCAGGCCGTGACCCAAACGGCGCAGCCCGCTGGCGCGCGGCCG
>CADCTC010000140.1 GCA_902805635.1 uncultured Chloroflexota bacterium
CCCAGGTCCAGGGCGTACCCGCGCGCCGCGACCTCGTCTAGCGCCAGATCAAGCGTCGCGAAGTCCTGGATCGAGTGTTCGGTGTACGGACGCCAACCGAACGTGTGAATGGTGTCGTGCACCTGTGTACGAGGGCGGAACGCGAGCATCGCTTTTCCAAGCGCCGTACAGTGCGCTACCGACTTTCGCCCCAGCAGCGTGTACGTGTGCGGCACGTCCGCCCGCACCGCGTATGCCAGGTGGCACACGTCACCCTGGTCGAGCACCGCCAGGTTGGCGTTCAGGCTCAGCGCGTCGCGCAGCGCGTTCAGCTCGGGCTGCGCGTGCCGGCACAGGTCCATCTGGTTCAGCTTCAGCCCAGCCAGCTCCACTAGCTTCAGGCCGAGCCGGTAGAGCCCCGTGCGCGGATCGCGCTCCACGTACCCCGACTGCTCCATCGTGGTCAGCAGCCGGTATGCCGTGGTCTGGTGCAGCCCCAGCCGCGCGCCAATCTCCGCGGAAGACAGCTCCGGCGCAGTTGCGCTGAAGAAGCCCAGCACTGTCAGCGCCCGGTCCACCGTCTGCGTCGGAGGCTTCTCAGCACGCTCCATCCGCGCTGGCGCTCGTGGGTGTCCGCTCTCGGGCGCAGCGGTAACCATGGCGGGACGGACCGTACCACTCCTGTGCGACATACGCAAGGTATCTGCAAGGCTTGCAGGGTTGAGTGTGGCAAGTCGACTCTCGCTGTCAGGGCAGTTCTTAGTTCGGGCCCTGGCTACCGCACCGGCTGCTGGCACACTGACTTACTGCACCATGACGAATACAAGGCCCCCGGTGGTCGCCCTCCTCTGCCTAGCCGCCGCCGCCACCGTGGACCGGTTGCTGCCGTCCCCGCCGCGCCTGGCGCCTCCCCGGCGGCTCTTCGGTGTGCCGCCATTCGCCGCCGGTGCCGTACTCGGCCTGTCGGCGCTGGTTCGCTTTCATCACGCCGGAACCACCTACGAGCCATTTGAGACTCCCACGGTGCTGGTCATCTCAGGCCCCTACCGCTACACCCGCAACCCAATGTACCTGGGCCTCTTGCTGATTCTGACCAGCGTCGGTCTGCTCACTGGCCGCCTTCCACTGCTCCTTGCTCCGGCGATCTTCTTCGCGACCATAAACGCCACCCAGATACCGCGCGAGGAGCGCCTCATGGAGCGTCAGTTCGGCGCCTCGTACCGCAAATACACTCGCCAGGTCCGCCGCTGGCTTTGACCGTCAAGTCTGGTTTATCGGCGAGAGCCGCTGCCCCAGGCGGGCTCAAAAAGAGTAGTCGCCTCGCCAGCTCCTTACTCAAGCGGCGCCGTATCCCGAACCCCGCGCATTGGGAGCAGCGTATCCCTTGACTTAGAACATCAGTTCCACTACGATGCTCCCCACGCACCCACTCGGGTGCGCCGCGGCCGCCTGCAGCTGTCCGCGTCGTTCGTGTTGCCGGTCCGGAGCAGAGGCCCGTCCGTCCGGCTAGTGTGGAGGTGTGAATTGACTACAAAAGACTACAAACGACTACACGAGTTGCACGTGGAGCACCAGCGCGCGATCGACGCGCTCTTGGAAGGATGCACCGACGCGGAGGCCGCCGACCACGCTGGCGTCCACCGCGTCACCGTCACTCAATGGCGCCTCTACCATCTCCTTTTCCGTGCTGAGCTCAACCGCCGCCGCGCCGAGGAGCTCGGCACCGCCGCAGAGACGTTGCGCGGCCTGCTCCCGGAGGCGCTTGAGACTCTCGCCGACCAACTACGCATCGGCGACCGTCGGGATCGTCTTGCTCTCGATGTCCTGCACCGCGCCGGTGTCTTCACCGCCGTGGCAACCTCCGCCCTTGCCCCCACCGACCCCGACGAGATCCTCGATCAGGAAGTTCGCCGCCGCCGGTCCGTCACGGCTAGCTCCTCCAAAGCTGCCGGCGAGAACGCCCCGATCACCGAAGAGGAACGCCAGGCCACCTGTGAGCAGCTCCTCGCCGGCGCATACGCGTCCGACGGCCCCTCAGAGGAGGCCGGCGATGTGTCTGCTCCCCCTGACTCGCCACGGGCTGATCGACTGCCTGCCAGAACCGTTACCAGCACCAGCATGCACTCCCTTTCCTGACGGCTGCACGTCCGCGGCGCCGGCCGCTGTGCCGGGCAGAAGCGCGTTGAAGTTGAAGATGCGCGCGCGTCACTCCTCTGCGCTTCTCATCGCAGCCGCCGTGGTCGCCATGCTACTGGCCGCACCCGGCCACGCGATCGCCCAGACGGTGGGCCGCACGGCGACACCCACCCCGTACATCTACGTGCCACCGTGTTCCGCGGGCTACGGTGCGGGGTACGCCTCCGGCTGCGGCCCGGCACCGCCCACTCTCACGCCCACGCGCATTCCAACCATCACACCCGTCCGCACCGCTACGCCGCCAGCGACGTTTGCGCCATCACGCAGCGCCACGCCTGCGAGTGGTCTGCCATCTGTGACCGCGGCCTCGCCTCCCGCCGGGCAGACAACACCTTCGCCAACACGTCCGTCATTTGGCGCTGCAACGGCAACGTCGACGACCACCGCCGCCGCAACGCGCACGCTACCCGCAGCCACACCATCACCAGCGCTCTCCCCAACCCCCTTGCCGCCATTCGTCGTCGCGGGGCAGCCGCTCGCGGGGTGGACCGTCGCCCTCGACCCCGGGCACGGCGGGCGCGATCCAGGGGCCCTCTACCACGGGCTCCACGAGTCAGAGGTCAACCTGGCGATCGTGCTGCTGGCCAGGCCGCTGCTGGAGAGCGCCGGAGCCCGTGTTGTGCTCACCCGCGACCGGGATGTGCTGGTCGGGCCTGCGGACGGGACCATCACCCAGGACCTGCAGGCGCGCGCGTTGGCTGCCAATCGTGCCGGCGCGCACCTCTTCGTGAGCGTGCACGCCAACGTCCACAGCGATAGCGAGGTGAACGGCGCCATCACCTTCTACGGTCTGGAAGCCGGCTACGCCGGCGGCCAACGGCGCCCCGAGCGCCAGGTGGAGCTCAGCCACCAGCTGGCCGGCGCCATCCAGCGCGGCGTCGTGCGGCGCACCGGGGAGGTGGACCGTGGTGTCCGCCCCGCCACGTTCTGGGTCTTGGGCGCCACCACCATGCCCTCTGTCCTGCTGGAGTCCGGTTTCCTCACCAACGAGCAGGAGGCGCGCAACCTCGCCGACCCCAGCTTCCGGCGGCGCATCGCTGAGGGAATCGCTACCGGCATCTTTGACTACGTCGCCAGCGGCCAGGTGCTTCCCACTGACCGTGCCCCCGCCGTCACCGGCAACCCCTCCGTCCGCTACTACGAGGTCACCGGCCACAACCTGGCCCACGGCTTCCGGCATTTCTTCGACACGCGTGGTGGTCTGGACCTCTTCGGCTACCCGCGCACCGAAGAGATAGTCGAGAACGGTTGGACCGTGCAGTACTTCCAGCGCGCCCGGTTCGAGTATCACCCCGAGCACGCCGGCACCCCCTACGAGGTCCAGCTCGGCCTGCTCGGCGACCAGCTCCTCCAGCAGCGCGCCTGGCTGCGCTAAGCCTGGCCGGTACGTCTACAGTTGAGTCTGCGACGTACAAGTAAGGCAAGGAGAGCACGACGATGCAGACTATTGAGCGACCTGGCACACCGCCGGGAGAGGCGGCAGGCAGCATGAGCGAGATTGCGACGCTGGGCGGTGGGTGCTTCTGGTGCCTGGAGGCGGTGTATGACGAGGTAGACGGAGTGCTAGACGTAGCGTCAGGCTACGCGGGCGGCCATGTGCCTGATCCCAGTTACGAAGCGGTCTGCAGCGGGCGCACCGGTCACGCCGAGGTAGTGCAGGTCACCTTCGACCCGCAGCGCGTTTCGTTTCGCGACCTGCTGGAGGTGTTCTTCACCATCCATGACCCCACCACTCTCAACCGGCAAGGCGCCGATTCAGGTACGCAGTACCGCTCGGTGGTCTTCTATCACTCACCGCAGCACAAGGCGGTAGTGGAGCAAGTCATCGCGGACCTCGACGGGCAGGCCCTCTGGAAGAACCGCATCGTCACCGAAGTGGCGCCGTTGGACACGTTCTACCCGGCCGAGGACTACCACCAGGAGTACTTCGCCAACAACCGCTTCCAGCCCTACTGCCTGGCTGTGGTCGCCCCCAAGGTCGCCAAGTTCCGCAAGCAGCACCTCGCTCGCCTCAAGAAGCGTGCTTGACGCCGTTCCTCACGAGCCACTCGCGCGCCGCGCGTACCTTGCTAGTGCCGCTGCGGCGCAGGCCGTAGCGCTCTTGTAGGGCGCTGACTAGCGCGTCATGCCCGGCTCGGTCGCCGAGCTTGAGCTCTACCTCGACGAACCGGCGCGAGTAGGGGTGCCCCTCCAGCCGCGTCTCGTCGAGCGAGAGAATCTCTTCGGCGTCGCCACGGCGCAGCACCAGCTCGCGCCGCGGGTTGAGCAGCACCAGATCGGCTCGAAGGTCGTCGAGCGCCCCGGTGCGCCGCAGCGCATCGAGGATCGGCGCGGCCTCGGGCAGGTGTGCCCAGTCGCGCGGCGCGCTGCCAGCAGGCGCCTCCACCGTCTCTTCTGTACGCGAGCCGTCTTCGGGCCGTCCCTTGAGTGTCAGCTCGCCCGTGGCCGCGCCGTCGAGCTCTCGCACCCGCAGCGTGCGCCCCGCTGCTCCCAGGCGGTGGTCAGGTGTGTCCCAATAGGTGTCCCGCAGGCGCACCGTGCGCCGTTCCGCCACACGCCAGCCATCAATCTCGTCCAGCCCCTCCAGCGTCCGGAACGCCTGCTGCGACCCCACGAACTTCACTTCGATCTCGCGCGGTGGCTCTGCCATTTTGTAGCTCGCTCGTTTTCGGCCGGCAGCGGTCAGCGCCGCCGCAGGATGATCAGCACGTCTGCGCCGGGCAACGTCCCGCCCGTGTCGGACTCGTCCAAACGTTCCACCTCGAACTGCCGCCCGAAAAAGTCCCGCACCTCCTCGACGGTGGTTGCGAACGGCGGCCCCGGCCGCTCCTGTGGTCCCAGGAAGAACTGCCCGATCAGTCGCCCGCCTCGCTTGAGCACGCCCGCCATCGCGGCGACGTACCGCCGCCGGTCCGACGGATCGATAGCGCAGTAACAAGCGCGCTCCAACACGTAGTCGAATTGCGCCGGATAGCGTCCCGCCAGATCGAAGATGTCTCCCTGCTCGAACCGTGCGCGGTCACTCAGCCCGGCCCCACGCGCCGCGGCCGCGCCAGCCGCGACCGCCGAGGGCGCGAAGTCGATCCCTACGGCGTCGAACCCGCGCCGGGCGAACAGCAACACGTCGTGCCCCTTGCCACACCCCACCACGACGACCTTCCCCGGCGGCAGCGCCGCCGGTGCCTCGTCCAGCAACCGCACAAATACCGCCGTTGGCCCACCAAGGTCCCACCCGGTGCGTCCCTCCTGGTAGCGCTGCTCCCAGAACCCCACCGTCTGCACCGGCGCCCCGTCAGCTGCGCTGGCTGTCCCGGCTGATCCCACAGTCTCAGTCTGCCCGCTCATTTCAGGGGTGTACCATGCGCATCCGGGCTCGACAAAGGACGAGTCACCGTTCCTGCACGCTCAGCGTCCACGTCAGTTCTCCGCATGCTTGCCAGCGGGTGCGCCTCGTTCATGTTGCGCGTGAGGAAGAGCACCGCCACCCATAGACCGTGGGCGTGGCGGTAGAACCACACCGCAAACAGCGTTGGCGCCGCGATCAGCCAGGCCACCGCCCAGGCCGGACTGATTGTGGTGAAAACCGCTAGATAGATGACGCCAACCACTCCCAGGATGGAGGTCAGCACCATCGTGATCGCCATGCCGCCGGTCACCTCGCCCCGGTCAGGCATCAGCTCGACGCCGCATGCCGGGCAGCGCTCCCGCATACGATAGGAAAGGAGGCTTGGAAAGATCCCACCGCGCCGGCACACCGGGCATCGCAGCAGGAACCCGGCGACGAGCGCTCCGGCTGTCCCTAGGGCCGTCACTGGCTTCCGCGCCACAGGTCCAGTCCCCTGCCTGCCAGCGTTGGGCTCGTCGAGGGCTGACATGTGTTCTTAAGCGTACAGCCGCGGGGCCAATGACGGCCCGCCGGGAGACGACAGACTTGGTACAACCAGGCTAGAATCAGCGCCCAATGAGACGTTCAGCATGACTCGCACCTCGGAAGCCGGGGGCGGCGCGCCAAAGAAGCTCGCCATCATCGGCGGCGGCAAGATGGGCGGCCCCATCGCGTCACGCGTGATGGAAACGGGTGCTGCGCCGGCCGGCGGCGTGGTGGTGAGCGAGCCCGATCGGGGAGTGCGCGACCGCCTGGAAGCGCGGCTTGGGGGCAAATCCGGGTCGTCCGCCGTCGAACGCTCCGACTCAGGGCCGCAGACGCCTCCGTTCTCCACGGTGAACGACAACGCGGCGGCGGTACGGGGTGCCAGCACCGTCGTGCTCGCGGTGACACCCCAGGTCATGCCCGCAGTGCTGGAGTCGCTACAGGGGCGCCTGCAGCGCGACCAGCTAGTGATGTCGATTGCCGCGGGTGTTGAGCTGCAGACACTCGAGTCGGGGCTGCGCCACACCGCGATCATCCGGGTGATGCCCAACACGCCCGCTCAGGTGGGCCAGAGTATCTCCGCCTGGATCGCCACCGGCGACGTGACTCCAGTCCAGAAGGCGGACGCGCGCGCCATCTTGGGAGCGATCGGACGCGAGTTCGAGGTGGACCGCGAGGGCTACCTGGACATGGTTACGGCCGTCTCGGGCAGCGGGCCTGCCTGGGTCATGTTGATGCTCGAATCGATGATCGACGCGGGCGTCAACATCGGCCTGCGGCCCGACTGGGCGCGCGAGCTTGCGCTGCAGACCATGGCCGGATCGGTGGAGCTCATGCGCGACACCGGCAAGCACGCCGCCGAGCTGCGCAACATGGTCACCACCCCGGCCGGTACCACCGCCGCCGGACTCTACGCCATGGAGCAGGCCGGCGTGCGCGCGGGGATTATGAGTGGCATCATCGCCGCCTACCGCCGCTGCCTTGAGCTCGGCGCCGCCGCACGCAAATAACGCCGGACACGCAGCCGGAACTCTTACAGCTTGACGGGAACAGCGCAATGGATCGCTTCTGCCCGTTAGTACTGGAACACACATTGCTGGAGCAGGAGACCTTCTGATGCGGCGGCCTGTCGTTGCGGCGCGGTGGTTGTCAGTTTCGCTTGCGCTCGTCCTGGCGCTGGGCTCGTTTGGTCACGCGCTGGCCTACCGGGACCGCATTCAGCCCGGCGTGCGCGCCCTGGACCTGGACCTGGGCGGCCTGAACGAGCCAGAAGCGCGCTCGCGCGTCGCTTCACAGCTGGAGACGCTCGCCCAGCGGCCGGGTGGATGGCCTGTCCTGCGCGTGGATGGGCAGGAGGTCGTTCTGCCGGCGTCTGCCTTCGGCGAGCCCGCAACGATGGCTGCCCAGGTGACGGCCGCCGCCGCACGTGCCGGACGCGACACACTGCTCGGACCACTGGCCGGCATCTTCCGCCAGGTGGGCCTCTCCAGCTCCCTCCCGGCGGTTCCCCTGCCCGCCGCAGACACCGAAGCGCTCCGTCGTGCGTTGGAAGCGATCGCCCCTACCGTGGACCGGCCGGCGAGCGAGCCTCATGTCCTGGTCGAAGGTGTCGCGCCCGCCGCCGCCGCGACGCCGGCTATCGCGCCAAATACAGCTCGCACCGGCACGGTAGCTGGGATCGCCGCGGCGCCGGCCCCAGCCGCGCCAAGGCTGACCGTCGTGCCTGGGACTGCCGGGAGACGTCTCGCGGTAGAACAGACCGCGGCTGACCTCATAGCAGGGTTCACGCCCGGCAGCGGCCGGGTGGTAGACGCGACCTTCTTCCCGGTGGTCCCCACGGTGTCGGATGCACAGATCGAGGCGGCCGCGAAGCAGGCCGGCGATGCCCTGGCTCGCCCCTTGAGCGTGTCTGTGGTCGGCATCCCTGGCCGGACATGGACGCTCGACCGGCCAGCGACTGTGGTACAGCGCGCGGACGTTCATCCTGTCGGAGCAGCGCTCCGTCTCACGCCGTCCCTGCACGAGGACGCCTTCACCGCCTGGGCTGCGCCGGTGCTGCAAGCCGGCGCACGGCCCGCACAGGACGCTCGGCTAGAAGTGCGTGGCGAAGAAGTGGTCGTCGTGCCCGACGTGCCTGGTATCGGAGTCGACCCGGCGGCGCTGCGCGCCGCTGTCGTGTCCGGTCTATTCGCTGAGACTCGCCGCCTGGAAGTGGCGACCGGCCCCTTGCCGGCGCGCGTCTTCACGGGCGCGCTCTCGGCCGCGCGCGACGCCGCCAATCGCGCGATCGCCGAGCCAATCACCCTCACCCGCGGCGAGCGTACCTGGACACTCGGCCGTGGTGACCTGGCGCGGGTGCTTGTGCTGCCCTCCACTCCGGACGGCCCTATCCGCATTGACGAGGCCAGGCTGCGTCCTAGACTGGACGAGATTGGCAAGGCAAGCGACCGGCCGGCGAAGAACCCACGCTTGGAGCTGCGCGACGGCCAGCTTGCTACCGTGGCCGGTGAAGAGGGCGAGGGTCTGGACCTGCCCGCGGTTGCGCAGGCTATCCAGGCGGCACTGTTGAACACCGGCCCGGCACGCAGTGTGGCGCTGGCCACGCGCCCGACGCCGCCTGAGCTTGGTGATGCCAAGCTGGAGGCAGCACGGACGCAGGCGGGACGGATCATCGGTGGGTCGCTGACGGCCCGCCATGGCGTCGGCAGCGCGGCAAAGACGTGGACCATCCCGCAGGCGGACCTGCCCGCCATGCTGCTGTTCGGCGAATCGGTGAACGGCATCGTGCCGTACCTCAGCCGCGATAAGCTGGTAGAGCGACTGCGTCCTACGGCCGAGGAGCTTGACCCCCAGCTCGAGCGCAGCTATGACGCCGCGCTGGCCGCGTGGGAAAAGCGCGAAGCGGAGCGTGAGACAGAGCGGGCTGCCGTGCTGGCGGCCGAGGCCGCTGCCGCAGCTCAGCGACAGGCCGAAGCCGCCTCCGCGGCGCAGCGTGAGGCTGACGCCGCGGCGCTCGCCACGGTACCCACTGCCGACGGCAGTGCACCGGGGACTGCGACCGCGGTCGTTACCCCGGCGGCCACCCCCGCTACGAGTACCGGCGCGTCCTCCTTGGCGGCGCGGCTGGACGCCATCAAGGCGGCCGCGGCGAAGGACCCGAAGCCAAGGCGCCAGTGGGTGGATGTGCCGGCGACGGCATCCGCGCTGTGGGTTCAGGCAGCGGGGGCAACCGTTGGCGGCTCAGCGCAACGCGTGGCCGATGTGAAGCTGACCACAGACGATCCATCCAGGGCGCAGGCCCCGGCTCGACCGGGTACGACGAGCACAACCGCGGCCACCGGAGCGCCGGCCAAGTGGATCGACGTGAACCTCACTACCCAGTCGGTTGTGGCGTACGAAGGAGACTGGCCGGTGTTCTCCGCTATGATCAGCACCGGCCTGCCGCGCACGCCAACCCCTCCCGGCACCTACAAGGTGTTCACCAAGCTCGTAGCGGACGACATGCGGGGCGGCTCGGTCGCCGCGGGTGATGCCTACTTCCTACCCCAGGTGCCGTACGTGATGTACTTCCTGGAGGGCGGCTACGCTATCCACGGCACCTACTGGCACAGCAACTTTGGCAACCCCATGAGCCGTGGCTGCGTCAATCTGACGCCGGCGGAAGCCAAGTGGCTCTTCGATTGGTCGCCGATCGGCACCACGGTGGTCGTTCACGCCTAGCCGGAGCGCACGAGCGGCGGCGCCTCCACCACACGCGCCGCCACCGACGCTGTCTGAGTCGCTTCAGCCGTCGGTATCCTCCCGCTCCGTGGCTGACCCAGACCGTGAGTCAGATACCGAAGCACCGGGTGACATAACGCCCGGCCGCGCGCGGGCACTCCTTGCTGCGCTGGTGCTGCTGGCGCTTGCGCTGCGATTGTGGGCCATAAGCGACGTGCCGCCTGGCCTGGACACGGACGAGGCGAGCATCGGGTACAACGCGTATACGTTGGCGCGCACCGGGCGTGACGAATACGGCACCCTGCTGCCGCTGGTATTCCGCGGTTTTAGTGAGTTCAAGCGGCCGGCGTATGTCTACGCCACCGTACCTTCGGTCGTCGCGCTCGGCCCCACCCCCGCGGCAGTGCGCGTGCCGGCTGCGATCTTCGGCACGCTGTCGGTAGTCGTGCTCTACGCGCTGGGTACCGCGCTCCTCAGGCGTCGGTGGGTTGGCCTGAGGGCCGCCGCGCTCCTGGCAGTGTCGCCATGGCACCTGCAGTTCACTCGCACCGGTCGCGAAGTCAGCCTGCTGGTGCTCATGTTGATGCTCTGCGCCTGGTTCGTGGTCACCGCGGCAGCGGCCACTCCGCCCACGCATACAGGGGCGCGCCCGCACAACCGGTACATGCTCGCCGCGCTTGCCTTGCTCGTCGCACTCTATACCTATCCCAGCGGGCTCGTACTGGTGCCGCTGCTCGGGGCGCTGCTCGCGCGCGTCTACTGGCGCGGCATCTCCGCCGCGCCGCGCCGCTGGCTGCTGGCTGCGTTCGCGGTATTTGCACTCGGCAGCGTGCCGCAGGTGCTGCAGGTGCTCGACGGGCGTGCGCTCGCGCGCTTGGACCAGGCGTCGCTGCTCAATCAGCCTGCCGTGCTGGCGCTGTCCCAGTCGCGGGTCGAACGGGACCGCCGTGACGGAGCGCCGTGGGTGCTGCAGACCGC
>CADCTC010000141.1 GCA_902805635.1 uncultured Chloroflexota bacterium
GGCGCTGTGGCCGCTGCAGCAGCCGGGGCCGGGGACGGTCCCGCCGCTGCTCGTGGCGGTGTGGCTGGGGCTGGCGGGGGCGGCGGTGGTGCTATCGTTCTGGTCGCTCTCGGCTGCGCCCAGCCGGTGGCCGGTGGCGGTGTTCGCGACGGCAGTATTCGCGGAGCTGTTCATGGCCAGCCGCAGCCTGGAGTACAACAACCCCACGCCACCCAGCGTCTACACGGCGCCGCGGCCGGTCCACGAGGCACTGGCCGCAGCACTCACGCCGGGCGACCGGTACCTGACGGTTGCGGCGACGGGGTATCACCCGTCGGACGCCGGGCAGCTGGCGGTTGGGCACGAGGCGGTCCTGGGCGAACGAGGCGTGCTGGCGACGCTGATCAACACCAAGTACAAAGAGTTGCTGACGCCGAACCTGCCGATGGTGTACGGCGGGAAGACGGTGGACGGCTACGACGGCGGGGTGCTGCCGCTGCGACGGTACGTCGATTTCAAGCGGTTGATCCTGCCGTCGGACCAGAACTCGCCCGATGGGCTGCTGCGCGACCAGCTGCGTCAGACGGACTCGCCATCCCTGTCCGCCCCACGACCGCTGGGTGTGCAGTTTCTCATCACAGACGCCATCGGCGACGTGACGCGCGATGGCGTGTTCTATGACCTCGCGGGAATGGTCGCACTGCCTCCGGGGAACGTGGCGCGCTTTGACGGTATTGGGTTGCCATCCGACAGCAGCCGGCGCGGGCCGCTGGCGGCGGTGGGAGTGGTGACATCATTGGAGGGTGGGGTGGCGCTGCTGGACGGGACGCCGGTGGCGACGGTGCGCGTTGGGCGCGCGGCAGAGACGCTGTGGGAGGGGAGACTGCTGGCCGGGCGTCAGACAGCGGAGGGCGCGTACACGCCGGCCGTGCGCCACGCGCAGCCGGCGCCGCTCGCCCCGGGCGGAGGGAGCAGCAACCCGGCGGCGACGTACCTGGCGCTGCTGCCGCTGCCGGCGCTGAGCGAGGCCGGATGGGTAGAAGTGCGCAGCGACCTGGCGCCCGCTGCGGGGCCGCCGGTGCGCGTGCGCGTGCACGGCATCAGCCTGGTTGGAGACGGGGGGCGTTCCTGGCCGGTGGCCGTGGCGGGGAACGGAGCGTTGCGGCTGGTACATCGCTCAGACGTCAAGCTCTACCGCCACGAGCGGGCGCTGCCACGGGCGTACGTGGTGACCCAGGCGGTCGTCTCCGCGGGCCTGGAGGCCGGGCTCAGCGCACTGGGGGCAGAAGCGCACGATCCGCAGGCCACTGTCGTGTTGGAGCGCGCGACGCTTGATCCTCCGCGGGGACCTGGGCTACGTGCTCGCTTGCGGGCGCTGGCGGAACGGGTGAGGGGCATACTGGGGATCGAGCACGGCTACGTGGCCGGCGGCGTTGCCGACGGCGGAGCGGCGATCCCTGAGCCGCTGCGGGCGGCTGGGCTAAGGCCCGTTCCGCTGAATGGAGTGGGTGGCACGGCGGCGCCGGCAGCAACGACAGTGCCAGCAGGAACCCCCGCGTTCGCCGTCCCCACTTCTGGGGCGCAGCCGGCGGTGGTGCAGTGGGTGGTAGACACGCCGGAACGAGTGGTGATCCGCGCGACGGCACCGCAAGGAGGGATCCTGGTGGTGCGGGACACGTTCTACCCAGGGTGGTCAGCACGGGTGAATGGAAGGAGCACGGAGGTGCTGCGGGCGGACGTGCTGTTCCGGGCCATCCCGCTCCCCGCCGGCAGCCAGGAGCCGCACGAGGTGGAGCTGGTGTACCGGTCCGCCCCGCTGGAGCGCGGCGTGCCGATCTCGATTGCGTCGATTGTTGTGACGGCGTGCCTGGCGCTGCCGGCGGCGCAACGGTTGACCTCACCCCGACCCCTCTCCCATAGAAGAGGGGAGGTTCCCGGCCGAACGTACGGGCAGGTGGCGGCTGAGCGGTGAACGAGAAATCAGACCGATGAACGTCGTGATGGTGGCGCCATTTGCGCGGTACCCAAAGGGGACGACGCGAGGGCGGGTGCTGCCGCTGGCGCGGGCGGTTGCGGGGCATGGGCACCGGGTGACGGTGCTGGTGCCGCCGTATGACCACCCGGAGGAGAGTGGGGCGCAGTACCGGGTGGGCAAGGCCAAGGTGGAGACGCTGGTTGTGGAGGCGGTGCCGGAGACGAGCTGGCGTCAGGCGGTGATGCAGCCGCGGCTGGCGGCGGCGCTGGTGGGGCGGGCGCTGTCGCTGCAGCCGGACGTGGTTCACGTGTTCAAGCCGAAGGCGGTGTCTGGCATCGCGCAGCTGATGCTGTGGCAGCGCCGGCGGCTGGGACGGCTGGCACGCGGGACCATGCCTGGGCCGGCGGTTGTGCTGGATACCGACGACTGGGAAGGCTACGGCGGCTGGAACGAGTACGAGCGCTATCCGGAGTGGCAGAAGATGGCGTGCGACTGGCAGGAGCGGTGGGGGCTGCGCCATGCGGATGCGGTGACGGCGGCGAGCAGGACGCTGGAGGCGCAAGCGTGGAGCCACCGGGTACCGCCCGGACGGGTGCGCTACGTGCCGAACGGCCTCTCGCCGGAGGATTATCCCGGCTGGGAGGCGGGAGACGGCGCGCGCGGGAGACGGCGGATGGGGATCGGCCAGGACGACCCGGTGTTGCTGCTGTACACGCGGTTCTTCGAATTCGAGACGGAGTACGCCTGGCGCGTGCTGCGCCTGGTGCGGGAGCGGCGGCCGGAGGCGCGGCTGCTGGTGGTGGGCAGTGGGAAGTATGGGCAAGAGCAGGACCTCGCGGCGCTGGCACGGCGCGCGGGGGAGCCTGAGGCGGTGGTTGTGGCGGGCTGGCAGGAGCCGGAGGCGTTGCCGGACCTGCTGTTGGCGGGGGACGTGGCGCTCTTCCCGGCCCAGGACAACCTGGCGAACCGGGCAAAGTGCTCGGCGAAAGTGCTGGAGCTTCTTTGGCTGCGCCGGCCGGTGGTGGCCGACAAGGTGGGTCAGTACGCCGAATACGTGCGGGATGGGATGAGTGGCCTGCTCAGTACGGTCGGGGAACCGGAGTCAATGGCGGCGGCGGTGCTGCGGCTGCTGGACGACCGAGGACTTGCACGCCTGTTGGGGGGCGAGGGACGGCGGCGGGTGCTGGAGGAGCTGCGGTGGGACCGGCTGGCGCGAGGGGCTGTGGAAGCGTACGGAGCGGCGATGGACCGGGTCAGGGTTGGCGGGGGGTGAAGGTGACGGCAACCTGTTCCGGGAGAATGCGATCGACACGCACGCCTTCGGGCACCTGGATCTGGACGGGCACCTGAACGGGGAGTGTGGGGTTGCCGGGTTGCTGGGCGGTGAGATCGACGGTGACGGCGAAGTCCTGCGGACCGAAGCGCAGAAGGGCGGGCTGAGGTCCGGAGAGCGAGACGGAGACGGAGACGGGAGCGATGGTGGCGGTGAAACCTTCGGGGACGTTCTGGGCAGTGACCTGCAGGTCACGCACCTGCTGGCCCTGGAGGGGTAGTACAGCAACGCGGACGGTCGTGTTCTGCTCACGCACCAGGCTGATGCCGGAGGGGCGAACGATCGGGACGGAGCGGATCACCTCGGCCTGTGCACCGGTCGCGTCGACGTCACCGGTGTTCAGCACGGTCACGGTGTCCAGGATGTTGGGATCGCCGACGATCTGCACGGTACTGGGATCGACGGTGATGGCACCCAGCCAGTAGCCGGCCGCGGGCTGGCCGCGCACGATGGGCACGACGGAGACTGCCTTCGAGCCGGCGATCTGCTCGACGGGAAGAGTGACGGTGACGTTCTGTGGCTCGACGCGCACGCCCGCAACGACGCCGCCGGGGCCGCGCGGCTCCGGCTTGAGCGAGCGGTCGATGGTGGAGCGCGCCTCGTCCAGGCGCACGCTGACCTGGGCGACGTTGACCTTTTCGATGGCGCTGGTGGGGCCGCTGACCTGCACGGTCGCCGGCTCGACTCGCGGCTCGCCGGTTCGGTAGCCAAAGGGCACCTGGCCAGCCTGGTTGACTTGGACAGGGATGGTGACGCTCTTGAGCTCTTCAACGCGGACGCTCAGCTTAGCGGGGGTGGTTTCGAGCACGCGCACCTGGGGGTCGGACGCTTCTACGAACACGTCCGCCTGGACCAGGCCGGATTTCGCGGCCGAGAGGTCCACCCAGACGCGGAAGCTGCCGGGCTCGATGAACTTCCAACTCTCCTGCGGGGCGACGAGGCGCAGCTTGACCGGTGGCAGATCGTTCGCCACGACGAGATTGGGTGGTAGCGCGCGTGCCTCGACAGCGACATCCGTGGGGTAGACATCCACACGCTGCGGATTCTGGTCCAGGGTGAGGCGTGCCCAGAGAGTGACCGAAACGGCGAACGCGAGCAGAAAGCGCCAGCCGAGCGTATCAGTGAGGAACGACGTCACCGACTCGGTCTCCAGCCGAAGCGACGGCCCAGGCTGCCGATGCCGCCCCAGAGGCTGCCGTTGCGCCACCAAGCCGCGGCCGCGGGCGGCCGCGTCGCTGCGTCGTCGCGCTGGGGCAGCGCGTCGCGTTGGGGAGCGCCGGTCGCGGCTCCCTCGCGGCCAGCCCCGTCTGCCGCCTCTCCGCTGCTGGCTGCGCCAGGCGGCGACGATGCACTGCCGTTGCCACCGGAAGCCCGTCCATTGCCACCCATTGAAGGCAGACCGCTGGGAGTCTGGAGCAGGGCGGTGAGCAGGAGGCGCAGCTTCTGGTCGTTGAGGTGACGGACCAGGTGGCCGTGGTTCGCAAGCGAGATGGCGCCGGTCTCTTCGGAGGCGACGACGCAGATGGCGTCGGTGCTCTCGGTGACGCCGAGCGCGGCACGATGGCGAGTGCCGAGCTCCGGGTCGAGCTCACTATCCTCGGTGAGCGGGAGCAGGCACCGCGCCGCGACGATGCGGTCGCCGCGGATGATGACCGCGCCGTCATGCAGCGGGGAACCTTTGTAGAAGATCTGGAGCAGCAGCTCGGCGGTGACGGTGCCGTCGATGCGAGTGCCGGTCTGGATGAAGTCCTCCAGGCCGGTGGTGCGCTCGACGACGATCAGGCCGCCGTAGCGGCGCTCGGCCAGCATGGCGCAGGCGCGGGCGAGTTCGTCGGCCAGTTTCTCCACGCTGGTGGTGATATGCAGGTGGAGCGGGTAATTGATGATGTTGCCGGTGCGGCCGAGCTGCTCCAGGGCGCGGCGCAGCTCAGGCTGGAAGATGACGGGGATGGCGATGAGGAGCGCGGGGATGGTGCTCTGGAGCAGCCAGTTGAAGATGGTGAGACGCAGGAATGACCCGACGACGGCGGAGGTGATGAGCACCATCAGGACGCCGCGCACCACCTGATCCGCCTGCGTGCCGCGGATCAGCATCAGCAGGCCATAGATGATCAGGGTCACCAGCAGGATGTCAAAGACAGCCAGCGGCGTGATCTTGGAAATCAGCCAAAACGTCTCTTGCACGAACCTCTATGCTGGCCGCTGGCCGGCGCGCCGACAAGGGCGCGTGCCGCGGCGAAGGTCAGCTCCCTACCAGTAACGATAGTATCGCCTTTTGGGCGTGCAGTCGGTTTTCCGCCTGGTCGAACACGACCGACCTCGCCCCATCCATTACCTCGTCGGTGATCTCCTCGCCGCGATGGGCGGGGAGGCAGTGCATGATGATGACGTCCTTGCGTGCCAGGCCGGTGAGAGCGGCGTTAACCTGGTAGGGCGGGAAGACGGCGAGGCGGGCGGCGCGCTCCGACTCCTGGCCCATGCTGGTCCAGGAGTCGGTGTAGATTACGTCGGCATCGGCGGCCGCTTCGCGCGGGTCGTTGTAGACGTGGATGGCAGCGTCGGTCTGCTTGCCGCGCTCGCGGGCGGCGCTGACGACGTGGTCGCTTGGCTCGTAGCCCCTGGGTGTGGCGACGTGGAGTTCCAGGCCAAGGGTGCCGGCGGCGTCGATCAGCGAGTGGGTGACGTTGAAGCCGTCCCCAACGTAGCTGATCTTCAGGCCGCCTAGCTGGCCGCGGCCCTTGTGCTCCTCCATGGTTTGGAGGTCGGCCAGGATCTGGCAGGGATGGGAGAGGTCCGACAGGCCGTTGATGACGGGGATGGAGGCGTATTCGGCGAGCGTCTCCAGGGTGGAGTGCAGGAAGACGCGCGCCATGATAGCGTCCACCCAGCGGTCGAGGTTGCGGGCGACGTCGGGCACCGTCTCGCGCACACCCATCTGCATGTGCTCGGAGAGCAGGTCGATGGCATGGCCGCCGAGCTGGGTCATGCCGGCCTCGAACGTGCAGCGGGTGCGCAGGCTCGGTTTTTCGAAGACCATGGCGAGCGTGCGCCCCTCCAACCAGCGGTGAGGCTCGCGTCGCTTCTGCAGCTCCTTGACGTAGTGGGCGCGGTCGAGGATGAGGCGCAGCTCGTCGGACGTGAAGTCGGTCAGGTTGAGCAGGTCGCGCCCGACCAGCGGGCTGGGGCCGCCGGAGACGGCCGAAGCGGCGGCGTCGAGGACGCCCGAAGCAGCGGTCATCGGTGGAGTATACGGAGGCGTACTTCCTATACTCTGGACCTTACGGACCTCACCACCCCACCAGACCTCACCCTGCGCTTCGCGCTGTCCCTCTCCCCCAGGAGAGGGACTCCTACGACGGCGGACGGTCGGTGGCAGCGGAGCGAGCTATGACGGACGAGACGGGCGCGGTGGCTGGTGCGGAGAGCACGATGGCGGCGGACATCCCGCTGGCAGAGTACCGGAACCGGCGGCTGGAGAAGGTGCAGGCGCTGCGCGCGCTGGGGATCGACCCCTATCCGTCGCTGACGAAGCGGACGCACCAGGCGCAGGCGGTGGCGGATGGGTTCGACTCACTGGATGGGCAGCGGGTGAGCGTGGCGGGGCGGCTGATGTCGCTGCGAACGCAGGGGGCGCTGAGCTTTGCGCACGTGCAGGACCAGTCCGGGCGCATCCAGCTGTTTATCCGGCGCAACGTGTTGGGCGAGCTCGACGCCGCGCGCGGCTCGGTGGGCTACGAGCACATCAAACTGTTGGACATCGGCGACATCGTCGAAGCGAGCGGGACGGTGATGCGCACGCAGCGGGGCGAGGTGTCGGTGCTGACCGACGGGCTGCGCCTGCTGACGAAGAGCTTGCGCCCGCTGCCCGACAAGTGGCACGGCGTGCGTGACCGCGAGACGATTGTGCGGCGGCGCTACCTGGACACGATCATGGCGCCGGAACGGCGGGCGCCGTTCGAGCAGGTGGCGCAGCTGCTAGTGACCGTGCGCGGATTCCTGCACCAGCGAGGGTTCCAAGAGTTCCATACGCCGGTCTTGCAGCCGCAGTACGGCGGCGGGACGGCCAAGCCGTTCACGACGTACGTCAACGCGCTTGATGCCGACGTCTTCCTGGCGATCTCGCACGAGCTGTATCTGAAGCGGCTGGTGGTGGCCGGTTTCGAGAAGGTGTTCACCATCGGCCGCTACTTCCGCAATGAAGGGATCGACCGCAGCCACAACCCGGAGTTCTCTATGGTGGAGACGATGACCGCCTTCGAGAACTACGAGTACAACATGCAGCTGATCGAAGACCTGTTCCGCACGGTCGCGCGTGACTGCTTCAAGCGGTCCACGTTCCAAGTGCGCGGGCACGAGGTGAGTTTCGACGCTCCATGGCAGCGGATTGCGATGGCGGACGCGGTGCAGCGCGAGACCGGGCTGGACTTCCGCGCGATGAGAACGTTGGACGAGGCGAATGGGGCCCTGGCATCGCTGGGGGTGCGGGCGCCGGAGCCGAGCATCGGACACGCGCTGGTGCGGGCGTTCGAGCTGCGGGTGGAGGAGACGCTGATCCAGCCGACGATCGTATACGGGCATCCGATGGAGATTTCGCCGCTGGCAAAGGCATCGGCGGAGGACCCGCGCTACGCGGAACGGTTTGAGTTCTTCATCGGCGGGACCGAGTGCGGCGACAACTGGACCGAGCAAAACGATCCAGTGGCGCTGCTGGAGCGGTGGAAGGCGGCGCGGGCGACGCGGGTGGCAAACGAGGACGACGAGCCGCCGCCGCCGGACTATGACTTCCTGGAGGCGCTGGAGTACGGCATGGCGCCGACCACGGGGATTGGGCCAGGAATAGAGCGCATGGCGATGATCTTCACCGAGCAGGAGAACATCGACGAGGTGCTGTTCTTCCCGATGGCGCGGCCCAGTATCTCCACGGTGAACGCCGCGATCTATGGCGCTGACGCCAGTTCGACGGCGAACCCGCTGCCGGCGGGGGCGGCACTGACGCTAGACGAACTGGAGACGCTGCTGGCTGACGGCGTGCTGCGGCCCGTGCGGGGGCGAGTGAAGGTATATCCGCACTTGGTGTTGTGGCCGCGCCAGGGAAACGGTGGCCGGCGGCACGCCAGCGGTTATGTAGAGCTAGAGGGGTTCGCCGAGTCTGGACGGTGGCGCGTGCCGGTGCGCAGCGCCACGGCGGCAGAGGTGATCGACGTCAAGAAGGAGGCGCAGGCGCTGCTGGAGACAGTCAAACAGCGCCTGGTGGAGCCGCTGGCGCGTGCCGGCGTGCTGGACGTGCAGATAGGCGAAGTAGCAGTAAGCGGGGACGCCACGGCGCGTGCCGGCGGCTAACCGCGCTCCCGGTGCCTAGCCGACGAAGCCGACGCTGGCCTGGGCCCAGTCGAGGAGGGGGATAGGGTAGAGGCCGAGGGCGATGACGCCGGCGGCGGTGACGATGGCGGCGCCGTAGGCCCAGCGCGCCCGGAGGGGGGCTGCGTACTCGCGGGTTGGCTCCACCATGTACATCAGGTAGATGACGCGCAGGTAGAAGTAGACCGAGACGACGCTGGCAAGGACGCCGACGATGGCTAGGGGGATCTGGCCGGCCTGGATGGCGGAGCTGAAGATGTAGAACTTGCCGACGAAGCCAGCGGTGGGCGGGATGCCGGCCAGCGAGAGCATGAAGATCGCCATTAGCGCGCCGAGCGCGGGCTGGCGGTAGCCGAGGCCGGCGTAGTCGGCCAGCTGCTCGTTCTCTTCACCACGCCGGCCGAGCAGGATGACGATGGCGAACGCGCCAAGGTTCATCAGCGTATAGGCGAGCGAGTAGAAGAGCACGCTCTGGATACCGAACTCCGATGCGGCAACGACGGCGACCAGGATATAGCCAGCGTGAGCGATGCTGGAATAGGCCAGCATGCGCTTGATGTTGGTCTGCGCGATGGCGACGGTATTGCCGACGATCATGGTCAGCCCGGCGATCACGGCGATCATGCCGCTCCAGTCCGCGATGAGCGTGGGAAACGCGATGAGGAAGACGCGCACCATGGCGGCGAAGGCGGCTGCCTTGGCGGCGACCGACATGTACGCCGTTACTGCAGTGGGGGCGCCCTCATAGACGTCTGGCGTCCACAAGTGGAAAGGTGCGACGGCGGCCTTGAAACCGAGGCCGACGAGCAGCATGCCCATGCCGGCCAGCAGGATGACTGGGGCGCGACCACCGGCGAAAGGGGCGACGATGGTGGGGCACGCGTCGGTAGCGAAGGCCGAGCGGGCGCCGAGCGACTGGGCGACGCAGCCGAGGTTGGTGGAGGCGGTGGCGCCGTAGACGAGCGCGATGCCCATCAGCAAGAAGCCCGTGGCGAACGAGCCGAGCAGCAGATACTTGATAGACGCTTCCTCGGACTCCAGGCGGTACCGCGAGAATCCGGTCATGATGTAGAGGGAGATCGAGAGCAGCTCGATCCCCAGGAAGACCATGATGAGGTCGGCAGCGCCGGCCATCAGCATCATGCCGGCGGCGGAGAAGAGCAGCAGCGAATAGAACTCACCGGCGTGGAAGTCCTCGCGCTCTAGCTGCGTCTGCGAAAGCAGCACGGTGACGACGGTGATGAAGACGAAGAGCAGATTGAAGAACTGCGTGAAGTTGTCCGCGATGACCATGCCACCGAACGCGGCGTTGTTGACGTAGTCCCAGCTGAGGACGGAGAGCAGGGCGGTGACTGCCAGGCCCGCGATCGAGATCGCGGCAAGGTGGCTCTTGTTGGTGCGCTTGGGGGTGAAGAGGTCAACCAGCATGACGAAGCAGCCGGTGAGGGTCAGCGCCAGGACGGGCGCGATGGACCACCAGTCGAGCGTGGGGATCGTAAAGGGAGTCATTGTTGGCTACTGCTAGCGTCCGCTGGCCAGGAGGGTGTTCCCGGATCCCTGAGCAACCCGCTCGCCGATGGCGCTGATGGAGGCGGCGGAGCGGTCTAGGAAGGGCTTGGGGTAGATGCCGATCCAGAGGATCATGATGACGAGCGGCACGAGCACGGCGATCTCTCGCGAGTTGAGATCGGTGAGATGGATCGCGTGGCCGTCCACCACGGGCTCGCGCGGTGGTCCCTGCATGGCGCGCTGGTACATCCAGAGCATGTAGATGGCGCCCAGGATGACGCCCATGCCGGCGACAATGGCGTAGGGCTGCAGGCCGAGCGCGGTCTGCTTGAACGTGCCGACCAGGATGAGGAACTCGCCGACGAAGCCGTTAGTGCCAGGCAGGCCGAGCGAGGAGAACATGGCGATCAAGAAGAAGGTGGCGAAGACCGGCATGATGCGCGCGACGCCGCGGAAGTCGTGGATGGAGCGGGTGTGGGCGCCATCGTCGAACATTCCGACAAGAAAGAAGAGGGCGCCGGTGTGAACCACATGGTTGACGATGTGCAACAGGCTCC
>CADCTC010000142.1 GCA_902805635.1 uncultured Chloroflexota bacterium
CCACCGCCCGCCACAGCCAGTGCTTCCTGCCGTTGCTCTTGAGCTGCACCTCGTCCAGGTGCCAGTTGCCGGCCGCGCGGCGCCGGTGGCGGCGCAGCCCCGCGGCGATGGCCGGGCCAGACGTCCGGCACCACCGCCGGATGGCTTCGTAGCTGACATGTACACCCCGTTCCGCCAGCAGGTCCTCGACGTCGCGGTGGCTGAGGTGGCTGAGGTGGAACCGGTAGTACAGCCACACCGCGTGGCTGATGAGCTCGGCGGGAAAGCGGTAGCCCCGGTACAGCGGGTCACGGGCGCAGCGGGTAGGCGCAGTAGGCACCGCGTGATCCTACAGACGCGACGCGGCCCAACTTGTCAGTACCCGCGTTCATGGCACGACCCCGGGCACGCGGGCGTATACCTGGCCCGTGGCCACCGGCACGTACGGACGGACGTGCGGATGGGGCCAGTCCGACTCCCGGCCGGTGTACCATGCGTGTGATGGCAACGCCGCCGGTGCCCATCGTCCGCAACTGGGACACCGATGCCGCCAGGCGCTACCACGATGGCACCAAACACCCCCACGGCGCGCTCCTCAACCGTCGCCACCGGTGGGACGGACACGTACCACCGCGCCAGAAGGTGTACCCCACCCTGGATCCCATCCCGCTGCCGGCGGACGCAGCGCCACTGGCGGTCCCGGCGCTGGAGGCCATCGCGAGGAGCAGCGGGCCCCGAGACGCCGAGCCGGAGCAGCCAGAGCGTCTGCCGGACCGCGCCTCCGTTGCCCGCCTGCTGTTCTTTTCTGCCGGGATCACCAAGCAGATCCGGCGCGCCGGCAGGATCATGGCTTTTCGCGCCGCGGCCGCCACGGGCGCGCTCTACCACGTCGAGCTCTATCTCGTGTGCGGCGCGCTGCCCGGTCTCCGGGCCGGCGTGTACCACTATGCACCGGAGGACGGCGCGCTGCGCCTGCTGCGCCCGGGAGACCACCGCCACCGGCTGATTGAGGCCAGCGCGGGCGAGCCGGGCGTTTCGCAAGCCCCCGCCATCCTCGTCGCCACGGACGTGGTCTGGCGCAACGCGGTCAAGTACCGCGAGCGCGCGTACCGCCACGCCTTCTGGGACAGCGGCACCATCCTGTCAAATGCCCTGGCGGTTGCCGCTGCACATGAGCTACCGGCCAGGGTGGTGCTCGGGTTCGTCGACTCCGCGGTGAGCCGGCTGCTCGACCTGGACCCCAGCCGCGAGCTGCCGCTCGTGCTCATGCCCATAGGCACCGTCCCCGGCGAATCCGCTGTGCCCGACATCCTGAGCTTGCCAGAGGTGACAATTGCGCCCCTGCAGCCGCTGCACCTGGAGACACTTCCGGTGCCGGAGTTCCGGAGTGTCTTCCCCGCCATCGGCCAGATTCACGATGCGTCGTCACTGCATGACGCGGGCGAAGTTGACGCCTGGCGCGCGGCCGGAGTGAGCACGCCCGCGCCGCACGGCGAGCACACCCCACACCAGCTGGCGCACGCTCCATCCAGCCTCGTGGTGCCGCTCCGGCCCAATGCAGGCAGTGCGCTGCCTCCCGATCCGCTGGACGCGGTGATCGTCCGCCGCGGCTCAGCGCGCGCGTTCGCGCGCCGGCCCATCACGCTCCGCCAGCTGTCCGCCGCGCTGGATCGGGCGCTGCGGCCCGTCAACGCCGATTTCCAGTCGCCGCCCGCGCCGACCGCAACGCCCCTGAACGACGTCTACCTCATCGTCAACGCCGTGGAGGGGCTCGATCCCGGCATCTATGTGCTGCGCCGCGAGGCCGCCGGGCCCTCCCTTGGCCGTCCCGAGAACGAGTCGGACGGGCGCCCCGCACCGGCAACGCGCCTCTCGCTGGAGTGTCTCAGGGCGGGCGAGTACCGCCGGGAGGCGCACCACCTCGCGCTCGACCAGGACCTCGCCGGGGACGCGAGTGTCAACGTCTACTTCCTGGCCGACCTGGACGCCATCTTGGACCGGCTCGGCAACCGCGGGTACCGTGCCGCCCAGCTGGAGGCCGGCATCGCCGGCGGCCGCCTCTACCTCGCGGCCTACGCCCAGCGCCTCGGCGCCACCGGCCTCACCTTCTACGACGACGAGGTGACCGCTTTCTTCTCGCCCCACGCGCGCGGCAAGAGCGTCACGTTCCTCATGGCGCTCGGCCACCGCGCGAGGCGCGCTCGCCTCATCTGACGCCGCACCGGACGCCGCGCGGCGCGTGCCGTGGCCGCCCCTCGGAAGGTCACTGGCACGAGGAGCTGGACGCGCTGCTGCGTGAGGCGGGAACAACGGCGCTTCGCTCGCGCTACGGTCCCATCTCCTATCTTGCGATCGCACCAATGACCGGCGTGGCGCGGCACCTGCGGACGGCGCGGTGATCGCTGCGCTCGACGTTCCGGCGGTTGCCCTACCGCCAGCGCAGCAGCCGCGCGGCGTCAGAGCAGCTCATCCCAGGAGCCCCGAAGATACCGCCGCTGCCCCCCGGTGGGGACGGTCTACCTCTCGCGGTCCGAGCACAACCCGTTCAGCGGCGAGCAGTGCCGCGAGCGGGGACGCCCGTACCCCTACTTGTGCAGCGCGCGTACCAGGTCGGCGGCCTCCCTGGCGGCGGCGTCGGGGGCCTGCTTGCCGTCGCGGAGGGAGGCATTGATCAGGGTGTCGTTGACGATCTTGGCCGCCTCCACGTGCTTGCGGAACAGCTCGATCGGGCGCGCCTCGTTCTTGGTGATGCCTTCTTTGAACGGGGCGAGATTCGTGGTGGCCAACTTGGGGTTGGCCTCCTTGATGAGCTTCTCCCAGCGGTCCTGGAAGGACTTGCGCCCGGACTGCTGGCCGCCATCCCTGGAGGCGATCTCGTTCCACTCGTCGCTCATGAGGAACTTCATGAGCTCCCACGCCTCGTCCGTGGCCTTGCTGCCCTTCCAGATCGACCAGCCGTCGTTGGTGGCGAGCGCGACGCGCCCGGCCGGGCCGCGCGGGATGGGGGCCACGTCCCACTGCACGTTGCTGGGGATGTTGCTCTCCTGCGTCATGCGCGCGAGGATCCAGGAGCCCTCCTCCATCATCGCGTACGCGCCTTCGGCAAACGCCTGGTAGATCGTCTTGCCCGCACCGGCCGGGAAGACGTCCGCGACGCCCTCGCGGATCGCCGACTTGTCCTTGTGGCCGGCCTCGTGCTCGTAGCGCAGCGCCTCGAGCGCCTTGGGCGAGTCGAACACCGGCTTGGTGTCGTCCTTGGGATCCACCCAGCCCGCGCCGTTCGCGTGCAGGCGCTGCATCGTGCGGTCGTAGGCGGTGATCAGCCGGCGGCCGTAGACGTTCTCGCCTGCCCTGGTCAGCTTTGTGGCCGCCTCACGGTACTTGTTCCAATCCCACGTCGCGTCGGGGAAGGCCACGCCCCGCTTCTGGAAGGCGTCCTTGTTGTAATAGAGGGCGACGACGCCGGTGTACATCGGCAGCGCGAACTGCCCGGCCTCGGGCGAGTGGAAGAGCTTGAGGAGCCAGTCGACGAAGTCCTCGCGGATCCGCACTGGGACGTCCCGCTTGAGGCCGGGCTCCATGTTGTGGAGCAGACCCTGGCGGGCCCAGACCGGGCCCCACTGGCAGCAGTGGCCCGAGAGGTCGGGGCCGGTGCCGGCGATCCACTCCGTCTGGTTCTTCTCCGCCCACCCCGTCGGCTGGGGCTCGGCCTCGACCTTGATCTTGGGGAACTTCTGAGCGAAGAGCTTGACGCCGTTGGGCACGGCCACCTGGTTGAAGAGGTTGGCGATGTCGCCCCACGTGGACCAGCGGATGGTGACCTCACGGGTCGACTTGCCCTGCGCGATCGTGTCGCCGGTCCCTCCGGTGCCGCCCGCCGGACCGCCGCAGGCCGCGAGCAGCGCAGCGGGACCCGCCAGAGCGCCGGCGCCCGCCCGTGACACCAGCGAGCGGCGGCTGAGGGCGCTTCGAGCCTGCGAGCCTGTGTTCAGTGGCGTCATGTCCGGTGGTGCTCCTTAAGACTCTGGGAACGACAAGTGTACTGATCTGCTCGCCTCGCGCGGCGTGCGCCACCGGCCCACGAGGCGGGCGCCACCTGGTCGAGTGCCGCTCCGTCGAGCAGCACCCCCAGCTCGCACCGCCCTGGACGGGACTGTCACATAAACCGGGTCGCCTGCGGCGAGTGGCGGCGGGAGGCGTGGTCGACAGGTGCGCTCGTGGTCAGGCGGCGGCCTGCAGTCCCGTGACTGCGCGCCAGTCGGCGAATCGGCCCTGCCGCAACTGGTGGTACTCGGGGGCGGGGAAGCGGTGGCGGCGGGGGCGGAAGTGGTCACTGATGGGGCCGAAAGGACTCAGGAACTGCTGCGCGTGCTCCGGGGATTTGAACCGCTGGAGCACGCGCTCTCGTCGCCGCGGTGGCCGGTGGGAGTTCTCGGCCCGGTTGTTCAGCCCCTTGTGCCGCCGGTGCTCCGCCTGTGGCAGGACCCGCCGCAGCGCGGGCGGGTAGCTGGCCAGCGTGTCGGTCACCACCACGCGTGGGTGGTACCCGCACCCGTCGACCAGGCGGCGCAGGAAGGCCTCCGCCGCCTCCTGGTTCCGTCGAGGCTGCACCAGGAGGTCGAGCACCACCCCATCCTGGTCCACCGCCCGCCACAGCCAGCGCTTCCTGCCGTTGATCTTGAGCTGCGTCTCGTCGATGTGCCACTTGTCGCCCGGACGCAGGCGGCGCCGACGCACGCCGTCGGCGAAGGACTGCCCGCACTTCCGGCACCAGCGGCGGATAGTCTCGTCGCTCACGGCGATGCCACGCTCCGCCAGCAGCTCCTCCACATCTCTGTAGCTCAGGAGGAATCGGTAGTACAGCCACACGGCGTGGCGGATGATCTCGCCGGGAAATCTGTGGCGCTTATAGAGAGTCGACGGCTGCTGCACTGCCGAGTCGTACGGCACCTGCCCGCAACGCGGCCAGCAAGTTCCTGTGACGATCCCGCCTGGTGTCCGGCCGCACGCCAATCGCCCTTAGGCGAGCAACCATTGGGGCGCTAGCCGCCCCGTCTAGCCGCCCTGTCGGGCCCAGTAGGTGTCCAGTTCCTGCTGGGTGCGCTGGGCGGCTTCGGTCACCGCATCTCTCGGCGTCAGCTCGCGCCTGAGGAGCCTGTTCTGCACGTCCGTCAGCACGGCGTGGATGGCGGGGGCGGCCGGCGACGTGACGTACGAGGAGGCGTTCGCCTTCTCAAAGAGCGGTAGGACCTCTTTGCGTCCCAGGTTGTTGTTCACGATCTCTGGGTTGCTGGCCGCCTCGCGGTGCCCCGCAACGTCGGTGGTGCGCTTCTGCACCAGATACTGGCCGTCCTTGCTGCCGACGAACTTGAGGTATTCCCAGGCGTCGGCGGCCTTCTTAGACGCCTTGGTCAGGCCCACCATGGTGCTGCCGCCGAAGACGAAGGACTTACCCTGGGCGCCTGGACCGCCCGGGAACGCCTGCACGCCGAACGGCAGGGTTGGGTTCTGCTGGGACACCGGGAAGAGCAGCCAGTTGCCGAACAGCAGCGTGGCCGCGCGCTCCAGCGCGAAGCTGGTGTTGGGCGCTACGTTGATCGCCTTGGACCACTGGTCTACCGCGGCCCAGCCGCCGTTGACGACGTCCGTGACTCGCATGGCCCACGTGGTGGCGTCGATCGCCTGCGGCACGTTGAACGCTGGCTTCTTGCCATCATCGGAGAGGATCTTGGCGCCGTTGGCCTGCCAGTACTGGAGCAGCCAGGAGTTGGAGGTCCAGGCGGGGATGAAGCCGTAGCGGACCACCTCCGCGCCTTCGCGCTTGGTCAAGCGCTGGGCGTGCTGCTCGACGTCGCCCCAGTTGGCAGGTGGCCGGTCCGCGGTGAGGCCGTTTTCCTGGAACGCCTTCTTGCTCCAGAAGAAGGCGCGGACGTCGGGGTGGTGCGTGATAGAGAAGACCTTCCCCTTGTGGCTGGTGTGGGCCACCACGAAGTCGAAGTACTGCTTCATGTCCCACCGGTCGCGCTTGATGAAGTCGTCCAGCGCGAGCAGGGCGCCCTGCTCCGCGAACTCGATCATCTCCTCCCCCTGGAGCTTGAACAGGTCCGGGGCCGTGTCCGAGGCGAGCGCGGTGATGAACTTCTGCTTGTTGGCGTCGGCCGTGTTCACCACCGTCACGTTGGGGAAGCGGCGCTTGTACTCCTCGATCTGGTCGAGCATGGCAAGTCCGCCGCCGCCGACGGTGCCCCAGCTGTGCCAGAGGTCGAGCGTCACTGGCTGGCCGGCGGTGGTGGCGCTGGACGCGCCGGTGGTCGAGGACGCGCCAGGCTGCGCCTGCGCACCGCACGCCGCCAGCACTCCCGCGCCGCCCGCGGCGGCCAGCGCGGCGGTTCCGCGGGCAAACGCCCGACGAGTGCGCCCCCGCCGCTGGTCTCCGGGTACGGGTGGGTAGACCGGAAGGGCGGGCTGACTGTCCATGTGGGGTTCCTCCGGAAGAGTCTAGCTGGCGGGGGCGCGGGTGCAAGCGTCCCTACGTGCCCACAGGATCAGGGTGCCAGGTCACCCGCTGGCGGCGCAAGAGTGTTCCTTGTTGTCGGCTATGTCTCCGGCACAAGTTCGGAGACGACGAAGCTCGTTTCGCCGCGGCCATCAGGCTCCAGCCCCTCGCCGTCGTAGGACCACCCGCACCGTCAGCGGGCGGGGGTGCAGCCCGAAGTCGCGCACGACCGAGCTGCCGAGGCGCTGTTCGAGCACCGGGCCGGGTGCCATGTCCTTGTCATTGCCGATCATCTTGCCGGAGTACGTGCCCTCCACCAGCGACCCGCGGGCGAGAGCGCAGTAGGGTGCCGGCCGGCGCACGGCGGCGGTGCGGGCGAGGATGGTGGACTGGGTGGCGCCGGGATTAGGCCGGATGGCTCGGCGGCGGAGCACAGGCGACGCCGGGCGCTCTGTTACATACCAGTCGGTGGATCAACCGTTCTTGACCAGGGGTTCTGCCGGGCAGGCGGCTTCGTGCAGCGCCTGCTTCGCGGTCTGCTTCTGCTGAAGGGCCGACTCGACGCCGTCGAGCAGCACCTTGATCACCTCCGGCCACGTGCTCAGCTTCGGAGGGGGCATGTCCGTTCAGGGTGGTCCGTGGACCACCCGTCTGCGTTCGCGTCCCCCTCTGGATGCGCCAGACCGGAGCTCGGGGAGCCAGCATAGTGCCGCAGTTGCCACATACGGCGTCGCCCGTCAACACGACAATCCTAGAGTAACAGCGGTGCGTCGGTCAGGCGTTGACGCCTCAGGAATCTCGGTCATTCGCGTCCACCCGGCGCCCCACCAAGCGCTGCGCCGGCCTGCGCCAGCAGCTCCCCGATCTCGAATGGCTTGCGTTGCACGGCGGCCGCCCCGGCCTCCAGCGCCTCGTCCATGAGCGACCGGTCGCCGCTGCCGGTCAGGACCACACAGCGCACGGCGCGCAGGTCGGGGTCCGCCGCCAGGGCGCGCAGCACCGCCAGCCCGTTGGGCGGCGGCAGGTGCAGGTCGAGCAGCAGCAGCGCGGGCCGGTGCGCCCCGACCGCGGAGAGTGAGCGGAGTCAGTCCCAGACGAGGTGCACGCTTATCCACTCCTTAGAGCGCTTCCCACGCACCGCGGGTCACGTGGTAATGCCGCTCAAGAGCGACGCGGCCTTGATGGTGGCGCAGCAGGAGTTCCACTCCAAGCATGGGTTCGAGCCCAAGGCGTTCCAGCTGCACGCGCAGCCCAGCAGATGCTTTGTCGAGCAGGTCGAAGCTCCAGGCAATGGCAGCGCGAAGCGTGCGGTGGCGGGGGGGAAGGTCATGCTGACCTCGAGTGCCGGGCCGTGCCGAAGTGCTGCTGTATGATAGCCCCGGCTTGGTGCGACGTCCTACCAAGCCGTTCCGCCTGCGGAGGGAGGCACGCCGATGGAGAGCAGGACCGGCATGGTGCACGCGGTCGGCGCACCTGACAGGACCGGCACGTCTGCCAGGGCCGGGGTTGAAAGGCAGAGCTTCACGCGCCGGCGGGTGGGCCTGTTGGGGATCCGGGCGGGTGCGCTGGCCTGGCTCGCCGGGTGCGGCCCGGGGCAGGCGCAGCAGCCGGCGGTGTCCAGCACGGGGCCGGTGGAACTGACGCTCTGGCGGTCCACCAGCGCGGTGCAGAGCAAGGCATGGACGCGCCTGCTGGACGAGTGGCAGGCCAAGCAGCCCCAGACGAAGATCTCCCAGGAGGAGATCGACGACTGGCGGACCAAGTTCGCCACCGCGGTGGCGGCGGGCACCACGCCGGACATCGGCCAGGAGCTGGGCAGCGGCACGCAGGTGAAGTTCGCCAACGGCTGGTACGAGCCGTTGACCAGGGTCTACCAAGGCGCCAAGGTGGACCCGAAGAAGTACTTCTACTGGTCCGCGTACGAGCCGTGGGAGTTCAAGGGCGCGCCCCACGGTGTGCCGTTCGAGGACACCGGCCCGGGCTTCGGCATGGTGCTCCGCACGGACTTCCTCACGGAAGTCGGCGCGGCCGCGCCGTCGGGGCGCTACAAGTCCTGGGACGAGGCCTACGACCTCGGCCGCAAGCTGGTGAGGCGCGGCGAGAAGACCCGCTGGGGCTGGTCCACCCGCGCCAACTGGCTGCTGCTCTGGATCGGCGGCGCCATGGTGGACGCCGGCCAGGAGTACTACGACAAGACCAAGCAGAAGTTCCAGTTCACCACGCCGGTCGGCATAGACGTGCTCAAGAAGCTGATCTGGGACCCGCCGAACCTGCACGCCATTGAGCCACCGGAGGGATTCCGCAACTACGAGGAGAGCATCAAGGTGGGCGACGTGGCCATGGCCATCGGCAGCCAGGCGGTGCTCCGCAACGCCCGCACCGAGGGTCGCGATTCCGCGCCATTCCTCGACTACGTGGTGCGCCCCCCGTTCAAGGGCAACGAGCCTACCGTGGTCGGCCACGGCGGCTGGGGGGTGTGCCTCTTCCGCGGCAGCCAGAAGAAAGAGCCCGCGTCGGCCTTCCTGCAGCACCTCATCAGCCCCAAAGGGCAAACCACCTGGATCACGTCCACGGACTGCTACGCCACCGCCACGGCCGCGGTCTACGAGTCCCCGGAGTTCAACACCGCGTGCCAGCAGCAGCCGGCCTACGCCTACATGAAGAACGTGTGGACGGCACAGCGCCAGGGCAAGATGCGCTACTTCGGCAACGAGGCCGGATCGCCCAACGACTACTACAGCATCGTGAACCGCATCACGGACGAGCTGCGCGCCTCCAAGCTCGCCCCCAGGCAGGCGGCCGAGCAGCTGGATGAGCAGATGAACGTCAAGCTGGGCGAATACAAAGCATCGCTTGGGGCAACGGGGAAATAGGGGAAGCCAACGCGGTAGTGGCAGCAAAGGTCGAGACGAGCCGGAGAAGCCAGATGAGCGGACGGTCCGTCGCGCCCACCGAGGCGCCGCCGAACGGAGTTCGCGACGTTGCTGGGTGCTGCGGCCGGAGAATCACGGTAGGATAGGGCGATGCGCGCCCGCCGCCTGAGCCACGGCGGCGCTGTCGGTGCGCGGGCGCGGCGGTCAGGCTGCTGGGGCGACCGCTTCGGTGGGCCCCGCTCCGAGCGTGGTGACGGCGTGCGCCACCGCGCGGACGTGCTCGTGGACCGGTGGACCGTTGCGCGTGCGGGACCGTAGCCGGCGGGGGCGAACTTCTTTGCCTTCGCCACGAGGATAGCGCCAATGCCTTGACGCGAGCGGGACCTGTGACTCGTGCAGGGGCCGCTGGTCCCTTCGCGCCCAAACTCGTCATCACCGCCGCCCAGGGCGACACGCTCCTGGGCGTGGACTCATCGCTGGACGTGCGGGAGGTGGTGCGCAAGCCCTACAGCCTGGACCACGTCCTGCGGCTGGTGCGCTCAGCGTGACCAGCGTGACCAGCGTGAGCGACCGCGCCGGAGCGGTGGGGCTGTGAGACGGCAAAACCATACGCGCGGCCTCATCAGCCCAGGGTGCATCCTTGTCCAGTGCTCAAGTGGATCGTCGTACTCCTGGCGGTGTTCCGCGCCGCCGGCCGCCGGCACGGTGACCTGGTGGCAGAGAACCTGTTGCTCCGGCATCAGCTGGCGGTGCTCCCCCGCCCCACGCGGCAGCGACGGCGGGTTGGCTTTGGGCGGCTGGACAAGGCGCTGTGGGTGCTCGTCCGTCGCGTGCGCCGGGACTGGCGGCGGCACCTCGTGGTCGTCACACCCGACACGGTGGTCCGGTGGCACCGCGCTGGCTGGCACCTGTACTGGCGCTGGTGCTCTCGCTCGCCGGGTGGCCGCCCGCGCCTCAGTCCTGAGGTCCAGGAGCTGATCGCGCGGATGGCGCGGATGGCGCGGATGGCGCGGATGGCGCGGATGGCGCGGATGGCGCGGGACAACCCGCTGTGGGGCACCGAGCGCATTCGCGGTGAGCTGCTCAAGCTGAACATCGTGGTGAGCAACCGCTCGATCCGGCGCTACCGCTGGCGTCCCGCACCGCGGCTACCGAGCCAGACCTGGGGCACGTTCCTGCGGAACCACGCCCACGCGATCTGGGCGGCGGACGTGCTGGTGGTGCAGACGCTGACGTTCAAGACGGTGTACGTGCTGCTGTTCATTGCGCACGGCCGACGCGCGCTGGTGCACCTCGCGGTGACCACGCACCCCACCGCCGCGTGGGTCTGGCGCCAGCTG
>CADCTC010000143.1 GCA_902805635.1 uncultured Chloroflexota bacterium
CCCTGATAGCGTACAACCACCTTCAACCAGCCTATCGAAGGTCATGGCGTCAGCCTGCTGACGATCGTGGCCAATGGCTACCGCAACAGCGGCGATTCTACGCCCGCTGGACACCGGGCTTTCCGTCCTCCACCACGAATGACGCCAGCGTGCTGATCGTCGCGTCGCGTTGGCGCACCGTGGACACGATGCGAAAGTCTGTCTGCCAGCGCTCCGGCGTCACCTCGCAGCGCACGTAACCGCGGTTCGCGTTGCGCAGGCGCAGGTGTGGGTTGTCCGGCAGGCTGTGGACCGTATTCGGCGCCGAGTCGCCGTTGGTGCTGATCGACGTGCCCACGAACTCCGCCGCCAGCGGCGCGGAGGGATCGTCGGGGTTGGCCACCACGTCGTAGACCCGGTTCTGATGCACGTCCCCCGTGAGCACCACCGGGTTGGACGGCCGGCGCTGGGCCAGGAACTCTAGAAGCGCGCTGCGCTCTGCCGCGTAGCCATCCCAGCCGTCGGTGCCAAACCGCCGGCCCGGGCCCGTGTCGCCGTCGTGTGGCGAGAAGACCACCTGCTGCGCCAGCACGTTCCACCGCGCTGCCGACCGGTCCATACCGTCCATCAGCCAGTCGCGCTGCGCCGCCCCTAACATCGTGTGTCGGGGGTCCAGCGCTACCGGACAGTAGCCGTCCTTCAGGTCCGCCGGCTGGCAGGTTGTGACTCCCGCCCGATACTGCCGCGTGTCTAGCACGTGGAACAGCGCCAGGTTCCCGTACGCCACGCTCCGGTACAGCAGCACCTCCCGGCCGCGCGGCGCCGCGGCACGCCGCAGCGGCTGATGCTCGTAGTACGCCTGGTACGCCGCCGCACGGCGCAGCTGGAAGACCGACCGGTCCCCGCTCGACGGTCCATCTCCCGCGTAGTTGTTGGACACTTCGTGGTCGTCCCACGTCACGATCCACGGGAACGTCGCGTGCGCCGCCTGTAGGTCCGGGTCCGTCTTGTACAGCGCGTGGCGGTTGCGGTAGTCGGTTAGCGTGCGTGGCTCCAGCCCATCGTGCTGGCGCAGCGCTGCCGGGTCCGCGCGCGACTCATAGATGTAGTCGCCCACGTGTACCACCACGTCCAGGTCATCCGCCGCCATGTGGCGGTACGGCGTGAAGTAGCCGTGCTGCCAGTGCTGGCAAGACGCCAAGGCGAACCGCAGCCGTGAGGTCGCCGCACCCAATGGCGGAGCCGTGCGGGTGCGCCCAATCGGGCTCTGCGCGTCGCCTACCGTGAAGCGGTACCAGTACGTGCGCCCTGGCTCCAGCCCGGCCACCTCCGCGTGTACCGAGTGCGCCAGCTCGGGTGTGGCCGTCTCGGTCCCCTGCCGCACCACGCGACGCATCGCCTCGTCTTCCGCTACTTCCCACGTGACCGTTACCGGCTGCGCCGGCATGCCGCCGCCACGCAGCGGCTCCGGCGCCAGGCGCGTCCACAGCACCACCCCATCCGGCTGCGGATCGCCTGATGCCACTCCCAGGGTAAATGGGAAAGTGGCCGCTGTCGGTCGCGTGGGCGTAGCGCTCGACGGGCGCTCTGTTGGTCGGCGGGAGATAGCCGCCCCGGCCGCTCCGGCGCCCGCCAGTACGGCCCCTCCAGCGCCTACCAGGAACAACCGCCGGCAAGCCGCCACATCCATCACCACTGTTTTGTGCGCAGCCGGCGAGCGTAGTCGCTGTGGCCAGGGCACACTGCCCGAGCCACAGCGATCGCTCACTCTACTTGCGCACTTCCGCTGCCAGGTTGGTCAGCTTGCGCTGCAGCTCTTCCAGCACGGTCTTGACGTTCTTGCCCTCGATCATCACCTCGCGGATCGAGTCCTCGATCGCCGCCGGCGCCCCCGGCGCTTCGCCGATCGAGTCCTGGGTGCGCACGAACTGCATCTGGTCGAACGTCACCTTCGCGTTAGGCGTCTGCTTGAGATAGTCCTGGAACTCCTGGTTCTTCTCCGCGTCGGTGCGCACCACCATGTAGCCCGTCATCTTGGAGAAGTAGACCGTGTTGGGCGTGGTGGTGATCGACTTCATGAACTCCCACCCGGCTTCCTTCTTCTCCACCGGGATGCTGTTGACGATGGAGAGGCCCGCGCCGCCACCCGGGACTGCACGCTGCTTCTGCTGCGGCATGAATGCGGCGCCGACCTGCGCCGCGGTCTTGGTCTGCACCTCGCTCAGCACCGCCGTCGACTCCACCAGGAAAGACAGCTGTCCCTGCTGGAAAGCCGTGCTCGAGGGACCAACCGTCCTGTAGGCTCGCGCCACCCGGTGGCGCACCACCATGTCCTGCAGGAACTGCATCGCCTGCACCGTCTCCGGCTGCGTCACGCTCGGCACGAACTTGTCGTCGGAGAGCTTGCCGCCAAACGCCCACGTCGCCGCCTGGAACGTCCACCAGTAGCCCGCCACCGGGAAGGCGGCCTTCAATCCGTCCGCCGCGTCGGGCTGCAGAGGGGCGGAGCGGGTCAGCTTCTGGGCCAGGTCGAGCACCTGTTCCCACGTGTTTGGGGGCGTCTCCGGCAGTCCAGCCGAGCGGAAGTGATCCTTGTTGTAGTAGAGCACCGGCGTGCTGCGCGCGAGCGGGACCTGGAAGAGCTTGCCGTTGATCGTCCCGTTCTTGATGAACCCAGGAACGTAAGTCTCCATCTTGGCGCTCTTATCTGCCTTGCCGTACTCGTCCAGCGGCTGCAGCGCTCCCATGCGTGCAAAGCCCGGCATGAAGGTGTCTACCGTCAGCATCATCACGTCAGGCGGCGTGTTCGCCGCCAGCACCGCCGTGAACTTCTCCGCGCCCTGGGCGTAGTTGCCCACGTGTTCCAGAGCTACTTTCACGTCCTGGCGGCTGGCGTTGAAGTCGTCGGTCAGCTTCACCTGCGCCTCGTGGCGCGGCCCCTCCAGCGACTTCCAGTAGGTTAGCTGCACCGGCTGCTTGAACGTGAAGCCGTTTGGTCCCAGCCGCTCGCTCGCCTGCCCCGCGCCGCTGCCCTGCCCGCCACCGGTGGCGCAAGCCGCCAGCGCCGGCACCGCAGCGATACCCGCCAGTGTCCGCAGCATGGAGCGCCGGGACATGCCCGCCGCATCCGCGGGTGCCATGGTGTCGTCAGCCGTGTGTGCCTGAGTTGCCATTGATCGTCTCCTCTTAACTAAGTGTTGGCGGATCGGCTACTGCCGGTCGGCGTGAATGGTCGTTTGTTCAACACTACCGCGCCGCCGGCGCAGGCGGGGTGGCCTCACCGGCTTCGCTGCTCGTACTGCTCGCGTTAGTCGGCGCGCCTGCGTCCGGCTGAGGCAGCCCCGTCTCGCGGTAGCGCCGGTCTATCTCGTCCAGCTTGCGCACCTTCCCGTAGCTGGGGGACGCCTCCCCACCGAACTCGACCTCGAGCCATGCGCGCACGATGCTCTTCGCAAGCTCCGGTCCCACCACGCGTGCCCCCAGGGTGAGCACCTGCGCGTCGTTGCTGAGCCGCGCCCGCTCAGCAGAGTAGGTGTCGTGCGCCTGCGCCGCACGCACCCCCGGCACTTTGTTGGCGGCGATCGCCATGCCAATCCCAGTGCCACACACCAGCAGCCCGCGCGCCCGCTCGCCCGACGCGATCGCCAGCGCCACGCGCTCCGCCACGTCCGGGTAGTCCACCGGGTCCGTTGAGTAGCAGCCGTAGTCGCTCACCTCCCACCCGCGCTCGCGCAGGTAGTCGGCCAGTGCCTCCTTCAGCGCAAATCCGGCCTCGTCTGATCCCACGGCTATCGTTCCGGTCACTTCAACGCCTCGTCATGTCCCCAAGCTGTCGCCGTCTTGCCGTGCTCGCGCAGGTACGCCAGCGCCTGCGTCGGATAGTCGCTCGTGATCCCGTCCACGCCCCACTCAATCAGTGCCGCCAGGTTCTCGGTCGTGTTGCCCTGCCAGCCAACCACCCGCAGCCCATGCGATTGTGCTTGGCGCACCACCTCCGCCGAACCACGACTGAGCTGCACGTCGGCTTGCCTGCACTCTAGGCGCAGCGCTGTCTCCAGGAAGGCCGGCGTATCGAACGCCCCGATGAACGCCCGCGGCAGCGCCGGTGCGATGCGGCGCATGATCTCCAACGCGACTGGGTCGAACGACGTCACCGCCACCGTCTCGGCAACTGCGTACCGCTCTATGTGTGCCACCACCGCTGCGCAGACCAGTTCCAGGCGCTCGGGCGCATCCGTCTTGATCTCTATCGCGAAGCGCACCTGGTCCGCGAATCCGTCGAGCACCTCAGAGAGCAGCGGCACGCCCACCCGCTCCGGCCACTCCGGATGGTTCGCCCGCGCGTCCAATTCCGCCAGCTGCGCCGCCGTGAAGTCGGACACCGGCCCGCTCTCGTTTGTCGTGCGATCTACCGTCGCGTCGTGGATCACCGCCAGCTTGTCATCCGCCGTCAGCCGCACGTCCAGCTCGAACGCGGCCACCCCCACGCCTCGTGCGTGGCGGAACCCCGCCAGCGTATTCTCGGGCGCCTCGCCGCGCGCCCCTCTGTGTCCAAACAAGAGCATCGGATGCCTCCCTCAGGACCAGCCCAGCTCCAGCCAAGCGCTGACGGGCAACAGGTGGTCAATCCGTGAGAGCACGTACTCCGGCCGGCTGGCCGCGTCCACGTCCGTCAGCGCTTCCCGCGTCGTCTCCCCCGTGAGCACCAGTGCAGACGGCATCGCGGCGTCCAGCGCCATGCGGATGTCGGTGTACAGCCGGTCGCCGGTCATCACACAGTCGCCTGCTGGAAGGTCCAGCGCCTGCAGTGCGGTGTGCAGCATGATCGGATCGGGCTTGCCGGTGTTGACCTCGCAGCGGGCCCCCGTACAGGCTTCTATCGCCGCCACGATGGCCGCCGCGTCGGGCTCGCCCCGCCCGCCCGGCGTCGGGCAGTAGCGGTCCGGGTTGGTGGTCACCAGCCGCGCCCGCTTGTGGAACCAGATCGCGTCAAACGCGATCTGCAGCTTACGGTAATCGAAGCCCCGGTCGTAGCTGGCGACCACCACGTCGATCTCGGCTGGGTCCTCAGACAGGCGGATGCCCGCGGCGCGCAGCGATCGCTTCAGCGGCTCTTCCGCGATGGGAAACACCGTTGCGCGCGGGTGGTGCTGCACCAGCCAGCGCGTCATCGTCACCACCGTGTTTACCACCTCGGCGGGCGTCGCTGGGATGCCCAGTCGCGTCAGCTTCGCCGCGTACTCGTCCGGGTCTTTTGTCGGGTTGTTGGAGAGGAACAGCACCCGCCGCTCTAGGCGTCGCACCCCCTCGATCAGACGGCGCGCCCCCGGCAACAGCTCGTCCCCCAGGTAGATCGTCCCGTCCAGGTCAAAGACGTACCCACCAAAGAGGCGCTCCGGTCGCACGCTCTCTGCTTGACTGCCTTGCAGCACGCCGCTATTCTACACTCAGGCGCACACCCGTTCATGCACATTGTTGCGTCAGAAGCAGTGAGGACGATGTGATGAGCGCTGCCGCCGTCGAAGAAGAGCGTGACCGGCTCGCCGCCATCGCCCGCATGTACTACCTCGACGAGCTGGGACAGCAGGAGATCGCCGGCATCATGGGCATCTCGCGCTCCCAGATCTCACGGCTGCTCACCCGCGCCCGCGACCTCGGCGTGGTGCGCATCTCGGTGGACGAGTACGACCCGCGCGATCGTGAGCAGGAGCTGGCCCTGGTCCATCGCTACGGCCTGAGCCAGGCCGTGGTGGTCCGCACCGCCGGCGGCGAAGGTGCTGCGCGAGACACCGAGCACGCGCGCCGCGCCATCGGCTACTTCGCCGCCCCCGCCGTCGCCGGGCTGATCCGCCCCGGCACCACACTGGGTCTTGCCGGCGGTCGCACGCTGGCGCAGGTGATCGACCAGCTCCGTCCCACACCGGTGCCGCGTGGCGCCCACGCACCGCAGGGGCTTCGCGTGGTGCCCCTGATGGGCAACATCGGCGCTGAAGCGAGCGAGATCGACGCGGTGGACCTGAGCCGCATCCTGGCGCAGCGCGCCGGTGGCGCCTTCTACACCATCAATGCCCCCGCCATTGCGCAGGACCGCTCGGCGCGCGACCTGTTCGTCGCCCACGAGCACGTTCGCTTTGTGTGGGACCTATTCGACTCGCTGCAGCTGGCGCTGGTCGGCGTCGGTTCGCTCGAAGAGTCCGCCTTCATCGACCGGGGCGTCCTCCCCGCTGCCGACCTAAATCAGTTGCGCGCCGCCGGCGCCGTCGGCGAGGTGTGCGGACGTTTTTTCGACGCCCGCGGCCAGGAGTGCGTCTCCGCGTACCGCGACCGCGTCATCAGCATAGACCTCGACAGCCTGCGGCGCTGCCAGGACGTCGTGGCGGTCACCAACGGCCCTCGTCGCGCGGCCGCCGTGCGCGCCGCGATCGCCGGTGGCCTGGTCAAGTCCCTCGTTACCGACGACGCCGGTGCCCGCGCCCTCATGGACTAAACATGCAATCACTTCCATCCCCACCACCGTCCGACTACCGCCATCCTGTCCCGCCTGAGACTCCCCCCTCTCCCGGCGGGGGAGGGGAAGGGAGAGGGGTTGATTCCCTTCACAATGCCGTCGCCCTAGCCACCGACACGCGGCGCGTCATTCTCGAGCGCGGCGCCACGCGCCGCGTAGGCGAGTGCTTCATCTCGTGTTTTGCGCAACACGGCGAAGCGCCGGAGGCAGTGGTTGTGGCCGACGAGACGACCTACGAGATCGCAGGTCGCGCCGCCGAGCAATCGCTGCGCGCGGCCGGTGTGCGCGTGCGCGCGCCGCACGTGTTTCCGGTCCGTCCCGCCGGGCCCGGTGGCGAGCCACTGCACGCCGACTATCACCACGCCGTCTGGCTGGCCGGCCAGCTGGCGGACCATGCCGCCGTCCCCGTGGCCGCCGGCTCCGGGACCATCAACGACCTCACCAAGCTCGGCGCGCACCTCGCCGGCCGGCCCTACATGGTGGTCGCCACCGCTGCTTCGATGGATGGCTACGCCGCGTTCGGCGCCGCCATCACGCGCGACGGTTTCAAGCAGACCATCTCCTGCCCCGCGCCGCGCGCCGTTGTCGCCGACGTCGACGTGCTCGCCGCTGCGCCGCCCGAGATGAACGCCTCCGGCTTCGGCGACCTGGCTGGCAAGCTCACTGCCGGCGCCGATTGGCAGCTTGCCGACGCGCTCGGCGTCGAGCCAATCGACCCCGCCATCTGGGAGCTGGTGCAGCCCGCCGTGCGAGAGGCGCTCGCCGGCGCCGAGCGCCTTCCCGCCGGCGACCCGGCGGCCGTCGAGCAGTTATTTGCCTGTCTCACCATGAGTGGCCTGGCCATGCAGGCGGCGCGCTCGTCTCGCCCCGCGTCCGGCGCCGAGCACCAGCTGAGCCACCTCTGGGAGATGCGCGGCCTCACCTACCAGGGGCACACCGTGTCGCATGGATTCAAGGTTGCCGTGGGTACCGTCCTGGTGGCAGAGCTGTACGAGCGGCTGCTGGCGCTCGACATAACGGCGATCGACGTGGACGCCGCTCGCCGTGGCTGGCCAGCTTTGGAAAGCTGGGAGGCGGAGGTGCGGCAGACCCACGCCGATGCCGACCCGTCGCTGCGCGAGCAGGCCGTCGACGAGGTACGCGCCAAGCACGTGACGCCGCCGCAGCTGGACCAACGCCTGGCTAGCCTCCGGGTACAGTGGCCCGCGCTGCGCGAGCGGCTGCGCGACCAGCTCCTGCCGGCGACGGAGATACGTCGCTTGCTGGACGCTGCCGGCTGCCCTTCCCGACCCGAGCAGATCGGCCTCACCCCGGAGCAGGGCCAGGCCGCGCTCGGTGCCGCGCGCCAGATTCGCCGTCGCTACACCGTGCTGGACACCGCCACCGAGGTTGGTCTGCTGCCCTGGCCCGTGCCTGCGGCGGCTGCCTCCACTACCCATTCTGCCGCGGGTTCGGCGGTGGCCGCGGCCCGCTGAACCCCCGCCATCGGAGCACTTCGAGCATGTGGAGCACGCGAGACATGAACACTTCTGAGCAGCGGCGCACAACAGTGGAGGCCCTGCGCGCTACGCGCGAGCACCCCCTGGACGTGCTTGTGGTGGGCGGCGGCATCGTCGGCGCCGGCATCGCGCGCGACGCGGCGCTGCGCGGCTTCCGCGTCGGCCTCGTCGAGCAGCGCGACCTGGCGTCTGGCACCAGCTCGCGCCCCACCCGCCTCATCCACGGCGGCCTGCGCTATCTGGAGAACTACGACTTCGGCCTGGTCCGCGAGGACTTGCGCGAGCGCGAGATCCTGCTGCGCGTGGCGCCGCACCTGGTCTTTCCGCTGCCCTTCCTGCTGCCCCAGTACGGGCGCAGCCAGGCCTACCAGGCCAAGCTGAGCGCCGGCATGCTGCTGTACGACCTGCTTTCCTATGACAAGAGCCTCCCCTCACGCAGGTGGCTTTCGCGAGAGCAGTTGCTCGCCACCGAGCCGGGCATCGACCCCGAAGGGCTGCAAGGCGCCTGGCGCTACTACGACGCGCAGGTTCCCTACGTGGAGCGTTTGGTCGTGGAGAACGCGCTGGATGCCGCCGCCCACGGCGCTCACATCCTCACCCACGCTCGCGTTGAGCGCTTCCTGCGCCAGAGCGGAACCGCCGGCACCGTCACCGGCGCTCTTGTGCGCGATACGCTCGGTGGCGGTGAGCTGGAGGTGCGGGCGCATCTAACCATCAACGCCACCGGCCCGTGGCTCGACAGGACCGACGGCGAGATCCGCCCCGGGCGGCCGCCGCTGCTCCGCCTTACCAAGGGCGTTCACCTCGTCACGCCGCCCGGCACGCGCCACGCTCACGTCCTGTTCTCGCAGACCGATGGCCGCCTCTTCTTCGTGGTGCCGTGGCACGGCTGCTCCCTGGTGGGCACCACCGACACCGATTACCACGGCGACCCGGCCGACGCGGCCGCCGACCAGGAGGACGTCACCTACCTCAGCACCGAGGCGCGTCGCGCCTTCCCCCAGGCGCCGTTCGACCAGGTCCACTACACCTGGGCCGGCGTGCGCGCGCTCGGCCGCGTCGAGGGCGTGCAGGAAGGCAAGGTCTCACGCAAGCACAAGCTCCTCGACCACGAGGCGCGCGAAGGGGTGCCAGGTATTGTGTCGGTGGTGGGCGGCAAGATTACCGCCTATCGCGGCATCGCCGAGGAGGTGGGCGACCTGGTCTCGACCAAGCTGGGCCGCACCACGCGCGGCTACACCGACCGCCGCCCCTTCCCCGGCGGCACGCTCGGCCAATCAGCCGACTTGGCCAGCTTCGTGGCCACCGAGCTCCGGCCGCGCGCCCTTTCGCTTGGCCTCGACGCGGCGCAGGCCGAGCGCCTGGGCCGCCTGTATGGCGCGCTGGCGCACGAGGTCCTCGACCTGGCCGAGCGCGATCGCGGCCTCGCCGAGCGCCTGGCGCCTGGCAGCCTGGCCGTCGCCGCCGAGCTGGCACGTGCGATCGACCGGGAATGGACCATCACCCTGCCCGACTTCCTCCTGCGCCGCTCCGACCTCGGCCTCAACGCCGACCAGGCGCTGCCCCACCTTGACGCCATCGCAACCCGCATGGCCGCGCTTTGCGGCTGGGACGCCACCGACACCGACGCGCAAGTAGCCGCCTATCGTGCCGAGCTCGACCCCATGCGCCGCCTCAGCAGTTCCTCAGAAGGAAGAGCCGTCCCCGGAGACCGCACCGCCCGCCGGCCAGGACTGGTAGCCGCCGGCGGCTAATCGACTGTGGCACGGCGACACCTCGTCTGCCTTCGTGCTGCGTCACCATCCGGAGCCCGTTCGTATGGGCCGGCTACCTAGAGGCGCCTTCCGGTGCCCATCGGTTGACCTGAAACGTGGTTTCACGTATATTTCGAGCCACCAGACTGGTGACGCGGGCATGCGCGAGAACGTGAGCTGTAGAGAGGGGAGCTTGGGCCACATGGCCAAGATCAGGCACATCGGGATCACCACGCGCGACCCCGCCGCCACGGCGGCGTTCTTCACCCAGGCGTTCGGCTTGGTAGAGGTGCAGCGTAGCCCGGATAACGAAGGCGTTGTCCTGAGCGACGGCTACATCAACGTGACGCTGCTCAAGTTCAAGGTGGACCGCTACGGCGGCGGGCAGCCCGGCCTGCATCACTTTGGCTTCCACGTCGAAGATCTCGCCGCAACCGAAGCGGGCCTCGCGCCACTCGGCGCGGTCGAGCTGAAGGAGTGGAACCAGACGTATGGCAATCAGGAAGGGACGCCGGAGCGCTGGGTCGGCGAGCGGAAGTGGATGACCCCCGACGGGATCACCATAGACGTGAACCCCACTGGGTGGAAGGTCCGCCCCGGCGCGGAGCGCGGCGAGTAGACCGCCCACCGTGTGCGCCGCCTATTCGTTGCCCCACCGCAGCGACACGACGCGCAGCTCCCGGTCTACTTCGTCCATCCGCAGCCGGCGGCCCGCCGCGCCACTCGACGCGTGAATCGCGAACCCGACTTCCGACACCCGCCGCGCTTCGTCCACGCCGCACGCCGTCGAGCCCCCACTCTGCACCGCCATCACTAGGTCTGCGACCGCCCCTCCGCCTGCTTCCCACCCATCCGCTGCCTCGGGCTGCGCCGCCATGCCCACCTCGTCCGGCTCCACGCGCCGCAGCGGCCCGGCCGGCGCCTC